>DCDF01000174.1 GCA_002316295.1 Syntrophaceae bacterium UBA1062 | reverse complement strand
CCCAGATCACTGAGCACCCGGGAAGCGATATCCACGAGCTTGAGCGCCGTCTGCTTCTCGAAATGCGCCACAGGTTCGATGCCTGTGCCGATATAGTCGCTGTACTTGGGAGCGTCGGAAGTGAACATGATATTGTAGTAGTTCGCATTGGTGATGCCGAAATCGATATAGGTTTCGACCATCTCCCGGAGCTTGCGGGAAGGATCGCCTCCGGCACGGTAGATCTCGTCGAACCGCCGGTAGAGCATATCGAAACCCTTGGTAAGGATCATGAGGTACAGCTCGTCCTTGCTCGAATAGTAGTTATAGATGGTGGTGGCGGTCATACCCAGACGGGACGCGAGCTTCCTCATGCTGAAAGAGGAGAATCCGCTTTCCGAAATCAGGCCCAGTGCCTCGTCCAGGATTTTTTCGCGGATGATCTCTCTGTCTTCTTGACTCCGCGCAACCTTTGGCATATAAATACCTTTTGTGAATAATAACGCTGTTAACTTAACACTGTTATATTAACCATGTCGATCCCCGAAGTCAAGGGACGATTAGATTTCTGCAGAAACAGGAGGATATTGCACGGCCGGGCTCTTCTTGAGAGCCTGGCTGGTTTCCATTGATTCCTGCAGCCGATTGCGGCTACAGTGGTCCATGAAGGAATGTGATCGATCTGGTGTCCCCCCTGTTGGGGAAGAGAAGGAGGATGTATGGGCAGAGGCTACATGGGAAAGATCTTGACGGTCGATCTCTCCAATGGAGAATTCCGGGAAGAGGCCATTCCCGATGAAATATACGAGAAGTACCTCTCGGGGCTGGGCCTTGCCGCTTACCTCCTGTACGACAGGATCCCGAAAGGAGCCGACCCGCTGGGCCCTGAAAACATCCTCGGTTTTGTCTCAGGCCTGCTGACAGGGACGGGAAGCCTCTTTGCCGGGAGATGGATGGTAGCCGGCAAGTCGCCTCTGACCGGCACCTGGGGCGATGCCAACTGCGGAGGGTCATTCTCTCCCGCGATCAAGCGCTGCGGATACGACGGTATATTCTTTGAAGGCGCGAGCGACAGACCTGTGTATCTGTACGTCGACAGCCGCAAGGCAGAGCTGAAAGACGCTTCACACCTCTGGGGGAAGGACACCGTCGAGACAGAGGAACTCCTGCAGGAGAAATACGGGCCGGGTGCCCGGATCGCCGTCATCGGTCCCGCCGGTGAAAAGCTCTCCCTCATCTCGGGCATCTCCAACGATAAGGGCAGGATCGCCGCACGCTCCGGCCTTGGGGCTGTCATGGGCTCGAAAAAGCTCAAGGCCATGGTCCTCAACGGGAAAAAGAGGATCAGGCCGTTCGATCAGAAAGCGGTCCATAAGCTCAGCAGAACCTGCAACAAGTGGGTTCGCTTCCAGGTCCCGCTGGGGCCGAGTATTATCACGGCTCTCTTGGGAACGCTCCTGAGAATTCTCCCCACAGCAATGGCCATGGACGGCCTGATCTATAAAATGATTCTCAGACAGTGGGGGACGGGCGGTCTGAATCAGATGTCTCCCGAATGGGGCGACTCCCCTCTGATGAACTGGAAGGGAAGCAATGTCGACTGGCCCCTGAAGAAGTCAAAGTCGGCTGATCCGGACCTCATCAAAAAGTCAGAGTATGTAAAGTACCACTGTTATTCCTGCCCGCTGGGCTGCGGGGGCAAATGCTCCATGACCGGCAAGTATGCGGAAACCCACAAGCCCGAGTATGAATCCGTGCTGGCCCTGGGCGGCCTGTGCATGAACGAAGACACGGACAGCCTGTTCTACCTCAACGAGATCCTCAACAGGGCGGGCATGGACACTATATCCGCTGGGGCCACGGTGGCCTGGGCCATGGAATGCTTCGAGAAGGGAATTCTCACCCGTGAGGACACCGACGGGCTTGACTTGAGCTGGGGCAATACGAGCGCCATGGTCTCTCTCATCCACAAGATGATCGACCGGGACGGCATCGGCGACATCCTTGCGGACGGCTCGCGCATTGCCGCTCAAAAGATAGGACGCGGATCAGATCTGTACACCGTGCATGCGGGAGGACAGGAGCCGGCCATGCACGACGGCAGGCAGGACCCGGGCTTTGCCATTCATTACAGCGTAGAGCCCGCACCGGGCAGGCATACCATCGGCGCGCAGCTGTACTACGAGATGTTCCAGCTCTGGAAGAAAGTCAAGGGCATACCGAAGAAATGGCCGTTCCAGATCTATCACAAGAACAGCAAGTACAAGGCCTCGAAGGAGCATGCCCTCAGCGCCGCTTCGTGCAGCAAGTACATGAATGTGGTCAACGGATCCGGTCTGTGCATGTTCGGCACCTTCCTCGGCGTAACACGGACGCCCACCTTCGACTGGCTCAATGCCGCCACCGGATGGAACAAGAAGCCTGAGGATTATATGGAAATCGGCGAGAGGATCCAGACCCTCAAGCAGGCGTTCAACATCAAGCACGGCATCGATCCCAGGGCAAACAGGCTCAGCGACCGGGCTCTGGGCATTCCTCCCCAAGCCGAGGGGGCCAATAAGGGACGATCGGTACTTATTGAACAAATGATGGAGGCATACTGGAAGGAGTTCGGCTGGGATGCTTCGACCGGAAGACCCACCAGTGAGACACTGGCACGGCTGGGAATCAGCGCCCACTTTTAGCGAGGGAGAAACGACATGCCATATACAATAACCGATGACTGCACCGGCTGCGCGGCCTGCGTAAGGGTATGCCCCACACAGGCTATCTCCGGCCAGAAGAAGGAACTCCACAGGATAGACGAAGACCTCTGCATCGAATGCGGGGCATGCGGCAGGATATGTCCGGGCTCTGCGGTCAAGAATCAGTTCGGGAATCTGTGTATCATGATCAAACGTTCCCAGTGGAAAAGGCCCGTCGTCGACAGCAATTCGTGTATGTCCTGCAGCATATGCATTGACGCCTGCCCGACGCACTGTCTTGCGATGTCCGATGCTCGGGGACCGAAAGATCCCCATGGGAGCCCCTTCCTGAAAGACGAAAAGGCGTGCATCGGGTGCGGCTTCTGCGAGTCCGAGTGCCCTGTCGCCGCCATCACCATGGTCGTCCCGGCTCCCAGAAAAGAGGCGGCGCCGGCAAGGCCGGCCAAAAAGGCGGTTCAATAAGAACATTGTCTTTCAGTGCCGCACATGCCGGAGGCTGAGAGAAACATTCCCTAGCATCAGTACATGATCGCAGTGAGGAAGTAGTCGGCCACCAGGATGCTTACCGAGGAGATGACCACCGAGTTGGTAGTGGATTTCCCGACGCCTTCCGCGCCTCCTGAGGTGGTGAAGCCCTTGTAGCA
>DCDF01000226.1 GCA_002316295.1 Syntrophaceae bacterium UBA1062 | reverse complement strand
GGAGGTGAACCTGAGGGCCATGCAGACCCTGCACCGGGCATTCGGATTTCCGGTCGGATACTCGGATCACACCGAGGGCATCGAGATCGCCGTCGCCGCCGCGGCATTGGGCGCGTCGGTGATCGAGAAGCACTTTACCCTGGACAGGAGCGCCGAAGGCCCGGACCATCGCTCGTCGCTCGATCCGCCTATGTTCGCGGACATGGTCAGGGCCATCAGGAACGTGGAGGACGCGATGGGCGACGGAAGAAAGAGGCCGGCTCCCTGCGAGATCAAGAACATCCCCATGGCGCGCAGGAGCGTTGTCGCGCTCGGCGCGATCTCGAAGGGGCGGGTGATCACCCGCGATCTGCTGGCGATCAAGCGCCCCGGCGACGGCATAGCCCCCCGCGACATGGACAAGATCGTCGGCCTGAAGGCACGGCGGTCGATACCGGCCCACAAGGCCATAACCTGGGACGACCTGATATGAGATCGGACAACGGCGCCCTTGCACAGAAGAGCAGAAGGATCTGCGTGGTCACCACCTCGCGGGCGGATTACTGGCTTTTGCGCTGGCTCATGGAGGAGATCCGGGACGACGGGGATCTCGAGCTCCAGGTCGTGGTAACCGGCATGCATTTATCGCCCGAGTTCGGGCTCACCTGCCGGGCCATTGAGGAAGACGGGTTCGAGGTGGCCGCGCGGGTGGAGATGCTGCTCTCGTCCGACACGGGCGTGGGCACGGCGAAATCGGTGGGCGTGGGCGTGCTGGGCTTCGCGGACACCTTCCAGCGGCTCGCCCCTGATATCGTGGTGCTCCTCGGCGACCGGTTCGAGCTGCTCTCGGCCGCCGTGCCGGCCCTGACGCTCGCTATCCCCATCGCCCACCTGCACGGGGGAGAGGCGAGCCGTGGGGCCATCGACGAGCACATCCGCCACGCGATCACCAAGCTCGCGGCCATCCACTTCCCGGCAACCGAGGAGTACCGCAGAAGGATCATCCAGATGGGCGAAGACCCCTCGCGCGTGTTCAACCTGGGAACCCCGGGGCTGGACGGGCTGCGGCGGCTGAGAATCCCCGGCAAGGAAGATCTGGAGCGGGAGCTCGGGTTCGAGCTGGGCTGCACCACAGCCCTGGTCACCTATCACCCGGTCACCCTGGAAAAGGGCTCGGCGTCCGGGCAGGTGGGCGCGCTGCTCGAGGCGGTGCGCAGGTCGGGCGTCCGCGCCGTGTTCACCGGGGCCAACGCCGACGAGCAAGGGCGCCTGATCAACCGGGAGATCCGTGAGTTCTGCGATTCCAGCCCGGAAAGATACCGGTTTTTTCCGAGCCTCGGCGCGGCTATGTATCTCGGCTGCATGAAGCACTGCTCATTCATGCTGGGCAACTCGTCCAGCGGGCTCATCGAGGCGCCTTCGTTCAGGCTTCCGGTGGTGAACATCGGGGACCGGCAGCGCGGGAGGATCAGGGCGGGCAATGTCATCGACTCTCCGTGCACCGTGGCCGGCATCGAGCGGGCCATCGAAACAGCGCTCTCGAAGGAGTTCAGACAGGGCCTCCGGGAGCTGAAGAACCCCTACGACGCATACGGGGACGGCAATGCGAGCAGGCGCATCAAGAACGTGCTCAAATCAATCGATGTTTCCCCACGTGTGATGAAAAAGGAGTTTCGTGATTATCTTCGGTGAGGTGAACCCATGACCGAAGAAATGCAGAAGATTCTCATCCATCGCGCCAGGGATATCAAAGAGGCGATGAAACAGCTCGAGGAGAACAAGAAGCGGATCCTGTTCGTCGTGGACGAGGCCGGAAGGCTGCTGGGCTCTCTCGCGGACGGCGACATCAGGCGGTGGATCCTGCAGGAAGGCTCCTTGAGCGCGCCGGTGGAGACGGCCTGCAACAGCAACCCCTTCATCGTGAGCGAGGGCTACGACTCGGACCTCGTTCGCGAGGCCATGCTGGACAGGAACATCACGTGCATACCCGTGGTCGATTCCGTGCGCAAGATCGTGAAGCTCCTGTTCTGGGAAGACGTGTTCGAGGACGGAGACCACGACAGGCCGCTGCGGAAGATCGAGCTGCCCGTGGTGATCATGGCCGGAGGCAAGGGCACGAGGCTCGACCCCTTCACCCGGGTGCTGCCCAAGCCTCTGATCCCCATCGGCGACAAGACCGTGCTGGAGCTGATCATAGACACCTTCCTGGACCACGGGGTGGACCTGTTCTACCTGAGCGTGAACTACAAGGCCACGATCATCCGGTCATACTTCGAGGAGCTCAAGCCCGAATACCGCATCGAGTATATCGAGGAGGACGAGCCCCTGGGCACGGCCGGCAGCCTCAGACATCTCAGGGGCAGAGCGGACGGGCCCTTGCTGGTGACCAACTGCGACATTATCGTGAGAGCCGACTACGCGGACCTGGTGGAGTTTCACCAGAAGAGCGGGCACGACCTCACCATCGTGGCCTCGATGAAGAGCTACCACATACCCTACGGCATCTGCGAGATCGCAAACGGCGGCGCCCTGGCGCGGATGGTGGAGAAGCCGGAATACAGCTTTCTGGTGAACACGGGCATGTACGTCATGGGCCAGGCGGCGCTCGATCTCATCCCGGATGGCGGGGCGTTTCATGTCACCGACCTCATCGAGCGGCTGAGGAACCGGGGCGGGATGGTGGGCGTGTATCCGGTGAGCGACCACGCATGGCTGGATATCGGCGAGTGGGCCGAGTACCGCAACGCCCTCAAAAGGTTCGAAACCTTATAGCACAGGAGACTTCATGCTCACGGATTTACGTGTGATAGCGGTCATTCCCGCAAGGGGCGGCAGCACCTCGGTGCCCGGGAAGAACATCCGTCCCCTGCGGAGCAAGCCCCTGATCGTCTGGTCCATCGATGTCGCCCGAAGGGTGGAGGCCATAGACCGGATCATCGTGTCCACAGACGATGACGCCATAGCCGATACGGCGGCGCGCCACGGCGCGGAGGTATATCCGAGGCCGCCTCATCTCGCTTCAAACGGCTCTCCGGTTGCCGATACGGTGCGGGACCTCTTCAGGAGACTTCTCGACGAAAACGAGAGACCGGACGTGATGGTGCTGCTCGAGCCGACCTGCCCGCTGCGTTCGGAAAAGGACGTCGCGGACTGCCTCGATCTGATACGGGAGGGATTCGACTCCGCCGCCACCTTCAGAGAGGCCGGGCTGAATCCTCACCGGGCATGGAAGATAGAAGGCGCCGAGCCCCGGGTGTTCATCCCGGGCGCGGTTCCCTGGCTGCCCAGGCAGTTGCTGCCGAAGGCATATCAGCTCAACGGCGCGGTGTACGCCTTCCGGCCGGCCGGGCTGGCCGAAGGGTCGGATGCCCTGCTCTTCGGCAGAATGGGGGCCGTAATCATGCCCGCCGAGCGCTCGGTGGACATCGACACGGAAATGGACTTTCTCGTTGCCGAGGCCGTGCTGCAAAGGAGCAATGGATAAGATCGTACTCATCACCGGGGCGAGCAGCGGCGTCGGCCTGTCGCTGGCCGGCCATCTCGCCGGCGGATACCGGGTGATCGCCCTGGCGCGCCGCGTGGAGAGGATCAGGGAGGCATTCCGGGGCAATCCGGCCGTGGAGGCCGTGAGGGCCGACCTTTCGGATGCGGCCGATACGGCAAGGGCCCTGGGCGACATCATTGCACGGTTCGGCTTCATCCCCTACCTCATCAACAACGCCGGAGTGAGCGTGAAGGCGGGAGTCGAGGACCTCGAAGCCGAGCAGGCGGCCCGGTGCATGCAGGTGAACGCCCTTTCGCCTATGCTCATCATGCAAAAGCTCCTGCCTGGCATGAGGGAGCGCAACTTCGGCAGGATTGTCAATGTGACCTCGGGCGCGCCTCTGAACTGCGCACCCGGCTACGGGGCATACAGCGCCTCGAAGGCCGCGCTCAACGCGTTCACCGTGTCCGCGGCGCGGGAGTGCGCGGGCTGCAACATCAAGATCAATCTCATGAGCCCGGGGCCGGTCAGGAGCGGCATGGCGCCGGATGCGCCCCTGGACCCGAGCGTGTGCCACCCCACGGCCGACTACCTGCTGGAGCTGGGCGCGGACGGCCCGACGGGCAGGTTCTTCTGGCTCGGGCGCGAGATACCCCTGTTTCCGGACCTGAGCGGCGTGTGCTGGCTCGAGGGCAGGGCGGACGGCCGGTTCCGGAAGGTGGTCTGACAATGGATGCGGCAAGGCTTGGAATCATAGGCATGAGCGAGGGCAACGGCCATCCCTTCTCATTCTCCGCCATCGTCAACGGATATTCCGAGCCAGACCTGGCCGCGTCGGGCTGGCCAATGATCCATGATTATGTGCGGCGCCGGGACCGATCGGAGTTCGGCATCGACGGGCTCAGGGTCACCCATGCCTGGACCCAGGATGACCGGACCACCGAACTGCTCTGCCGCGCCTGCCTGATCGAGCACGCCGTGTCCGAGCCGGGTGAGATGATCGGCCGGGTCGATGCGGTGATCATCGCGAGGGACGATTACGAGAGCCACTGCGCCATGGCCGTGCCCTTTTTGGAGGCGGGCCTGAGCGTGTTCGTCGACAAGCCGCTCGCCCTGGATGCGCACGAGCTGAAGAGCCTGATCCCGTATCTGGAATCCGGGAGGCTCATGTCGTGCTCCGCAATGCGATATGCCCTGGAGCTCGACGGGGTGCGGGCCGGCTTGAGAGAGTACGGGGACATGAAGCTCGTTCGCGGCGCGATTGTGAACTCGTGGGAAAAGTATGGGGTGCACCTGCTCGATGCGGCCGTAGGGGTGCTGGGCAGGGTGCCTGAGTGGGTGCTCGCCCTGGATGCCCCCCACATGTCCGTGGCCATGGGCGTGGAAGGCGGGCCCGTCATCCAGATCGACGCCCTGGGCGAGGGGCCGCGGGTGTTCGGTCTGGACTTCTTCGGCTCGAAACGGATTTCGCGCCACGAGATCACCGACAACTTCGGCATGTTCCGCAGGATGCTCCGGCATTTCGGCATGCTGATGGCCGAGGGCAGGCCCGTTATCGACCCGGACGAGACCATCGGAGTCATGCGGGCGCTCATGGCGGGAAGGATCTCCAGAACTGAAGGCAGGAAGGTGTATCTGGATGAGATCGCGATATAGGGGACTCTTCGACCTCGGAGGTAGAAACGCCATGGTGACCGGGGGCCTCGGCATACTCGGCAGGCATTTCTGCCACGGCCTGGCGGAGTTCGGTGCGAATGTGGCCGTGCTCGACCTCGACGAAGGAGGATGCCGGGAATTTGCCGCCGAGCTTGCGGGCGAGCACGGGGTGAGGGCCGTGGGCATCGGGTGCGACGTGTCCGACGCGTGCTCGGTGAAGGACGCGGTCAAGGCGGCGGCCGGGGAGCTCGGCCCGATCGCCGTGCTGCACAACAACGCGGCCACGAAGTCGGCGGACCTCGAGTCATTCTTCGCGCCATTCGAGGACTACTCGCTCGAGCAGTGGCGCGGGATCATGAGCGTGAACATCGACGGCATGTTTCTCATGGCCCAGGCAGTAGGCCGGCACATGGCGGAGCAGGGCAGGGGAGGCAGCATCGTCCAGACCGCGTCGATCTACGGCATCATGGCGCCGGACAAGCGGATATACGAGGG
>DCDF01000245.1:2636-5608 GCA_002316295.1 Syntrophaceae bacterium UBA1062 | reverse complement strand
GTCTCCGAACACATTGACATCGTCGTACCGACCGCTTCTCTCCAAGGCGTCACGAACCTTCCGCGTTTGGGGCGAACGGATGGAAAAAACAATGCCCCTCATCAGCTTTTTGATCTCTCCCGGGCTTCCCTGGGCAAGGAGCCTGCCGTTATCGAGCAGCCCCACCCTGCCGCATCTCTCTGCCTCGTCCAGATAGGCGGTGCTCACGAGGATTGAGACGTTCTGTGCCAGGAGTTTATACAGAATGCGCCAGAAATCCCTCCTGCTCACCGGATCCACCCCATTGGTGGGCTCATCGAGGAGAAGGACCTTGGGAGTGTGAATGAGCGCACACACCAGCTGGAGCTTCTGCTTCATGCCTCCTGAGAGCGCCCCGGCCGTTCGTTTCTTGAAGGGCATCATGGAGCTGAAATCCAGAAGTTCTTCGATCTTTTCTTTTCTTTCTTTCACAGGGACCCCATAGAGGTCGGCATAGAAGTTGACGTTCTCCCAGACGGTGAGATCCTGATAGAGTCCGAACCGCTGGCTCATGTAGGCGAGGTTGGCCTTGACCAGCTCCGGCTGTGTCTGTACATCGAAGCCGGCTATCTTCGCAGTTCCGGATGTCGGCGGCATGATGCTGCTCAGCATGCGAAGGGTGGTGGTCTTCCCGGCGCCGTCCGGGCCCACGAGTCCGTATATTTCCGCCGGGTTGACCTCCAGGGAAATTCCATTGACCGCCGAGATATCGCCGAAGCTCTTCGTGAGATCCATGGCCGCAATGGCTGGTTCCATACGCGTTCCCGTCACCGGCTGTTCAGCCTGATCACTGCATCGGCAGGCATCCCGGGCTTAAGTTCCCGGTCCTGATTCTCAAGGGCGATCTTGATCCGGTAGACAAGCTTGACGCGCTCCTCTTCTGTCTGGACCGATTTCGGAGTGAACTCCGCCTCCGAGGAAATGAAACTGATGCGTCCCTTGTACACTTTGCCCGGATAGGTATCTGTCGTGACCTCAACTTCCTGGTTCAGGGCTATCCTGCCGAGGTCGGTTTCGTTGATATAGGCGCGGAGCCAGGGACGATCAAGATCGGCTATGGTCATGACAGGCGTTCCGGGATTCAGATACTCGCCGGCCTCGGCAGAGGTCTGCAGAACAACGGCGTTCATGGGTGAAACCAGCGTGGTGTACGAGAGATTGAGCTCAGCCTTTTTCAGAGCCTGCTCGGCATTCTGAAGCTGCGACTGTGCCTGTTCTCTCTTTTCCTTTCTCGGCCCTTCCTGAACCAGGCTGAGCTGCTCTCTCGCCCCTCTCGCCCTGGCGGCCGCCTCTTTGTGGGCGCTCTGGGCAACCGAATACCGGGTGCGATGTTCATCCAGCTCCCGAAGACTGATCACTCCCTGCTCGTGGAGCTTCGAGAAACGCTCGAAGTCGGCGCGGGCGAGTTCGAGCTGGGCCTCCGCCGTCTGCAAGCCCGCCAGGGCCCGGTTGACCTCAGCCCTGGCGGCCTCTATCTCCTGCGACCTGCTCCCTCTCTGGAGTTCCTGGAGAATTGATCTGGAATAGTTCACCGCTGCACGGGCCTGCTCCACCGAGAGAATCTCGTCGTCGTTGTCGAGCTGCGCTACAAGCTGCCCTTTCGTCACCGTATCCCCTTCGCTCACAAGCCGTTTCTCGAGCCTGCCAGGAAGCTTGAAACTCAACTGAACATCGGTTGCCTCGATGTTGCCGGAAACCCGAAGGATATCCCGCCGGTCATCACCGGACAAGACCAGAAAAAGTATGCCTGCTGTCAGTGCTGCAACGATCAGCACAAGCACCGCTATTCGTTTTTTCATATTCACTCCCGTTCATAGAGCTTATACAGCGATGTCCGGCGATATACTTCCATGAGCGCCCTCATGCCAGCGAACCTCTTGCCTGATCATCAGAACGGCCCGTCTGTGTGGGGAGAAGACCGTGCATGACGAGGTCGGTAACCGCCTGCTTTCTTTTGATGAGCATGTCGGGAGACAAGGGATCGTCGCCGAGCAGGAGTGTGAAGAGCGGAGAAGCCACGATATAGAAGATATTCATGCCTATCACGGAAAATATCGTATGCTCCGGTGAAACCGGGCGGATTATCCCGTCGGAGACGGCCTGCATGATCTTGTCGCGAAGAGCCATAAAGGTCGGGACAATAAAATGTTTTGCAATTGTCTGAACATGTTTGCCCGAGAGCAACTCCCAGGCCATGAGCCGGACGAACGACCTGTTGCGGACAAGGTACCCGATGTAGAAGTCGAGAAACGCCTCGATATTCCCGGGGGTGTCGCGCGAACTCGCGAAGTACTTTGGAATCGAATCCCTGATTCCCTCGACGAACCTCCCGATGACCGCCATCAGCAGATCATCCTTATTTTTGAAATAATAATAGAGCATGGCCTTGTTCACCCCTGCGGCATCCGCGATCTCCTGCACCTTCGTGCCGTTGAATCCCTTGTCTGCAAAGAGCTCGGCCGCGGCATTCAGGATCTTTGTCTTTGTCATTCTTTCATCCTCATCGAGATATTAACTAACCAGTTGGTTAATTTATCGTCATGTTCGTGCATATGTCAAGATGAAGATCAATACATGTTCTTTCAGATCAGGTCTCTCCTCGCCGGTTCCGCCTGATTTCTCAAAAGATCTCCAGATACAGGATTGATTGGAGAGTCTTCGTTCTGCAGCAGTTGAAATGGATGTAAAATCAGAGTACACGTCTACCTAACGAAGCCATCTCTCCATGGGAGGACAGAGGAAATGAAATCCAGATATCTGTTGGCCGCGTATTTCATTTCATTCATGACAGGCATGTTTTTCCTGGCCGGTTGCGCCACTGCACCGGTGACCGGCAGATCGCAGCTCCTGATCGTTCCCGAGCAGCAGGAGATCGCGCTGGGACTGGAGGCTTACCAGCAGGTTCTCGCACAGGAACCCGTGTCGAAGGATCCGCAGATCAACGCCATGGTAAA
>DCDF01000245.1:0-2466 GCA_002316295.1 Syntrophaceae bacterium UBA1062 | reverse complement strand
TTCGCTGTCATCGATAACGACGAGACCGCCAACGCCTTTGCCCTTCCCGGCGGCAAGGTCGCTGTCTATACCGGCCTTTTGCCTTACACGAAGAACGAGGCCGGCCTGGCCTTTGTCATCGCTCATGAAATAGGTCACGCCATCGCCCGGCACGGAGGCGAAAGGATGAGCCAACAGCTGCTCCTGCAACTCGGACAGCAGGGTCTGAACATCGCTGTAGCCAACAGGAGCCCGGAAGCCATCCAGGCAATCAACATGGGGTACGGTGCGGTCAGCACAGTCGGAGTCGTTCTGCCCTTCAGCAGGCGTCAGGAGTACGAGGCGGACAGGATCGGTCTGGTGCTCATGGCGCAGGCCGGATATGATCCGAGGGAGTCCCTCAATTTTTTCAAGCAAATGATGACTGGCGCGAACAAGACTTCGCCGCCCGAGTTTCTCTCCACACACCCTGCTGACGAGTCCCGGATCAGATCTATTGAAGAAATGATACCGGAAGCCATGAGATATTACCGGAAATAACACCCTCGTCATCGACGCAGCGGACAGAAAGACGGCACGAGCGATCGGCTCTGTTCAATGAGCCGGCCAGTGCCTGTAAGGCATAATCCGCACAACGCCGCCGTGCGAGTCGGCTTGATCTCTCCTTTGACACAGGGACAGGGATGAGCTATAGGTACAGTTTATAGTTTTACTTCATGCTTAACAGGAGCTTGTGATGGAGCTGAAAATCGGTGAGATCGCGAAAAAAAGCGGCGTTCCGCCGTCTACCATACGCTATTACGTACGTCAGGGGCTGCTTCCTGAGCCGACCAAGGTCAATAAGAGCATGGCATATTACGATGAGTCGTGCATCGAGCGTATCCAGGCCGTCCGCCATCTGCAGGAAACGAAGTATTTTCCTCTTTCGGTTATCCGGAATATTCTCAGAAGAATGGATGAGGGACTGAGCCTCGATGAGGCGCAGGCCATCGAAAACGCCGTTTTCGGCGTTGCCGCCGACGCGGGAAACGCCTTGATGGACAAGACGGAATTTCTCCGGCAGACAGGCTTGTCGGAAGAACAGCTCCAGCTGGCGCAGAAAATCAGTCTTCTGATGCCGTATATGCAGGAAAAAGGGAAAGTGCTCTACGACCAGGAGGATGTCCGTTTCGGCCGGGATGTCCTCAAGAGGGTCATGGATTTCGGACAGGACATCACAGAGCTGGACTTCTATGTGAAACTGGGTAACGAGATCATCGACAGAGAGGTAAACCTCAGGAGGAACGCCGTCCGCGGCAAATCAACACAAGAAAATATCCGTATCACAAGCGACATATCACGCATCGCGGAATTCCTGAGGAGCTATATATTGAAGCGGCTGTTTCAGAGAAGGGTCCAGACTGTAATCCAGAAAAGCCTCAAGAAATGAATCAGCCCCTCCAGTGGGATTCATTGCATTCCGCTGGAGGGTAGTTCCCTTCCCTCTCAAGGGAAAGTATTTACCACTTTCCCTGTCAGCAGGAGAAAGCACGCCGCTAAGCGGTTGATATAGTGTAGGTTCGCTCATTGCATAGTTTTTGCTAGGTGTGTGAACGAACACATGTTTTCATCAGTATCCGGCTGATCGTTCATCCGAGTGTGCATACAGTTTTGCGAGGGGGTTGTTTACGGGTTATATTGACGTTTTTGTATTGAAATTCACGGTATGTTTTTACTGTTTTCTCTATCCTTCTCCAGATAGGGCATATGGAGAAGGATGTTTTTTCAGTGGATAGGTTAAAAACGGCAGGAGGGGAAATGGGGGCTCAGGGATTTTCACGAATAGTGTTGTATTCTGCGCTGGCTGTCTCCCTGGCGGGCTGCGGCGGTGGCGGAGGAACAGTAGCAACACCCGAAAACGTCCAGACCGGAAGGCTCCTTGATGGACCCGTTTGCGGGGTTCAGTACGCCACGCCCAGCTGGAGTGGCGTCACGGAGTTCGACGGAACCTTCAATTACCAGGAAGGCGAGCCGGTCACCTTTTTCATAGGGGATGTCGTGCTCGGAACCGCCCGGGCGAACAGGTTCGTGACCCCCATCGACATGGTCCCGGGCGCAACAAATACGGCCGACACAACCGTAATAAACATATGCCGGTTTCTCCAGTCACTTGATAATGACGGGGATCTCGGAAACGGCATAGTACTACCTCAAGGGCTCGAAAAAGAGCTGAGAGGCTTTTCAATAAATTTCTCCGATCCCGCCTTCGATCAGAACTCCGAAGTTCTGAATATGTTTGATAAACTGAACAGCATACCTATATGTGATAGAAAGTTGTTCTTAGTCACGGACGAATATGCTAAAATTCATTTCGAGGATACCCTGATAGAAATCGAAGGAATACGCGCCGAAGAAGAGGGGCGCGAACTCACCGCCGCCATCGTGAAGCCGGTGGGGAATGCGATTCTCATCCAGGGCCAGTCCATCCCCTTTGAGGGCTGGAAGATC
>DCDF01000208.1 GCA_002316295.1 Syntrophaceae bacterium UBA1062 | reverse complement strand
GCTGGTATCCCCAGTCTCTGAATGCGCCCTCGGTGAACTTCATGATATTGCCCTTGTGCACCAGGGTGACGATCTTCTTTCCGTTGGCAAGGGCATACTCTACGGCCATCTTCACCAGTCTCCTGGTGCCGGTTATGGATATGGGCTTGACGCCGATGCCCGAGTCTTCCCGGATGGACGTTTTCATGGTCCCGTTGAGGAATTCGATGACCCTGCGCGCCTCGGCCGTGCCCTCGCGCCACTCGACGCCGGAGTAGACGTCCTCGGTGTTTTCCCGGAAAACGGTGATGTCTACGAGTTCGGGCCTCTTCACCGGGGAGGGGGTGCCCTGGTAGTATCTCACCGGCCGCACGCAGGCGAACAGATCGAGCATCTGTCTCAAGGCCACGTTCAACGACCGGATGCCTCCGCCTACGGGGGTCGTGAGAGGGCCCTTGATGCCCACGATATATTCACGCAGGGCATCCACCGTCTCGTCCGGCAGCCAGCTGCCCGTGGCGTCGTATGCCTTCTGCCCCGCCAGAACCTCTTTCCACACAATACGTCTGCCGCCGCTGTACGCCTTTTTCACGGCCTCATCGAACACGTGTCTGGACGCCTTCCAGATATCCGGCCCTGTGCCGTCGCCTTCGATGAAGGGAATGATGGGTTCATGGGGAACATGGAGCCTGCCGTCTGAAAAGGTGATCTTGGTGCCGTCTGCCATTTTTTCTCCTTTATCGTTATTGCGTTCCGGCGCGGGTGATCCGGTGGAGCTCTTCCCACAGCAGGTGCTGATATTTCTGCAGGTCGCGGGCGCTCATCCTCGTGCCCTGCCATTCGTACACGCTCTGAATGGCCTTCACCACGTCTTCGAAGCGGATATCGAGGCCCAGAACACCGACCATCTCGTCGCGATCGTCCGTGATCGGGGCGGATACGGTGATGATCAATGCCCGGGTGATGCGGGAGGTGCACACCCCGCTCACGTAGAGCTTGCCCTCTTCGATGGTTTTGATGAACCACTCCCGGTCCGAGCAGTCTTCATTCTCTTTCATCATGTGCTTGAACTGGCCTCGATACTCGGGCTGGGTGATGTTCTGCGTGATCTTGACGCCGTTCATGTCCGTGACATAGGCGAACTGGATGAACGGGAACTCCTTGATGAACTCCGTGATCACTGGCTCCTGCCTCTTGGGGTCCATGCTGCGGATATCGTCGTTGTTCATGAGCTCCACGATGAGCCGGCTCGCGTATTCCCGCGATTCGTACTTGATGAGGTCGAATCCGGAGAGGAAGATCTGGGGGATGAAGCGCATGGCGAGCTTTTCCAGCTCGTCGTCGGACATGGAGGTGACCCTGCCGTCCTCGTACTCCTTGACCACGTGCTGATAGATACGCGATATGCCGGGATGGCGCTTGTCCACATCATCGGGCGGGGAGAGCTTGAAGTGCCGGTTGACCCAGTGGGCGATGCCCGCCTTGCCGGATTTGTCGGTGATGGCGATCTCGATGGGCCTGCCGAGGATGGCCTTGGTGTCGAAGATGTTGTAGATCTCCTCGTTCTTGACGAGACCGTCGGCGTGTATACCGGCCCTGGTGACGTTAAAGTTTTCTCCCACGAAGGGATAGTTGGCGGGGATGGAGAAATTGAACTCCGCGTTGACGTACTCTGCCAGCTCGGTGATGGCCAGGGTGTTGATGCTGTCGTCATGCCCTCTGAGCGAGAGATACTCGATGACCATGGCCTCCACCGGAGTGTTGCCCGTGCGCTCGCCGAAGCCTAGGATGGCCCCGTTCACGCCGCCGCACCCGTATAGCCATGCCGTGACGGCATTGGTGAGGACCTTGTGAAAGTCGTTGTGCCCGTGCCATTCCAGCAGGTGCGAAGGGACGCCCGCATCGTCGATCATGGCCCGCACCAGCTTGTCCACCGCCCGGGGAAGGGCCGCTCCGGGGAAGGATACCCCGAATCCCAGCGTGTCGCAGAGCCTGACCTTGATATCGATCTTGCTCTCTTCTCTCAGCTTCATGAGCTCCCGGGCAAAGGGGACGCAGAACCCGTAGATGTCGGCCCGGGTGATGTCCTCGAAATGGCACCGGGGAACGATTCCGAGAGACAGGGCCTCCTTGACGATCCCGAGAAAGTCGTCCATGACCTTCCGACGGTTGGAGCCGAGCTTCAGAAAGATGTGGTAATCGGACACAGAGGTGAGCATGCCGGTTTCGCTGATCCCCATCTCCTTGACGAGCCTGAGATCTTCCTTGCTGGCCCGGATCCAGGAGGTCACCTTCGGATACTCGTATCCTTTGGCCAGGCACTTCTCCACGGCCGTCTTGTCTTTGCGGGAGTAGAGGAAAAACTCCGCGGCCCTGATGAGCCCCTTTGCTCCACCGATGATGTGGAGAAAATCATAGATCCGCTCGATCTGCTCGACGCTGAAGGGCGCCATGGACTGCTGGCCGTCGCGGAAGGTGGTGTCGGTGATGAAGATGTCGTCCGCCGGCTGGATGGGAATCAGACGCATGTCGAAATCGATCTTGGGGACCTCGTGATAGGGGAAGATCGACCGATAAAAGTTGCCCTGATCGGTATCCTTGATGCCGGTCTCGAAATTCCTTCCCGGGGTGTAGTAGAAGAGCTTCTTGTCCTCATCCCATCGCGCCACGCTACTTTTTCCTCCTCGGCACGTATGCTTCCTTGGGGATCTTTTCAGGTTCCGGCGCACCCGCCTCCCTGCGTGCTTCGATGATCTCCTCCACGGTGATGTCCCGCGGTATCTTCAAGTCCTGTCCCACGTATACCACCTTGGGGTCTTTGATCTGGTCGCGGTTTGCCTTGTAGATGAGGGGCCACATATACGAATCGTTGTAGATCTCGTGCCGGGCCGCGATGCTGGGCAGGGTGTCGCTCTTCTTCACCACGTAAATGGTGGGGTAGATCTCGAAGATGTCGGTCTGCGACTGCGTCTGGATTTCCTTGCGCTTCTGGGCGATCTCCTGGCCGAGCTCCTCGAGACGCTTCTGCTTCTCTGTGACCGTTATTTCCTGGACCTTGAGCACCTTTTCATTGAACTGCTGCTCCAGCACCGAGAGCACCTTGGGCTCGCAGTCCATGTATGCGTTCTGCATCTTCAGGTAGATCGCAAGGGCCTCGAACGACTCCTTCGGCGCATACACGAAGCCGGAGATCTCCACGATCTTGCCCAGCTCGGCCAGCGTACGGTGCATGATGGTGCGGCTCTGCCCGTCCGCCTCGCGGAAATGCCTGCTGGCCTGGACAAAGGCATTGCGCGCCTCTTCGTCGTTGCCTTTCGCCTTTGCCTTCAGCCCCGCTTCCATGCTCTCAAGCCCGCGTTCCAGAGAGGTTCTCCCCGATGCGCTGTCATCAACGCCGCCGGTGATGTCAGGCGATGGGTTCGAGGAGCATCCCAGCAGAATGAATGGAACCATGAGTAGAAAACCGATTCGTCTCATCAGCCCTCCTTCCCGTATTTCAGCCCGAGCTCTGCAAGCTGGGCCGGGCTTACCTCCGAAGGGGCGTCAGTCATGACACAGTATGCCTTCTGCGTCTTGGGGAACGCGATGACATCCCGTATGCTCGCCGCATGGGTAAGGATCATGGTGAGCCGGTCGAGCCCGAAAGCAATGCCGCCGTGAGGGGGAGCGCCGTATTGGAGGGCGTCCAGCAGAAACCCGAACTTGATCCTTGCCTCCTCCTCGCCGAGCCCGATTGCCTCGAAGACCTGCTTCTGGATCTCGGGGGTATGGATACGGATGCTCCCTCCCCCTACCTCGGAGCCGTTGATCACCATGTCGTACGCCTGGGATCTCACCTTCCCCGGATCGCTCGGGAGAAGCGGGAGATCGTCGGGCATGGGCGCGGTGAACGGGTGGTGCACCGAAACGAGGCGCTTGTCTTCCTCGCTCCACTCAAGCAGGGGAAAATCGGTCACCCACAGTGCCGAGAAGGCGTTCGGATCGATGAGGCCGAGGCGCCCCGCCACATGAAGCCTGAGTGCGCTCAGGCTCGCGTTTGCCGTGTTCTTCGGGGCTGCGATGATCAGGGCGATGTCGCCCGGCTTCATGTCCAGGCGCTGCCCCATGGCATCGAACCGGCTTGCCTGAAGGAACTTGGACAAGCTCGACTTCCAGCCGTCGCCCTCCAGGCGGGCCCAGAGGACGCCTTTTGCTCCGAAATCGGCCACCACGTCCGAAAACGAATCGAGGTCTTTCCTGCTGAACCCGTGGGGGGCCTTGACCGCGAACGCCTTGACCACGCCGCCTTCAGCAAGGGTGGACGCGAACACCCGGAAATCCGATCCGGCCACGATGTCGGAGATATCCTTGAGCTTCATGCCGAAGCGGGTATCCGGCCTGTCGGTGCCGTAATCCTCCATGGCCTCCTCGTAGGTCATCCGCCTGAAAGGAACCGGCAGGTTCACTCCGATGGTTTCCCTGAAGAGGTTCACGATCATGGTCTCGGTTATATTCAGGATGTCGTCCATCTCCACGAACGACATCTCGATATCGATCTGGGTGAACTCGGGCTGCCGGTCCGCTCTCAAGTCTTCGTCTCTGAAGCACTTGACGATCTGGTAATATCGGTCGAAGCCCGAAACCATGAGAAGCTGCTTGAAGAGCTGGGGCGACTGGGGAAGCGCATAGCATTTGCCCGGAAACACGCGGCTCGGCACCAGATAGTCCCTGGCCCCTTCCGGGGTGCTCTTGGTGAGGACCGGAGTCTCCACGTCGATGAAACCGTGGCTGTCCAGATACCTTCTGACGCTGCCGGCGGCCTTGTGCCTGAGAATGATGTTGCGCTGAAGCGAGGGTCTGCGCAGATCCAGGTAGCGGTATTTCAGCCTGAGGACATCGCTCGCTTCCACCCCGTCTTCCAGAACATACGGGGGTGTCTTTGCCTCGTTCAGAACCGCAAGCTCCCGGACAACGACCTCCACGTCCCCGGTGAGCATGCTCGGGTTGCGCATGTCTTCGGGGCGCATCTGCACCTCCCCCTGTAGCGCGATGCAGTACTCGGGCTTGACGCCGTGGGCCGCGGCATGGGC
>DCDF01000036.1:1702-3615 GCA_002316295.1 Syntrophaceae bacterium UBA1062 | reverse complement strand
GAAGAACACACCCTGCGACGGCTGCGAAATCTTATGGATATTTGATTCCGGGTTTTGCCCGCAGGGCGGCACGGGGTGGTGTTCTGTCGCTGCATGTTGAGCACGGGCGCCGGTCTCCTTACTATTCTATTAGAGCTGCAGTGGTAATCGCAGGATATTGTCAAGAAGACTCCTGCCCCGCCGCCAACGAGACCACTGGCCGATCGAATCGTATGACGGCGGTCTGCCACTGCAGGGTTAGGAAGGCGGATGCATGCTGTTCCCGGAGTAGGCTCGAGCCGCCGGTGTATGAGAGAACACATGCGGCGGCCGGGTGATGCGACCGGAAAGTGTCATCGCACCGGAGGCACATCCGACCGCGAGGATTCGGAGGATCAGTGAACGAAAGGAAGGTGTACGTCATGCAGAGGCTCTCGATATCGATCATTCTGGCCGTCGGGATCTTAATGTTTGCGCTGTCGGGCTGCGCAGGCCGTGAAAAGCCGGCGACCACGGCCGACATCATGAGAGGATATGCCGCGGATGTCCAGACCGAAGTCGAGCTCAAGGAACAGCTTGCAAAAGACTGGGAGCGGGGATCGGAGCTGGCCCAGACCGGCAGGGAGCGTATCAGAGACGGCCAGGAGATGATTCAGGAAGGCAACTCGCAGATAAACCAGGGAAAGAGAGAAGTAACCCAGGGCACTCAGCTCATGCAGGACAGCGAGCGCCGCTTTCGCGAGAACTTCCCCGGCCTCCAGCTCAGGCCGGGCGGAGGCGCAGGCGGAACAACCGGACAAACAAGCGCCACCGAATAACGGGGTCAGGTCTTGACATGTGACAAGCCCGGCGGAGTCTGACGGAAAGGTCTGCTGAAAACACGGGCTGGCCGAGCGAATTGACACGTTGATTGCCTCCTGATAGTATATTGCCATTGCAATGAAATTGAGGAGGCAGATCAATGGCAAGACCTCTGCGCGTTTCCTACCCAGGGGCATTCTACCATATTACCGCCCGCGGGAATGAGCGTAAGCAAATATTCAGCAGCGACCGGGACAGGCAGCAGTTTCTCTCATACCTCGAGTCGGCGCATATGCGCTATGGCGCCCTTTTTCATGGTTATTGCCTGATGGAGAACCACTATCATCTCTTGATGGAGACCCCCAGGGAAAATCTTTCGCGGATCATGCACCACATAAACGGGGCATACACCATGTATTATAATGTCAAAATGGAGCGAAGCGGCCACTTGTTTCAGGGAAGATACAGGTCCATCCTGGTTGAAAAGGATGCGTACTGTCTGGAGCTGTCGCGGTACATTCACCTGAACCCCGTTCGTGCGGGGATGGTGAAAAAAGTGGAAGATTACCCCTGGTCGAGCTATCTCTCATACACAGGCGAGAGGGACGCACAGCAATGGATGGAGACAGGATTTGTACTTGCATCGTTCGGGAAAGATACGGGCGCTGCCAGGAAGAGATACAGGGAGTTTGTAAAGGAGGGGGAGAGAAAGAACATAGAGAACCCGCTCGAGCAGGTCTGTGCGTCGATGATTCTGGGGCGGGAATCGTTTCACGCCTTTGTTCGAAAGAGGATTGAAGAAACCCTGCGAGAGGCGGATCAGAGGGATGTCCCTGCGCTGAAGGCTTTCACGACAAGGCCTTCTCTGGACCGGATAGCGCAAGTTGTGGCTGATGTATGCGAGGCCGATTCGGTGCAGATCAAGAAAATGAGCATGTGGATCAGCCAGGATATCGGAGGGTATTCTCTGAGCGAAATCGGGCGCAGATATGGGATGCAGAGTAACACGGTGAGCCAGTCGAACCGGCGTTATAGGCTGGAGATTAGGAGAGATGGAGAGCTTCAAAAACTGGTGAGAGAGGTGCGGAGAAAGCTCGAAATGTCACATGTCAAGACCTGACCCCTATCCGTAA
>DCDF01000036.1:0-1593 GCA_002316295.1 Syntrophaceae bacterium UBA1062 | reverse complement strand
TGACCCCTATCCGTAAAAACCGATGAGGAGGACTCCGGCTGTCATGACCGCCGCGCCGGTGAGGCGCTCGGTAATCTTTGTCTCACGGAAGATCCACGCACCGTAGAGCACGCCGAAGAGCAGGCTCGTGCGCTTGATGGCGATCATGTATGCCGCCTCGACCAGAGAGATGGCGAGCATGTGCGAGATGACCATCAGGGCCATGAACACGCCCACCATGAGGCCCGCTTTCGGGTTCTTTAGAAGGTTTTCCGCCCGGGCGCCCTTCATGAGGGGCAGGAATGAGAGCATCAGCAGGGCGAACACGATGTAGTAGCTCACGCCGAAGAAGTAGGGATTGGAGTGAAGGACTGCGAGCTTGCCCAGTGTGGAGGTGAGAGAATAGATGAAGGAGACGAGCAGCATGAGCGCCGAGCCCGGTTCGCGGAATATTGCCTTGAAGGGCTGGAGAAGCCCGGCTCTGGCCTGGGAGAGGTTGAGGAAGTACGCGCCGATCACGATGCAGAGAATGCCAGCCAGCCCGAGAGGCGTAACGGTCTCTCCCAGGATGAGCCGGCCGGTGAGGATGATGAAAATGGGGGTGAATGCCAGGAAGGGAAGGGTGAGGGACAAAGGCGACACCTTGATGGCCCTCATATAGCAGAGAAAGGCAAGCACCTCGAGCGGCAGGGCCGCGCCGAATGCCAGGAAAAACGTGCGGTCGAGCCTTGGCCAGGGGATGAAGAAGAGCGCGAGCGCGAGCCAGGGCAACGTATAGGTGAGCCGGGTGATGCCCATTTCATAGGCGCTCAGACGGCTGAAGTGCTTCTTGGTCAGGGCGTCTGCGGTTGCCAGGCTGAATGCCGCCGTGAGCGCGAGAAAAAACCAGTCCATGACCGTTCAGATCTCGAACCAGATTGCCCGAGCCCTGGCGAGGGGGCTCCCTGTTTCCGAAAACAGGGCCGTGCCCGCGAATCGTTTGCGTCCCTCGGACGCGATCTCCCAGCCCACGGCAATGCAGTTCTCGCCCACGGTCGGGTGCTTCAGGATCTCCGCCGTGATCGAGCCCAGCACGATGGGCCCGATTCCCGCCCCAAGCACGGCGAACGCGCCGGGACAGTCGAGCGAGGCCCAGACAAACTCGGGCCGCACTATGCCGTGGACATCCGAGAGCGTTTCGTCGGGCACCCAGGCCGAGGCGACCATCAGCCTGTCCGGAACCCGGCCCGGGAAGATTCGCAGGCCGTCCTTCTCGCGTCTGGCCGGACCGCACACGAAGCAGGTGGGGAAGAAGTGCTCATCCTCGCTCACATAATGTGTCATGGCTTCTCGAGCCTCCTCGAATGAGGGAGGATCGGGCGTCTCGATATCGAGCCGGCCTTTGCGGGCTTCAGCGATGACGGCATCGCCGTTTTTGAGTTGAACGCGGCCGTCTCCCGTGTGCTCGACGAACAGCGGCTTTTCCAGAGGCGGCGGCTTCATCAGCCTCACCTCGACGATCCCGTCCAGGAACTGCGCCAGCATGCCGCACACATACCCGCCGTTGCCGGAATCCGGCGGCCCGCAAAACCTCTTTTTAATGAGAATCGTGTCGATCATTTCACCTCCTCCCAA
>DCDF01000027.1 GCA_002316295.1 Syntrophaceae bacterium UBA1062 | reverse complement strand
GACATTCAGGCCTGGAGACAGTCCATGGAAAAGCTCCTGGATCTCGATGCGGATATCCTCTGCGAAGGACACTTCGGGATATTTTCCGGCAGGGAGAGGGTGAGGAAATATATCAACGGCTATCTCGATCAGTACACGAACGAGTACTGACCTTTGAAGGCGACAATATCGGTAACCGCAGGCCTTCAGCGTGAAAGGTTCGGGAAGGCGTCCGGGAACACAGGCTCTGTCACGCCCGCCTTTTTTTAGTCCGGCCCTCTTACGCCTCCAACAGGGCGTCGGCCCAGCCCAGCGCGCGGAAGTAAATTTCGGGCAACCTCTGTATGTCGATCCCAAGCGATGATCCCTGGACCATAACCTCGGTCCAGTTCCCCCGCTCATAGCTTCGAGCCAGTTCGAGGTACAGGGCCAGAGGACTCTGTTGATCGAGCAGCGCGGCCTTGATGTTCCGGGAGAGGGGGAGCTTCTTCAGTACGCTCTCCATGGGGGAGTCGAGAATGGCGTCGATCAGCGAGAACAGGCCCAGGGTGAAGAGCTCGGAGGGGTCGGATCCGCCTTTCCTCAGGAACCCCAGGTTTTCGCACAGCTTTGCCCTGATAATGGAGCTCCTGATGAGCTCGTCCGGCTTGTCCTGGCTGAGCTCGGACATGACGATCACCGAGAGAAAGCGTTTGAGCTCCTTTTCGCCGAGCATGATGATGGCGTGGCGGATGGATCTGATCTCGTTGCGCGTCCGGAAGAAGGGAGAGTTCAGGTATCGCAGGAGCTTATAGGATATGCCCACGTCGCGCTCGATCAGCCGCTCCATCTCGTTGATCCGGAATTCGTCGTTTCCCGCCTCTGACATGATCTGAATGAGGTTCATCTTCAGCGCGGGAATCTCGGTCTCCCGCACGAGCTCGGGCTTGCTGAAGAAATAGCCTTGGAAATACGTGAAGCCCATGCTGCAGGCCTTTCTGAACTCCTCCACGGTCTCCACCTTTTCCGCGAGCAGAGTATATCCTTTGCGGGAAAACATCTCCACATACTGCTCGAGCGTTTCGGGGTCGGTGTTCTGGAAATCCATCTTGATGATATCAGCGATGGGAATGAGCGCATCGAGCTCTCTTCGATACTGGAAGTCGTCGAGCGCTATCTTGTAGCCCTTTGACGAAAGCGCCCTGCAGTTCTCGATAAACAGCCCGTCCGGCTCCACGTCCTCGAGGATCTCGACGATGGTGACCTGCGAGGGGAAGAGCTGCGGAATACGCTGGTTGATCAGGTCTCGGTTGAAGTTGATGAAGGCCTTTTTCCCGCTGGTTATCTGCTTGATGTCAGATGAGAAAAAGGCGCTCGAAAGCACCCGCGAGGTAGCGCTGCTACCGTCGATATCCGGGAAGAAGTCCTTCATTCCGTCCCTGAAGAGCAGCTCGTATGCGTAGATCTTCTTGTCCCGGGAAAAGATGGGTTGTCGTGCAATATACGTGTTCATGGCGCAGTTCCCGGCGACTCCTGTCTGCAGTATCGGTGAACATGGTTCACATCTTGAGATAATTATTGTTCTCCTGCCCGCGCTCCCTTCGGCTATTGACAGACCTATGCCCAGGAATCTATTCACATTGGCATGCTGTACACACTGAAGAAGCGGAAGGGGGACCGAGTCGCATGAACGCACACACACTTGCCGGGTGGCTGACCATACTCATACTTCTGGGGGCTTTCTCCACGTTTTTTCTCAAGCAGATCGGCAGGGAATATGTAAAGACTCTCCCGAAAGAGTATGCCGGCTTCGCAGACGCCTATCGCAGATTTATGAAGTTCATGGTCGGAAAGCACCGGTTTTTCGGCGCAGCCGCCCTGGCCGGCCTTTTCGTACATGCGTCCCTGGTTCTCTTTCTTTCGTTCCTCTCTGCAAGCGGCCTCGCTGCCGGTCTTGTTCTGGTCTGTGTCGCCGCCTCGGGCGCATACGGATTCTTCCTGAGGCGAAGCCTCCGTTCGGGCTGGCTCACCGTGCACCGGTCCCTGGCTTTTGCCCTGTTTCTTGCCGTTGTCGTGCACCTCGTGTTCAAGGGCATCGTTTACCTCTGACCCACGGCGGAACACCCTGAGAGACGGGGTGCACTGGGCATGATGCAGGGGTCCCGATATTCAGGAGGAAGTCCGGGCTGTTCCACGGCCGGCGAGCCGGGTAACGCCGAAAAATCGCTGTGTTGACATGGTGCAATATCTATGGTGTACATGGAGTTTACCAAGAAATCATGAGGTGGAAGCATATGGAAGAGACCGAATTACAGCTCATTCGCAGGCTCATCCCCAAGAACAGGGAGCTCAAGAAGCTCTGGGATGAACACCAGGATTACGAAGAGAAGCTGGAACAGCTCAATAAAAAGAGATACCTGAGCACCGAAGAGGAAATGAGAAGAAAGGAAATTCAGAAGCTCAAGCTCAGAGGCAAAGACAGAATCGAGGAAATACTTCGCTCCTACCGGGACGGTGCGGATTCCTGTTGAAATGTAATCAGGTGGGGTACGGGATAAAAAATGAAGAAGATAACGGGAGCGCAGGCATTTATCGAGGCCCTGCGTTGTGAAAGTGTGAAACATGTGTTCGGATATCCGGGCGGGGCGGTGCTCGACATATTCGATGCGCTCATGGACGCCCACGACATTCAGTTTATCCTGACCAGGCACGAGCAGGGAGCGGTCCATGCCGCGGACGGCTATGCCCGGGCATCGGGCCGCGTGGGCGTGTGCCTGGTGACATCGGGCCCCGGTGCGACGAACACGGTCACCGGTATCGCCACCGCCTGCATGGATTCCATCCCGCTCGTGGTGTTCACCGGCCAGGTGCCGACCCATCTCATCGGCAACGACGCCTTTCAGGAGGCGGACATCGTCGGCATCACCAGGCCGTGCACCAAGCACAACTACCTCGTGAAAGACATTTCCGACCTGGGCAGGGTGATCAAAGAGGCGTTCTACATCGCCCGGACGGGCCGTCCCGGGCCGGTGCTGGTCGATCTTCCCAAGAACGTGATGAACAGCACCGTCAACTTCCGGTATCCCGAGACAGTAAGGCTCGACAGCTACTGTCCTACATACAAAGGCCATCAGGGCCAGATCAAGCGGATCATGAGCGTGATCCTCAAGAGCAGGCGTCCCGTCATCTACGCGGGCGGGGGCGTGACGCTCGCCGATGCATCGGAGGAGCTCACGGCCTTTGCCGGGAGGATGAAGCTGCCGGTCACCACCACGCTGATGGGGCTCGG
>DCDF01000247.1 GCA_002316295.1 Syntrophaceae bacterium UBA1062 | reverse complement strand
CAGCAGCAACTGGAGCAGACAAAAGGGATTTCCATGGCGTATCGGGACATTCTCAAGGAAATGCAGCGTTCTTCCGCGAGGGACAACGACATCATCATGGTTTCCGAGCCGATGCTTCGGGTGCAGGAGCTCATCGAACGCGTGAGCAACACCAACGCCACCGTGCTCATCTACGGCGAGACCGGCGTGGGCAAAGACCGGATAGCCGAGGAGATTCACCAGAAATCGGACCGGGCGGAGGCCGGCATATTCGTCAAGATAAACTGCGGGGCGATCCCGGAAAATCTGCTGGAAAGCGAGCTCTTTGGCTATGACCGGGGAGCTTTCACCGGTGCGCGCAAGGAGGGGAAGACAGGCCTCTTCGAGGCCGCCCATCAGGGCACTCTCTTTCTGGACGAGGTGGAGTCCATGCCCCTGGTACTTCAGTCGAAGCTTCTGCGCGTGCTGCAGAATTTCGAGATCACCCGCGTCGGTGGGACCAAACCCATCAAGGTCGATGTCAGGCTCATCTGTGCGTCCAACCAGGATCTCAAGGAGCTGACCGGCCGCAAGATGTTCCGGGCGGATCTGTACTACCGCCTGAACGTGATCCCGATCTACATCCCGCCCCTTCGTGAAAGGCGTGACGATATCCCTTATCTCATCCATTTCTTCCTGGGCCGCTACAACCGGAAATACGGCAAGAAAAAAAGCATCTCGAAAGAGGCTATGGGCTTCCTGCTGGCCTACTCCTGGCCTGGCAACGTGCGCGAGGTGGCGAACGTGATCGAGAGGCTCGTAGTCATAACCCATGGAGATTACATCCTTCCCAACAACCTTCCAAGGGAGATATTCGAAAAAGCGGACTGCAAGATTCTCGAGGAGGGCGTCACCCTGAAGGATCATCTGGAGAGCATCGAGGTGGACATTATCAGAAAGGCCATTGAGCAGTACGGAAGCGCAAGGAAGGCGGCCCCTCACCTCGGCGTGGACTCGACGACGCTCACCAGAAAGCTGAAGAGAGTGTCCTGACGATCTTGCGGCGGTGTTTTCCGCCGCAGCCCCATCCGCGCTTCAATGCATCCGTCCTTTCCGGTTTACGGTTCTCCCGCTGTCTTCGTGCATGTCCGAACCACCACCGCCGATCATCCTGCCGACCATGCTCCCCGTAAGCAGAAATGCAGCGGATACCGGAAAGCTCAGCAGGAGGAGATTGTCATGCCCTGCAAGCGTGAGCCAGGCGGACATGCCTCCGCCGCACGCTATGGCGGTCACCGCTCCAAGAGGATGCAGCCGGAGCCTGTCCGAGTAGAATCCGAAAAGAACCGGGACCACGAGACCTCCCGAGTACACGGTGTAGGCGAAAAGCAGCGATCCGATGATCTCCTGCATGCGCAGCGCGATGATGACGGCAAGGGTGCCGATCACCAGCACAGCGGCCCGCGACAGGGAGATGAGCGTCTTTTCAGCGGTATCCTCCGGAAGGAACGGCCGGATCACATCGTTGACCACGATCGTTCCGCTCGTGAGCAGGCAGGTGTCGGCTGACGACATGACAGCCGCGAGCAGGGCCGCGATGACAAGGGCGTTGAGCCCGCAGGGCAGAAGATGCATGACGAGCGCGGGAAATGCGTTCTCCGCCGGAATGTCGGGGACCAGAAACCGGGCGGATACCCCGATAAAGGCGATGGCGAACGCCAGGGGCACCATCATACATGCGACAGCGAGAGAAGCCCTGCGGGCGATCTCGGGCGTGCGGGCGCAGAGCAGCCGCGAATAGATGTCTGGGCCCACGATGAAGACCGAGCCCACGAAGAGGCAGAAGACCAGGAGATCGCGGAAGGTGAACACCGGCGAAACCGGGAAGGAGAAATGATCGGGCGGGAGCGCCGCCGCCATCGCGGATACGCCCCCGGTTGCCATGAAGATGGACACAAGGCATATGGATATACCGGCCAGAATGATGATGAACTGGAAGAAATCGGTCTTCAGAATAGAGTACTGGCCGCCGAGTGCGGTGTAGATCATGAACACCGCCCCCACTGTGAGCATGGTTGCCTGCGGGTCGACGAACGACCACAGTGAAGAGAGGATTTTCCCCGCGGCGATGATCTGCGCCGCAATGACGCCTATCCAGGCAAGCGATATGAGCATGGATGAAATGGTCTTGGCGAGATCGCTGCCGTACTGGATTTGGAGGATTTCGGGCAGGGTGTAGACCCCATAAGACCTCACCTTTTTCGACAGGCAGAAGGAGAGGATCAGAAGCCCCATTGCGGCCACCAGCATCCACCAGGCGCCCACGAGCCCTTTGGAAAATCCCAGTCCTGCAATGCCCAGCGTGCTGGACCCTCCTACGATAGTTGCCATGAGGGATCCGGTGATCAGCCATGTGCCGCCCGCCCTGTCTCCGACGTAGAAGCCGGCAAGCGTCTTGATGCGACCGCTACTCAACAGGCCGACGGCAAGCATTCCCAGCAGATAGGCGGCGATGATGGCGGTATTGATCATGAACGCCCTGCCGGAAGCGATGTGATCGAGCAGACGGATACTCCCCTGCGAGGGATCGGGTCCCTGTCGAAGGCGGCCTCTCCACTGATGGGTATTGTCTCCGAGATGCTGCCGGGGCGTCCGTTCATGGCCTCAAGGATAGGCGAAAGATGTCAGAAATGCAACTCTTTACCCGAAAAGAGCGCATACGGCATGAAAACACTCTTACGGTCTGCATGCGAAACAGTGACGAGACTGCCCTTTCCTGTTTCCCGTCACCGGCGCAGAAATCCGATGCATGTGATGCATGAATGCATTACCTGCAGAAATACCTGATCATGGAGGATGAATGATTAAAATCAATATATTGAAGCTTTATCCATAAGCAGCTGGGCCGGTGATGCGGGCGTGCATCCGGAGCAGCTAAAGGAAATAGCTCTTTAATTTCCGATAGATCAAGTTTCATTCTCAAGAGAATGATGCAGAAATGCATTGGGGAGATGCCGCTTTCCCCGGGTTCCATTGTGTGCGGGTCCGTGCGGGTTGCTTTTAAGCACTTGATATCCGATGGAGTATCATTAACTATTCACGTATGTTTCCGAAATGGCACCAGTCTTGTACGAAGATCGACATCAGCGAAGGAGCGGATGTGAAGGCGGCTCGCACGATCATGCTTTCTCCATCTTGCCGGAGAAACCCATAAGAAGGGAGGAGACCCATGAGTAAATTGATGAACGCGAGGGAGTATGAGGAGAGTTTGAGGAAGTTGGGGATGAGGGTGTACATGTTTGGGAGGCGAGTGGAGAATGTGGTTGACGATCCGATCATACGGCCGTCGATGAATGCGGTGGCGGCGACGTACGAGTATGCGCACCGGCCGGAGTATGAGGACATCATGACGGCGAAGTCGCATTTGACGGGCAAGAAGATCAACCGGTTTACGCATATACACCAGAGCACTGAGGATCTGGTGAAGAAGAGCAAGATGGGCAGGCTGTTGGGGTCGCTGACGGCGTGTTGTTTTCAGCGGTGTGTGGGGATGGACGCGCTCAATGCGCTGTCGATCACGACGCATGCGATTGATGCGAAGTACGGCACGGGGTACTACCAGCGGTTTTTGAAGTATTTGGCGTATGTGCAGGAGAACGACCTGGTGTGTGACGGAGCGATGACGGACCCGAAGGGGGACCGGTCGCTGCCGCCGAGCAAGCAGAGTGATCCTGATATGTTTTTGCATGTGGTGGAGGAGCGGGACGACGGGATAGTGGTGAGGGGTGCCAAGGCGCACCAGACCGGGGCGGTGAACTCGCACGAGGTGATTGTGATGCCGACGATCACGATGAGGGAGGAGGACCGTGACTATGCGGTATCCTTTGCGCTGCCGAGCGATGCGCAGGGCATCACGTACATCATAGGGCGTCAGTCGTGCGACACGAGGAAGCTCGAGGGGATGAGCTTTGACCGTGGGAACATGTTTTACGGCGGCCATGAGGCATTGGTGGTGTTTGACGATGTGTTTGTGCCGTGGGACCGGGTGTTCATGTACAAGGAGTATGATTTTTCGACGATGCTGGTGGAGCATTTTGCGGCGTATCACCGGCAGAGCTATGCGTGCAAGGTAGGGGTAGGGGATGTGCTGATCGGAGCGGCGCAGACGATAGCGGAGTACAACGGGGCGGAGCGGGCGTCGCACGTCAAGGACAAGATCATCGAGATGAACCATTTGAACGAGACGCTGTTTTGCGGATGCATAGCGTGTGCGGCGGAGGGTCATAGGGAGCCTTCTGGGACGTATCAGAACGATTTGCTGCTGGCCAATGTGCACAAGCAGAACATCACGCGGTTTCCGTATGAGATAGCGCGGCTGGCGCAGGACATAGCAGGGGGTTTGGTGGTGACGTGTCCGTCGTCGGCGGATTTGAGTTCGCCAGAGGTGGGCAAGTGGGTGGAGAAGTACTACCGGAGCAAGGAGGGAGTGCCGACGGAGCATCGGATGAGGATCTTGCGACTGATCGAGAACATCACGATGGG
>DCDF01000275.1 GCA_002316295.1 Syntrophaceae bacterium UBA1062 | reverse complement strand
ACATGTCAAGACCTGACCCCTCCATGACCCCTCCACTTTCTTCTCGATTTTCTCCTGATGACAGGTGAAGAAATACAGGATATAAAGAAAGTTCTTCCCCGCTCAGGTGAATATATTCATATTCTTCCTGCCGAATCGTTTGAATGCACTGGCTCTGCGAGTCGGTTTTTGAAGGGTGTTATCGTCTCATCTCATTGAAAGGAGAACAGGTTATGAAGAGGGCAAAATGGATTGCATTGGCGGGAATGGTTCTCATTGTTTTCATGACGGGATGCCGCTGGGCGAACATCACCGTCACCATCCTCCAGACATCAGACGTGCACCACCATGCGAGCGGGTATGGGCCGTTTCTCGATTACACCCCGCTCGACACCTCAGACAACGATTCCGTGACCGGCGGGTACGCGCGGCTGGCAACCCTCATCAACAGCATCCGCGAGGAGCAGGCGGCCAAGTGCATACCGACTCTGCTCGTCGATTCTGGCGACTTTTCCATGGGAACGGTGTACGACTTGAGCGCGGCAGACCCGATCTCGCTGAAGTTCTTCAGCATGATGGGCTACGACGCCGTCACCCTGGGCAACCATGAGTTCGACTGGTCGCCCTCCGGGCTGGCGATGCTGCTGTCCAACGGGGCGTCAAACGGGTTCAGCGTACCGGTGGTGGCCACCAACATGGTCATCCCCGAAGGCAATGTCCTGCAGACCGTAAAAGATTCCGGGATCATCGTGGACAAAAAGATCATCAGTTACCCTTACGGGATCAAGGTGGGCATTCTGGGCGTCATGGGCCCGGACTCGGATTCAAAAGCGCCGGTGGCGGCTCCCGTCACCTTCAACCACGACTACGCATTCATTCAGCAGCAGGTGAACGACCTGAAGAGCAAGTGCGTGGATCTGGTGGTCGTCCTGTCCCACGGAGGTGTTGGGAGCAGCGGAACAGGTGACGACGCAGACCTTGCCGCGAACGTCACGGGCATCGACATCATTGCTTCGGGGCACTATCATACCGCCACAGCCGATGTCATCATCGCCGGCGAATCGAACACGCTCATCTTCTCTCCCGGCGAGTACGGCGAATACCTCAGCAGGCTCGACATCACCTACAACATCCTGACTCGTAAGATGGTGGGCTACAAGTTCACCCTCATACCGGTGGATGACGACGTACCGGGCGACCCAGCGATCCAGGCCATGGTGGAACAGTATCATGCATTCATCAACGCAGGCATCGCCCAGCTCGGCGTCACCATGGAGAGCCCCGTGTCCAGGACAGGCTTCCCCGTCGAGCTCCTATCGCTTCAGGAGTCCAGCCTCGGGAACCTCGCTGCCGACTCGATCCGGGCCGTAGCCAGCTCCCTGGCGCCCCTGAATGATGGGAACCCGTGCGATTTCAGCGTGGTTGCAAGCGGAGTCATCCGTGACAATCTCTATCCGGGCACCACGGGCTTCATCACGTTCGCCGATATATACAATGTGCTGCCGCTTGGCATTTCCCCGGACACCTCGCAGCCGGTACCGGGATATCCCCTCATGTCTCTGTACGTGACGGCAGGCGATCTCCGGAACATCTGCGAGGCGGCGCTGACGGTCGCCCCTGTGATCGGCTCAGACTTCTATCTGAACTTCTCCGGCCTCCAGATATACTACGACCCGATGTACGCCCCCTATTATGCTGGCGTCAGGAGCGTGGCGCTCTACGATCCGGCCGATACGTTCTGCACCGGCGAAGCCGTCCCGATCGACCTCTCGGACACGGAGACGGTCTATCACTGCGTGGTCGATCTCTACGCCCTGCAGATGATGGGTGCGGTGACCTCCATGGGCCTGCAAATCATCCCGCGCGACGAACACGGCGAAGTCATCGACCCGGCGCTGTACATGACCAGGCGGCTCGACGCGAGTCTCAACCCCGGCGTTCAGGAGCTCAAGGAGTGGATGGCGCTGCTCTACTTCCTCAAGGATGCATTCCCGGCCAGCGGGTACGGCATCCCCGAGCTCCTCTACGGCCAGGACGGCGCCGCCCTGGGACGGATCAATTTCCTGAACTGAGGGGCCCGTCCCTTTCCTCGCAATCAGGCCTGACCCTTCTCAGAGGCGTCGTGCCTCTGTCAAGGGGCAGGCCGGTCTTTTTTGGAGACGATGCATCTCAATGACCGCCCCGGTCCTGTTTTCTCAAGGCCATGCAAACATGAGTTGACTTGTCTCCGGTAATTCCTTAAGGTCCGGCTATGGATTGGGATGCGCTGAAGAAGAAATATCCCGAGGATGCGGACGGGATCGACAAGGCCCGTCGGATTCACGCGTCCGTTGCGGAAAAGGTGCGGAAGCTCGATATCCCTGCCGGGACCGATGCCGGACCGGCGTCCAAAGGGATCATCCGGGCCCTTCCCTACAGCCTGCTTGCAGATGCCTGCAGACAGGCATGGATCGAGGTCATGGGCAATGAGCCCGGTGTGGACCTGGAAACGGCCCTGAAATCCTTTGTCGCGGATGAGCCGCTTCCGGAGGTCGGAAAAGACGATCAGGATATCCTGCCCATGTTTCTGCGGCCCGCGGTGACCGGGTATCTCAGAGCCCTCCGGGAGGCGAACGTCATTCCGGAGGAGTCCGTGCAGGGCGGAGGGAAATGCCCGTTCTGCAGCACGTATCCGAGGATCGCTTTCGACTCGGAGGCCTCCAGGGATCTCATCTGCCTTCTGTGCGGGAGGCGGTGGAGGTTCAGAAGGGTCAAATGTCCGTTCTGCGGCAATGAGGATCACAACACCCTGGGGTATTTCGACGTGGAAGGCTCGGAAGGCGTGCGTGTCCAGTACTGCTCGGAATGCAAACACTATCTCAAGGTGGTCGACACCAGAAACCGCGTTGCCTGCGACGCCGAAACCGAGGATGTCCTGAGCCTGAATCTGGACGCCGCAGCTCAGGAAGAAGGGTATCTCTGATCCGTCCCCGCCACCCGTGAACTACCTTCCTGTATAAAATCGGGAGGGTGTGTGAAAATTTCCTGCAGATCCCGCCGATCGACTGCGTCTATTCCGATCGGGGAACCGACCGCTTTGAAGGGAATTCTTCGGGTGCGTAACCGTGACTGCACGACCTTACGCCGCTTCCGCTTTCGCCTGCTCTTTCTTCTTCCTCACGAAGTGGGTGACCCAGATGCTGACCTCGTAGAGTATGATCAGAGGTATGGCGAGCATGATCTGACTGAACACATCAGGCGGGGTCAGGATCGCGGCAACAATGAACACGATGAGAACGGCGTACTTGCGGTTCCTTCTCAGCATTCCGGGATTCACGATTCCCATCTTGGCGAGGAAATACATGATCACGGGCAGCTCGAAGGTGATGCCGAATGCCAGCATGAGCTTCATGACCAGGCCGAGATAGTCCCTCATGGCCGGCAAGGCTGCGATATTGTCTGTCTGGAACCCCAGGAAAAACTGGAAGCCGTAGGGGAACACGACGTAATACGCAAAGCTCACGCCCGCCAGGAAAAAGAGCGTGGCAATGATCATGAAGGGCAGCACATAACGCCGCTCGTTCTCGTAGAGCCCGGGCATGATGAACTTCCAGATCTGATAGAAGATCACGGGAGATGAGAGCACGAGGCTGGAAAAAAAGGCCACTTTCAGATAGGTGATGAAGGCCTCGGGCAGCGAAGTGTAGATGAGGTGGCTGTTTTCCGGCAGCAACCTGGCCAGAGGCGATACCAGGAACTCAAAGATCCGCTCCTTGAATGCATAGGTTGCGACAAAGCCCACAGCCACGGCAATGACGCACTTGATGAGTCTCCAGCGAAGCTCCTCGAGATGATCGTGGATGGGCAGCTTGTCCTCTTCCAACCCGTTATTCCTCTATCTCGCCGGGACGGTACGACATGAGCTCGTCCTCGCTTTTTTTCTTTTCAGGCTGCTCCTCTTCCTGCTGCACAGGCGCGGACGCATCGTTCGGCGCCGCGGTACCGCCCTGCTTGGGCGCAGGTGCGGCGGCGGGCTCGGCAGGGGTCTCCCTGGACGCCACGTCGATCTCTCTCTTGAGATCGTTGGTCGCCCTCTGAAATTCCCCCATGGCCTTTCCGATAGTCTTCGCCATCTCGGGCAACTTCTTTGGACCGAGAATAATCAAGGCTAACAGAAGGATGAGAAGGAGTTCCTGACCGCCGATACCGAACATGGTATGACCATATAAGGCTTTTTCCCACGGGTGTCAAATCAAAGAACGGCGGGCTTTTAGCATTTGACTAATACCGCTGTGTTACATAATCTAGACACTGCCATGCAGAGAAGGACCATAGCACGGGAGATCCATATGGAGGGGGTCGGTCTCCACAGCGGCGGCCTGATTACGTTGACCGTGCGTCCCTCGCGGGAGGGGATTGTGTTCGTGAGGGACGGCGAGAGAATTCCCGCATCGCCTGAGAACGTGGTTGACACCCGGCTGAATACCGCCATCGGACGCGGCGGAGTGACGATCTCGACCGTGGAACATCTCATGTCAGCCCTGTACGGGCTCGGCATCACTGACTGCGAGGTGGAGGTCTCCGGTGCCGAAATCCCCGCCATGGACGGTTCGGCGCTCCCTTTTTATAAGATGCTCCTGCAGGCGGGCCCGCAGGATGTTCCCGGGGAGGCGCCCGAAATCTGCATCGATAGGACCGTAGCGGTTGAGGACGGGGCCTCGTGGATAAAGGCATGCCCCGGTCCCTTCAGCATCACCTATGAAATAGATTTTTCCGCCCGGGCCGTCGGCCGCCAGCAGTACTGCTACGACGGCACGGACTACGGCGGCCGGATCGCCCCTGCCAGGACATTCGGGATGCTCAAGGATGTGGAAATGATGCATGCAGCAGGGCTCGCTCGGGGCGGCAGCCTTCAGAACGCCGTAGTAGTGGACGACGAGCGTGTGCTGAACCCGGAGGGGTTGAGATTCCCGGACGAGTTCATCCGCCACAAGGTACTCGATCTCCTCGGAGATCTCTGGCTCATCGGCGCTCCACCGGTCGGCGCCATCCGGGCATACCGGGCGAGCCACCGTCTCCACGTGGCGCTGGCCCATGAGCTCATCTCGCTGTACCGTCCGCGGGACAGGAGACCTTTGCGATGACGAAGAGAACCAGAGAGATCATCTACATCGTCGTCATCATCGCTGTAATCGCCTTTTTGAGCATCGCCCAGACGAACATCCGGAACATCCAGGCGCTGTCTTCCATCCGCAACCTCGTCATCTTCGGCCTGATCAGCCTCAACATCGTGCTTCTGGTCCTGGTCATCTTTCTGGTCACCCGCAATCTCGCGAAGCTCCTGCTGGAAAGGCAGCAAGGGATGCTCGGCACGAGGCTCAGAACCAAGCTCGTGGCCGCGTTCGTCACACTCACCATCATCCCCACCACGGTCCTGTTCATCGCCAGCATCATATTCCTGAACCAGAGCATGGAAGGCTGGCTCTCCAGCGAGGTGGAAACCGCCATCGAAGAGTCCATGAACGTGGCGAACATCTACTACAAGGAGGCCTCGGCCGACGCCATCCACTACGCGAGTTCCATATCCGATGAGATCACGGAGAGGAGGCTCCTCAAAGAAGAAAATCTCGAGATCCTCAAGAGCCTGCTCGAGGAGAAGATGGTGCTGTTTCGACTCTCGGCCGTGGAGATCTTCTCGTCACAGGGAGAGGAGCTGGTGAAGATCGTGTCCCCGGACATCGGCGTGGCGGGCCTTCCCTCACCGGATTCGAGTCTAGTACTCTCCGCCATGGAGGGCAAGACCATGTCCATCGTGGTCCGCACCGGAGACGCGGACATTATCGAGGGCATCGTGCCTATCCGGTCGTCGTTCAACCTCAAGGACGTGGTGGGCGTGCTCGTTGCGGACTATTACATACCGGAGAGCATATCCGGCAGGATGAGCATCATCCGTTCCACGTTCACGGACTACATTCACAGTCTCAAGCTCAAAGGCCCCATCAAGACCAACTACATCATCATCCTCACGTCCATCACGCTCCTGGTGATCTTCTCTGCCGTGTGGTTCGGCATGAACATCTCCAAGGGGCTCATCAACCCCATAGAGAAGCTCGTGGAAGGCACCCAGCGGATATCCCGGGGCGATTTGAGCTTCTCCATCGACGTCCAGTCCAACGATGAACTGGGACTTCTGGTCCAGGACTTCAATACCATGGTGAACGACCTCACGGAATCGCGCAAGCGTCTGGAGAATGCCTACAACGAACTCACCTACCGCAATCGCTATATCGAGACCGTGCTCACCAACATCTCGACCGGCGTCATCACCATCGGCCGGGACGACTGCATCAGCATGATCAATCCCGCGGCCCAGAGCATGCTCGCCATTTCCGAGTACGATTCGATGGGGAAGATGTATCATGAGGTGCTCAGCGACGATTACATCTCCATCGTCACCGAGCTCATCGAGCCCCTGAAGAAGTCCCAGGGCATCGCCACCCAGAAGCAGATCACCATATCAGTGGACTCCAAGAGACTGACGCTGCTCGGACATGCATCGTTTCTCCACGACGACAACGGCGAGCACATGGGTATGGTGGTGGTGTTCGACGACCTCACGCAGCTCCAGAAGATGCAGCGCATGGCGGCATGGAGAGAGGTGGCCCGGAGGATCGCCCATGAGGTAAAGAACCCGCTGACCCCCATCCAGCTGTCCGCCCAGAGGCTCAGGCGCAGGTATCTGGACCGCCTCGGGGAGGAAGGCCAGGTATTCGACGAGTGTACCCGGATCATCATCAATGAGGTCGACGAGATGAAGCGACTGGTCAACGAGTTCTCCGCATTCGCGAAGATGCCCTCGTGCATGCCGGCCCCGGGCGATCTCAACAAGGTGGTGCAGGACGCCGCAGCGCTTTACCGGCAGGCCCATCCGAAGGTCTCCTATGAGCTCAGGCTCGACGAGACCATGCCCAGGGTGGAAATAGACGCCCCGCAGATGAGCAGGGCGGTCGGGAACCTGCTGGAGAACGCCACCACCGCTGTCCTGGAGCCCGGAAACACCCCGAGGAAGGTTTCCATCCAGACGAGCTACGATGCCGATGTGCACATAGCCACCCTGGAGATCGCCGATACCGGCGCCGGGATACCCCCCAAGGCCAAGGAAAGGCTGTTCGAGCCCTACTTCTCCACGAAAAAGGGAGGGACGGGACTGGGCCTGGTCATAGTCAATCGGATCGTCTCGGACCACAACGGCTTCGTCCGGGTCAGGGACAACACGCCTACAGGCACGATTTTCAGTATAGAGCTGCCGGTAAAGGAGTAGTGCATGAAGCGTTCTATTCTCATAGTGGATGACGAGGAGAGCATCCGGTTCTCGCTGAAGGGCGGGCTCGAGGATGAGGGGTACCACACCCTGCTTGCGGCCAATGGAGAGGAGGCTCTCCAGATCATCGAGAGCCATGAGGTGGATCTGATCCTCCTGGACATCTGGATGCCGGGCAAAGACGGCCTGCAGATCCTGGAAGACCTCAAGAAGGACGGGTTCAAGCCGCCGGTCATCATCATGACCGGGCATGGGTCCATCGACACCGCCATCAGGGCTACCCGGCTCGGCGCCCTGGACTTCATCGAGAAGCCTCTGGACCTGAACAAGATCATCATCACGATCAACAACACCCTGCATCTGAGAGCCTTGGAGGAAGAGAACGCCCTTCTCAGGAAAAAGGCGGAAAAAGACGACGAGATCATCGGAAACTCTCCCGCCATCAGAAAGCTCAAGGAGCAGATCGACAGGGCGGCCCCCACGGACGCCTGGGTGCTGATCCTCGGAGAGAACGGGACGGGCAAGGAACTTGTGGCCAGGAGAATCCACAAGAACAGCCTGAGGGCCAAGCAGCCGTTTGTGGAGGTCAACTGCGCTGCGATCCCGCAGGAGCTCATCGAAAGCGAGCTCTTCGGTCATGAGAAGGGCGCGTTCACCGGCGCCACGGAACGCAGGCGGGGCAAGTTCGACCTGGCCAACAACGGCACGCTTTTCCTGGACGAGATCGGCGACATGAGCCTGCCCACCCAGGCCAAGATCCTGAGGATCCTGCAGGAGCAGCGGTTCGAACGGGTGGGGGGCGCCCAGACGATCCAGGTGGATGTGCGGGTGCTCACCGCCACCAACAAGGACCTCGAAAAGGAGATCGAAGCGGGAAGGTTCCGGCAGGACCTCTACTACCGCCTCAATGTCATCCCCATCTATGTGCCCAGGCTCGCCGACCGCAAGGAAGACATCCCCGAGCTTGTGGAGCATTTCCTCAAGATGTATTCTTCTCTCAAGGGCGGGAAAAAGAAGACTATGACCGAGGGCGCGGTCAAGAAGCTCATGCAGCACGACTGGCCGGGGAACGTGCGCGAGCTCAAGAATATCGTGGAAAGGCTGGTGATCATGACGCCTGGGGATGTGATCACGGTTGACGATATTCTCCCTCTTGGGTCGAGAGCCGCCTCCGAGACCGACAGGCTCATCGACATCACCCTGCTCAAGGACGCCAGGGCGGAATTCGAGAAGATGTTCATTGAAAAGAAGCTCAAGGAGTGCGGGTACAACATCTCCAAGACAGCAGACCTCATCGGTGTCGAACGAAGCAACCTGCACAGGAAAATCAAGGGTCTGGGCATCGATGTGGGATGAGACGGGCGCGGTCAGGAAGGATCCCGGGGGCAGGCTGAACATCGCGCTGGTCTACCCCAACACCTACTGGGTGGGGATGTCCAACCTCGGGCTGCACACCATGTACCGGGTGCTCAACGGCCACCCGTCCATCCTGTGCGAGCGGTTCTTTACCGACTCTCCGCGCTCGGTCGAGTCCTCACGGGCGCTGCAGGACTTTCATATCGTGGCGTTCAGCGTCTCCTACGAGCTGGACTGGGTCAACATGATCCGGATCCTGAT
>DCDF01000267.1 GCA_002316295.1 Syntrophaceae bacterium UBA1062 | reverse complement strand
CGGAATCGGGGACGTAGCATCCTTGGTGGGCATTTATCTGAGGTCCATCAGCCGTGCGCCCGCCTGGCTGCACCGGGAATCTTTCTCGTTCATCCGCAAGGTGCGGAGCGACCGGTCCGGCATCCCGGCGGGAAGAGACAGCAGGGAATCCCAGCTTCCGGACGGGACCTGACCGAGGCGGCTCATCCGACAGGCCGAGGACGCCCGCCGGGTGTGAAGGCGCGGCCCCCTGAAGGGGAGACCGCGGGACAAGCATCTCGGTGCATGGTGAATTCTCAGGGGCTCAGCCCCCGGCGCTGGAGCTCGAGCCTCACTTCGGCCTGCCGCCGGATCAGCTCCTGCGGGTCACAGGGTGCAACTCCCCGTGAAAGCCCCAGCCAGACACCGAGATTTCTCAGCCCGAATCCCGTCCCGAGCCCTACGGTGACTCTCCCCGGATCGTTCGCGCACCGGTCAATGGCGCTGGAAAGTTCGTAGGAGTAGGTGAGGAGCTCCTGATCCGTCATTTGCGTATAGTTCCGCCCGAGGAGCTCGTGATTGTAGCCGGCGCAGCCCGAGAGCCCCAGCGTCGCCATTATGCAGTACCCTATGATCTTCGGCATGTCCACCTCGACGCTTCTGAAAAGAAGAATAATGGACACACGCCGCTTTTCATCAGCCTCCCGCCATTACTCCGGCCGGGGCACCACCCGGAGGTCGTCCCCCTCCCGGACCTCGCCGCCGATCAGAACCCTTGCGAAGATCCCTTCCCTCGGCATGACGCAGTCTCCCACTGCGTGAAAGATGGCGCATCGGGTGTGGCAGACCTTCCCGATCTGGGTTACTTCGAGAAGAACCGACTCTCCTGCCAGGAGCCGGGTCCCGATATCCAGCTCATGGAGTACGATGCCCTGCGTGGTAATGTTCTCGGCGAAATCGCCGCAGCCCACGTCGATGCCCGCAGCCCTGATTTTGTCGATGCTTTCCTGCGCGAGCAGGCTCACCTGGCGGATGCCCCCGCCCGCGTGACCGTCCCCCTGGATGCCGAACTCCTCTCTCAGCAGGCACCTGCCGACAGAGCGCTTTTTCTCGCCTTTTCCCGGGCTGGTATTGACCGAGATGATCTTTACCGCCGCTGCGGGGTATTTTCCATCGTGTCGCATCGTTCTCCCTTCCTTTCCCTTCATCGGCGTCATGCTCTATGTGCCTCGCTCTCTCAGACCCTCTGGAGAAAACCCATGAGCGCCCGAAAGCCGTCATCATTGAGGCCCTTGCAAATAATTTCCTTGACACGGGCCTTGAAGGAACATATTTACTAGCTATCTGATAGTATTAATAGTGATTGAGGGACGAGTCAATGAAAATTACGACACGATCACGGTATGGCGTACGACTGATGCTGGATCTTGCCGAAAATTACGGCAAAAGACAGGTCCTGCTCAAGGATGTCGCCAGGAACGAAGATATTTCGGAGAAGTATCTGAGCCTCATCATCATCCCCCTGAGGACAGCCGGACTCGTGCAGTCCACTCGAGGCGCACGCGGCGGCTATTCGCTGGCAAAGCCCCCGAGCGAGATTACCATGAAGAACATCGTGGATGTGCTCGAAGGCGGCACATCTCTGGTGGACTGTGTCGAGAACTCATCGTCCTGCTCCCGCTCCTCAACCTGCGCAAGCCGTGACGTCTGGTCGATCGTGAGCGAGCAGATCTCCCTGACGCTGGATTCCATCAGCCTCGAGGATCTCCTTGCCAAAACAAGGGAAAAAGCTGAAAAAGCGCCCATGTATCATATCTAAAGGAAATGACACGTATGAAAAGAATCTATCTCGATCATGCAGCGACGACGCCGACAGCGCCCGAAGTGGCCCAGGCCATGCTCCCCTATCTGAGCGGCGTCTATGGAAACGCCTCGAGCCTCCACTCATTCGGGCTGGAGGCGCGGACCGCCGTAGAGGAGGCGCGGGCACGGATCGCATCCTTCATGGGTGCGAAGCCGGAAGAGATCGTCTTCACCAGCGGAGGCACCGAGAGCGACAACTTCATCATCAAGGGGTTCGCCCTTTCGCGCAGAAACAAGGGGAATCACATCATCACTTCATCCATAGAGCACCACGCCGTGCTCGAGACATGCAAGTTTCTTCAGGGGCAGGGGTTCTCGGTGACATACCTCCCTGTCGACGAAAACGGCCTCGTGAACCCGGACGACGTGAAGAAAGCCATCACGGCCGAAACCATCCTGATCTCGGTCATGCACGGGAACAACGAGATCGGCACGATCGAGCCCATCGCCGAGATCGGCGCAGTCGCCCGCGAGCACGGGGTGGCCTTTCATTCCGATGCGGTCCAGACCTTCGGCCACATCCCGATCGACGTGAATGACCTTCAGGTCGATTTCCTGAGCGTATCCGCCCACAAGCTCTACGGTCCCAAGGGCATCGGGCTGACCTATGTGCGAAACGGCATGAAAATCATCCCCCTGCTCCACGGCGGCGACCAGGAACGGCGGCGCCGGGCCTCCACCCTGAATATTCCGGGCATCGTCGGCTTCGGCCGCGCGGTCGAGCTCGCCGGCAGTGACATGCGTGCGGAGTTGAGCCGCCAGTCGGTCCTGAGAGACCGCCTCGCCTCCGGCCTGCTCTCCGCCGTCGAAGACTCCCGTCTCAACGGTCACCCTATCCGCAGGCTCCCGAACAACGTCAACATCTCATTTGCGTTCGTCGAGGGAGAGGGCCTGCTGCTGAATCTCGACATGGAAGGCATCGCCGTGTCCACCGGATCGGCATGCACCTCGTCGAGCCTGGAGCCATCGCATGTGCTCGCAGCCATCGGGCTGCCCGTCGAGCTCGCCCATGGGTCACTGCGGTTCTCCCTGGGAAGAGACACCACCCAACAGGACATCGAGCGAGTGCTTCAGGTGATGCCCGGCATCGTCTACAGACTGCGCGCCATGTCGCCGCTCGCAAGGAAAGGAGCAACAGCATGACACAGACCGGTGCATACAACGACAAGGTGATGGACCATTTCCGAAACCCGAGGAACGTGGGAGAGCTCGAACATCCGGACGGCGTCGGCACGGCGGGCAACCCGGTGTGCGGCGACATTATGGAGATCAGCATCCAGGTCGAAGACGACGTCATCAAAGACGTGAGGTTCAGGACCTTCGGATGCGGGGCGGCCATTGCCACGAGCTCCATGACCACCGAAATGGTAAAGGGCAAGACCATCGACGAGGCCCTGGCCGTGAGCAACAAGGCCGTGGCCGAAGCCCTGGGCGGGCTCCCGCCTATCAAGATGCACTGCTCGGTGCTGGCCGAGGAGGCGCTCAGGTCAGCCATCGATGATTACCGAAGGAGAAACGGAAAATCATGAGCCCCGTCAGCCTCACAAATGAGATCGCCCGGCTCAGGCGCGAAAAGAACGCGGTCATTCTCGCCCACAACTATCAGCCTCCGGAGGTCCAGGACATCGCCGATTTCGTGGGAGACTCCCTGGGCCTGAGCATCGAGGCGGCCACCACCGGGGCCGATATGATCGTTTTCTGCGGGGTGCATTTCATGGCCGAAACCGCAAAAATCCTCTCCCCCGGCAAAACCGTGCTCCTGCCCGACCTCAATGCCGGGTGTCCCATGGCCGACATGATCACCGCCGAAGATGTTCAGGACCTTCGCAGGCGGCACCCGGAGCATACATTCCTCTGCTATGTGAACACCAGCGCGGCGGTCAAGGCCCAGTGCGATCTCTGCTGCACATCGGCAAACGCCGTGAGCATGGTCAGAGACATTGCGGCCCAGGGCAGGCAGATCGTATTCGTGCCGGACAAGCATCTCGCCGGATTCGCGGCAGACTCAGCGGGCTGTGAAATCGTCGCCTGGCAGGGCTTCTGCCCGACCCATGCCGGAATCGCCCCCGATGATATTCTCAGGCAGAAGAGGCTGCACCCGAACGCCGTGGTCCTGGCGCACCCCGAATGCAGCGCCGAGGTGAGAGAGCTCGCCGACGAGGTCGTTTCCACCGAGATCATGTGTCTCTACGCGCACGACATGAAGGCGAAGGAGTTCATTATCGCAACCGAGCCCGGGATAATCCACAGGCTGCACAAAGAAAACCCGGCCAAACGCTTTTATCCCGCTTCCGAAGAGACTCTCTGCCCGAACATGAAGCGCATCACCCTCGAGAAGATCCTCCTGGCCCTGCAGGAGGAGCGCCATCCCATCACCCTCGATCGCGAGACCATGTTCCAGGCGAAGAAGTGCATCCGGAGGATGCTCGAATACCGGGCATAGGGCCGTAGAGATGCTCGAAGCTCTCGAGATCGGGCACGGGGTGTAGAAACCCTGCGCCGCTGCCGGACAACCGACTGCATGGACCCCGCCCCGAACAGGATCTTACCCTAAGATCCTGTCCAAGGCCCTGCTGTGCCGGCCGCCTCTCCTCGCGGCGAGCGGTGTGCCTGTAAACCCGGCGATCGTGCCCGCTCCCGGCCTCCTTCCGGAGCCCATGGGCATCGACGGCATGGTGGCATCGTTCTTTTTTATGGATCGGGCCGAAAAGGCCCGTCTTTCACACCGGGAACCGGGACCCGATATACTTGAGCGAGAAAAGCTGGCACGGACTTTTGAGCGATTCACCGAGTGTCGCCGGGAATATCTCAGAATTCCTTGTATATTTCCTGCGATTGCCTCCATTATTCTTGACCGGAGACCGCCTTTGTCTTATACTCTTGCTTGCATTTAACACTGCAGGAAGGGAGCGCTCAACCAGCAGGACATGCATCTGACAGAAGCCGGGAACGAACGGAGCGGATGATGGAAAAAGTAGCGTCTATGATCTTTCACGACAAGAAGGATGCTCTCGGCGATTCTCTGGATGCCATGGAACAGGAGGTCACGAAAGAGCGGCTCCTGGAGCTGGCTGCCCTGGAATCTTCCATTCTCGATGCCGTTCCACAGGCGATCGTGGGATTGCACAAGCGACGGATCATCTTCGCGAACAACGCCGTAAGGGACACGTTCGGCTGGGACCCGGAAGAACTCATCGGCAAGAGCGTCACCCTGCTCTACCGCAACAAGGAGGAGTCGGAAGAGATCGCCAGATATTTCTACTCCACCCTCAAGCGCCAGCGTACGTTTGTCAATGAATTTCCCTGCCGGCGCAAGGACGGCAAAGACATACTTTGCAGGATGCGCGCCGCCCGGATCGGAGACAGGCTCAAAGAGCGGCGTATCGTGGTAGCCTACGAAGACATCACGGAGAGGAGGCGGGCCGAAGAAGAGCTGGAGCGTTCGCACAGACGGCTCAGAAATCTTTCCGCCCATCTTCAGTCCGCCCGTGAAGAGGAATGCGCCCGCATCGCGCGGGAAATCCACGACGAGCTCGGGCAGTACCTTACCGCCCTGCAGATGGATGTCGCCTGGCTGGGCGATCAGCTGCCTCCCGAGCTCTCGCACCTCGTGGACAAAACGCGCAGGATGGCGCATCTGGTGGATTCAACCGTGGACAGCGTGCACCGGATCATCACGGAGCTCAGGCCGATCCTGCTCGACGACCTCGGATTGAACGCGGCCATCGAGTGGCAGGCCAAGGAGTTTCAGAACAGATCCGGCATCGACTGCCGCATCTACATTGATTGCTGGGACGGCCTCATTGAGAAAGACCTGGCGACAGCCATCTTTCGCATTTTTCAGGAAACGCTCACCAACGTTGCACGGCATTCCGGAGCAACCGCGGTCTGGGTCCGGCTCACGCAGGAAGGAGACGACCTGTGCCTGGAAGTTACGGACAATGGGAAAGGCATCACCCGCAAACAGGCCGAGGATTCCCGGTCGTTCGGGATCATCGGCATACGCGAGCGGGTCAATCTGTGGAACGGCCAGATGAGAATAACCGGGAAAAGCGGCCGAGGAACGACCGTACGGGTTCAGATTCCTCTCCGCAAGGGAGCGTAGTAAGCATGATACGGATCCTTGTCGCCGATGATCATACCGTTGTCCGGGAAGGAGTGAAACAGATACTCGCATCCCAGAGCGACATCATCGTCGAGGACGAGGCAGAGAACGGGAAGGAAACACTGGAAAAGGCGCTCAGCGGCAACTTCGATCTGGTGCTGCTCGACATCTCCATGCCCGGCAGGGGCGGGCTTGAGGTGCTCGAAGACATTCTGAAGGCCCGGCCGAAGCTCCCCGTGCTCATCCTGAGCATGCATCCTGAAGAGCAGTATGCCGTTCGGGCGCTCAGGGCCGGCGCTTCGGGCTACCTCACCAAGGCCAGCGCCGCCCACGAGCTGATCGGCGCCATCCGGAAGGTCTCGCGAGGAGGGAAGTACGTGACGGCCTCTCTGGCGGAGAAACTGGCCGTGGCGCTGGACAGCAAGGCGGACAAACACCGTCACGAAAGGCTCTCCACCCGCGAGTATCAGGTCATGTTGATGCTGGCATCTGGAAAATCGGTCGGCGAGATCGCCCGCGAGCTGTGCCTGAGCGTCAAGACCATCAGCACCTACCGGATCCGGGTGATGAACAAGATGGGCATGAAGAAAAACGCCGAGCTGACCTTCTATGCCATGAACCATCGGCTCATCGACTCATAGCAGCACCAAAAGAACCATCCGACACCGCAGCATTCCCGCCGATTTCTGACGCGGCCGTTGCCGCTGCCCATGTACTGTCGGACGTTGTCTGTCATGCCTGCCAATGACTGCCGTCAGCTGTTCCCTCTCATTATTGTCATATCGTATGACATAAAATAGAGATCTTGCCTGATAGCCGGTGCATCGCCCCCATGTTAGAAAAAAATTACAATTTAATTATGTGAAGTGAGGATACACTATAAAAACAGGAGCGTTGCAGCAGGGGGTAAACGCAATGAGCGAAAGCGGTATCCTGACAGAATTGCCTGGACACGGAGCACAGCCGGGAGAGATTCTCGGTGCCTTTTTACCGACATCTCGTGAGAGCGACCGTCCTACAGACGTTGCGACAATCATCGACAGGGCGCTGAAGGAAAACCGCAGCTGCCTGATGGAGCACGAGTGCAAGGCGATCCTCGAGAGCATCGGCATACAGACTACGGGCGGCGTCATCGCGACATCGGATGACGAGGCGGTCGAGATCAGCCGGAGCATCGGCTACCCGGTTGTGCTCAAGATCGTATCCCCCGATGTCACCCACAAGAGCGACGGCGGCGGGGTCAAGCTCAATGTGAAAAACGAAGAAGACGTCCGGAAGGCCTACCGGGAGATCACGGAGGCGTTCAGGCACCGCAGCATGATCGGTGTCTCGGTGCAGAAGATGGCCGAACCGGGGATCGAGGCGATCATCGGGATCACGCACGACCCCAGCTTCGGGCATATCCTCATGTTCGGCCTAGGCGGCATCTTCGTGGAAATCCTCAAGGACGTCACCTTCCGGGTGCTTCCCATAGATGAAGACGGCGCGAACGAAATGATCAACGGGATCAAGGGATCTTCCCTCCTGAAGGGGTATCGCGGCCATTGCGCGGATATCGAGGCCCTGAAAAAACTGCTCTGCAGAGTTTCCGACCTGGTGATGCAGCATCCTCAGATCCGGGAGCTGGACCTGAACCCCGTGTTTCTCTATCCGTCGGGCTGCACTGCCGTCGACGCCCGCATGTTCATCGACGATGCCCCGAAAACCCCTGCGCTCGAAGCCCCTGTGCATAAAAGCAATCTGAAGGACTTTTTCTATCCCGGCAGCATCGCCGTCCTGGGAGCCACCGATTCCGAGGGCAAACTCGGATACAACGTGTTCAGAAATCTGATCCATCATGGATTCCAGGGAAAGCTCTACCCCATCAATCCGAAAAAAGACGCCATCATGGGCGTGAAGGCCTACCGCTCGATTCTCGATGTCGACGGGCCCGTCGATGTAGCGATCATCATCGTCCCGGCCGAGGCGGTTCCGCAGGCGATCGAGGACTGCTGCGCAAAGGGGATCAAGTACGTGATCGTCGAAACTGCCGGCTTTGCCGAGATCGGTGAGGCGGGCAAACGGGTGCAGGCCCGCATCAAAGACATCATCAGGGAAAAGGGCTGCCGGCTCCTCGGGCCCAACTGCTCGGGCGTCATCAACACCCATCACAACATGGTCCAGTCCATCGGGATCCTCGACGAGCTGAGAAAGGGGAACGTCGGCCTCATCGCGCAGGCCGGGGTATACGCGGCAGGCATTCTCGCCGGCCTGCGCAACGTGCTCGACTTCGGGATCGTGGCCACCATCGGCAACAAGATGGATATCACCGAGACGGATATCCTGGAATATATGGGTGAAGACGAGCACATCGACGTCATCACCATGTATATGGAGGACGTGACCAGCGGCAAGCGCTTCATCGACGTCGCTTCGCGTCTGTCGCAGCGCAAGCCGGTGATCGTGCTCAAAACCGGGCGCACAGAGGCGGGGAAACAGGCTGTCTCATCCCATACGGCGTCTCTTGCGGGAAACGACGAGATCAACAACGCGGCCTTCAAACAGTCCGGCGTTATCCGGGCCAGGGACAACGAGCACCTCTTCGCCCTGGCGAGGGGGTTCTCGAAGCAGCCCCTTCCCAAGGGCCCCGGGGCCCTGATTATCACCTATACGGGCTCGCTTGGGGTGGCCGCAACCGACATGCTCTACCTCAACGGGCTCAGGCTCAGCAAATTCGAGTCATATATCAAGGAAAAGCTGGCGACAATGCTGCCCGATTATCTGAACAACCAGAACCCCGTGGACTGCTCGTTCACCATGACCCCGGAACAGCTCAAAGGGCTCATCGAGATCGGGGTGCAGAGCAACGACGTGCACAGCGTCATGGTCATCGTCCAGGGCGAGAAGCTCGCCTCGTTCGTCGATGTGATGAAGGACATCGACTATCGCGGCAAGCCTGTGGTCTGCTGTGTTGCATGCAAGGAATTCATGATCGGCGACGTCATCAAGATGGAGCAGGCGGGAATCCCCGTATATTCCACCTCCGAGATGGCCGCAGAGGTGCTGGCGGAGATGTACCGCTTCGAGCAGCGCAGGCGGAACACCCTGATAAAGGTTCTGGACGGCCATCTGGCCGACCAGTCGTTCACCATAGACGGCAATCCCGTCAGGTTCCGCCTCCTGAAAATCGAAGACATGGACCTGTGGACCGAGTTCGTGAACGGATGCTCGCAGCAGTCGCTGTGGATGCGTTTTCTCTCACCCTTCAGCGCCACGCCCGAGCGAGCGATGCGCTTCTGCGACATCAATCCCGAGGAGGAGTTCGCAATCATTGCGGAGATGACGGAAGGGGCGCGCCGCAGGATCATCGGCATTGCTCGCCTCATCAAGCTTTCGCGCCAGAACGAGGCCGAATTCGCCGTGATCGTTTCCGACCCCTGGCAGAACAAGACGCTGGGCAAGGTCCTCTCCGAGCTGAGCGTCGGCCTGGTCAAGCACTGGAAGGTCGAGCAAGTCGTTTCGGAAACGCTGCGAGACAATCATGCCATGATCAAAATACTCCAGCGCTGCCGGTTCAATGTGGAGAGTAAGTGCGGCAACATGTTCACCCTTTCACTGAAGCTCGCATACGAGGCGGATCACCAGGCGGGTTACCGCTCCCGGGCGCAGTGACGCCGCAATTGGACGTTCTTCGGGCATACGTGACTGCGAAGCAGGGGCCTGCATGCCGAGGCCTCCGTTCCCGAATTCAGCCCGGAACCGGCAAACTGTCCGGTTCGCTCTATCCCTTCCAGGCGAATGGCAGGAGCCGGCGGTTTGCGTCATCCCCTGTACCGGATATCCGGTAGAAAGCTCTTAGGTCCTTCTTTCGCCGGCTTTGCCGTTGAAAGATCGGGTGCGTTCTTCTATCGGCCTGCAATTATCTCTTTGGCCCACCTTCCCCGACTGCTCAGCCGAAGCGGCGATCTTGACAAGCGTGATGCGATCGGATTATGAAATGATCAAGGAGTACGGAGCTGTGTGATACGGCTCCTTGAAAGCGGGATGATGGAATCCGGAATTATCTGACCGGATCGGGAATCATCGTGCGAAAGAATTTCGGGGAAGGGAAGATTGGACCGATTCCAACCTTCTCTTCCCCCATACAAAGCGTTACATGGCTTTTTTTACTGGTTCATGCTGCAATTCTGTAAGGCTCCGGCAGCCCTCGACCGGAGCCTTTCTTCTGTAATGTTACCCGATGTTTTTCCTTCCGTTGATCAGGTCGTCGACCACCGTGGAGTCGGCCATGGTCGAAACGTCGCCAAGCTCGTTGAATTCGGACGCAGCGATCTTCCTGAGCACGCGGCGCATGATCTTGCCCGAGCGGGTCTTGGGCAGACCGTCGGCCCACTGGATCAAGTCTGGAGAAGCGATGGGGCCGATCTCCTTGCGAACCAGGGCTATCAGGTCTTTCTTCAACTTGTCGCTCTTCTCCGCACCGGTGTTCAGGGTCACGTACGCATAGATTCCCTGGCCCTTGATATCGTGCGGGAACCCGACGACTGCCGCCTCTGCGACATCGGGATGCGAGGTGAGCGCGGCCTCGATCTCGGCCGTACTCATCCTGTGGCCGGATACGTTGATGACGTCGTCGATCCTGCCGGTGATCCTGTAGTCACCGTCCTCGTCGCGCTCGGCGCCGTCACCCGAGAGGTAGTAGCCCGGAAACTGCGAGAAGTAGATTTCCTTGAACTGCTTCGGATCGCCCCACACGCCCCGCATCATCCCCGGCCAGGCCTTCTTGATGCACAGTGCACCCTTGCCGGGACCGACGATTTCCTTGCCTTCCTCATCCAGGAGGGCGGGAACCACGCCAAAGAACGGCTTCATGGCCCTAGCGGGCTTAATATCGATCGCACCGGGCAGCGGGAGGATCATATGTCCGCCGGTCTCGCTCTGCCACCAGGTATCGGCGATCGTGCACCTGCCGCCGCCCACCTTGTTGTAGAACCACCACCATGCCTCGGGGTTGAGCGGCTCTCCCACCGAACCCAGGACCCTCAGCGAGGAGAGGTCGTGCATCTCGACCCACTTGTCGCCTTCTTTCGCGATTGCGCGGATAGCGGTCGGCGCAGTGTAGAAGTTGTTGACGTTGTACTTCTCGATAATGGCCCAGAACCGGTCATAGGCCGGATAGCTGGGTACGCCCTCGAACACGATGCTCGTGTAGCCGTTGCACAGCGGGCCATAGACGACGTAGCTGTGGCCGGTCACCCACCCGATGTCGGCCGTGCACCAGTAGATGTCTTCATCGCGCACGTCGAATGCATATTCCTGTGTCATGGACGCATAGAGGAGATACCCTGCCGTGGTATGGAGCACCCCCTTGGGCTTTCCGGTCGATCCGGAGGTGTAGAGAATGAACAGGGGATCTTCGGCGTCCATCTCCTCGGGCTTGCAGTACATCGGGGCCTTGGCCATGA
>DCDF01000228.1 GCA_002316295.1 Syntrophaceae bacterium UBA1062 | reverse complement strand
GCCTCGATCACGAAGTCGCAGTCTTCGAACCCGTCATAGGTGACCGTGCCGGTAATGAGGTCCTCCCCCATCCACTTGGCGTCGGCTGCGGCCATTTTGCCCTTTTTCACCCGCTTGCCGAGCTGATCGCGTACATATGCAAGACCCTTGTCCACGAACTCCTGCTTGATGTCCTTCATGACCACGGGGCACTGGAACCGCTGAGCGAAGAGCAGGGCCATCTGAGAGGCCATGAGGCCGGCGCCGATGATGCCGATCTTGTTGATGCTGTAGCCTTTCACCTCTTTCGGGGGCCTGCCGGGGAGCTTTTTGGCCCTTCTCTGGGTGAGATCGAAGGAGTAGACGCTGCTGAGGAACTGGCGGGACTTGATCATGTCGGCCAGGGTCTGGTTCTCCTGCTCGAAGCCCTCATCAAGCGACCATTCAGCCGCTCCCTTGATGAGATCCAGGGCCTTGTAGGGGGCCATGGCGCCTGAGTGCACTCTGCCCATGATGGCGAACTTCGTGTTGTTGTAAAGGTCGTCGCTCATCTTCGGGTCGACCTTCTTGCGCTCGATCTTCTCCTCGCCCGTGATAATGTTCTCGAGCAGCTTGATGGAGTCGTCCACGAACTCGGCCGGCGCGATGAGCCGGTCGGCCAGACCCATCTCGAAAGCCTTCTTGGAGTTGATCATGGCATTCATGTTCAGCGGGTTGGTGATGATGAGCTGAATGGCCACCTCGGGACCTGCCAGCTTGGTGACCAGCTGGGTTCCACCCCATCCGGGCACGAGGCCGAGGAAGCACTCGGGCAGGGCATAGTGGTCGCAGCCGCCCGGGCTCTTGGCGATGGTGCGATAGTCGTGGTACAGTCCCACTTCCACGCCCCCGCCCATGGCCGCGCCGTTGATGGCCGCCAGCGTGGGGATCTTGAGGTTCATGATCCGCTTGAAGGAGTTGTGACCCATCCTGCCGATCTGCACCGCGTCGTCGCGGGACATATCGGGGTCCACACTCATGATGTCCGCGCCCACGTTGAAGATGAAGGGCTTGCCCACCAGGAGCCAGCCTTTCACGTCCGGATCGCTCTCCACGATGTCCAGAACCTTGTTCAGGGACTCGAACGCCTCCACTCCCCAGGTGTTGGGGACGTTATAGCTCTGTCCATTGTCCATGGTGACAATGGCGATCTTGCCTGCTTTCTTTGATTCGTAAAAATTCAGCTTACATGTCATGATATACTTAGCCATATCACCAACCTCCTAAAAGTCTTTGCCCACGACGTTTTCCCACAGGATCGAGCCGCCCATGCCCAGTCCCACGCACATGGTGGTGAGACCGTAGCGCGCCTTGGGGTTCATCTCGAAGTCCTGGGCCAGCTGCATGCTGAGTCGCACGCCTGAGCTCGCCAGGGGATGCCCCACAGCAATGGTGCCTCCGTAGGGGTTGAGCCTGGGGTCTTCGGGCACCTTCATCCCGAAGTGCTTCATGAAGCCCACGGCCTGTACGGCAAAGGCCTCGTTGAGCTCGATGTAATCGAGGTCGTCGAACTTCATGCCGAAGCGCTTGAGCACCTTTTCCGTCGCCGGGACTGGCCCCCACCCCATGATGGAGGGGTCCACGCCCACGAAGGCGGCGCCGATGAATCGCATCTTGGGTTTGATGCCGAGTTCCTTGCACTTGGCTCCGGACATGAGAAGGGAGACGCAGGCGCCGTCATTGAGACCGGATGCGTTGCCGGGTGTGACCCTGCCCGCCTTCTTGAAAGGCGTTTTCAGGTTCCGCATCCCTTCGATGGTCGCCCCTCTGCGGGCCTGTTCGTCCTTGTTCGCCACGACCCAGCCGTTCGGGGTGAACACGGCCATATTCACACAGTGCTTGTCATAGTAGCCCTTGTCCAGGTTCTCGAAGTACCTCTCAGTCACCCGCAGGGCGTACTGGTCAGCCTCTTCCTTGGTTACCGGCTGCTCGCCGTTCTCGGGCATCCAGTCGTGCAGCTTCTCTGCGGTGACGCCCATGTTGAAATACTTGGGCTCGACCATCTTCTCAGTAACGATCCTGGGGTTTGGATCTGCCCCGGCCCCCATGGGATGATGGGCCATGTGCTCCACGCCACCGGCAATGATGATGTCGGCCGAATTTCCCTGAATGAATGAAGCGCCTATTGCCTGACAGGTCATCCCGCCTGCGCACATTCTGTCAACCGAGAAGCCGGCCACCTTCTCGGAGAGGCCTGCCGTCAGAACCGTGGTGCGGCCCATGGTGGTTCCCTGATCACCCACCTGTGTGGTTGCGCCCCAGATGTTGTCGTCAACCTCGTCCCAAGGCACCTTGGGGTTTCTCCTCACGAGCTCCCGTATTACCTTGCTGACCATGTCGTCGGCACGGGTGGTCCAGTAAAACCCGTCGGGCCGCGCTTTGCCGAACCAGGTACGAACGCCGTCTACAAAATAGGCATCTCTTAACTCCATATTACCCTCCTTCTTAGGATATAACGTCGCCTTGCCTTAACACCTGCAGAATCCGAGGACAGCTTAAAACCTGACGATCTTGAGCTGTTTTGAGTAATTATGAGATATACTCTTGTGGAAAGGCTGGTGTCAAGGAGTTTCTGAATGAAGATTCATTTTTGGTCGTGCCGGGAAAAGCACAAAATTATTGGATGGGCAAACGGCCGCGCCTCGACAGTAAGATTGAAAATTACTCGCCCAAATTGCCGTTTTCTCAAAAAATGTCTTTCGAGCGGCAGAGGCTCCTGCAGCCGCATCGGTATCATCCTTGTATGCGGGAAGAAAGAAACATCAGGGCTCCGTATCCCCGCACAGGCCAGGACGATGATCACGTCCCGAGCGCTTCTCCGGCTGAACGGAGCCGCTGCTCCGGTATATGACCTTCATGGGACTCACATCGCGCTCGATGCCTTTGACCCGGATAGTCCCCATGGGTTCGAAGGACACCGATATTCCGGACCCTATAGGAATCATCTCCGTGGTGATGTTCGACACGATGATCTCTCCCGGCCGGCTGATGGACTCCAGTCTCTGGGCGAGATTCACCGGCTCTCCGATGACAGTGTAGTTCATCTGGTTCTTCGTGCCGATATTGCCTGCCAGGACTACACCGGTGGCGATGCCCGCTCCCACGTCGATGGGAAAGAGGCCGTCTTTTTCCAGCTGCGCTTTCAAGGTCTCCATCCCCTTCTGGATGTCGACCGCGCACTCTATGGCTCGTACCGGATCCGCATCGTCGGGGTCGGGGATGCCGAAGACGGCCATGACCCCGTCTCCCAGAAACTTGTCCAGCATTCCGCCGTGCCTGAAAATGATCGGAACCACGGTCTCGAAAAACCGGTTTAGCACTTCGACCACATCCTCCACCGCATGCTTTTCCACCAGCGAGGTGAAGTCCGACACATCAGCGAAGACGATGCTCACCATCTTTCTCTGACCGCCCAGGCCTGTCATCCGCTCGTCCGCAACCAGACGCTCCGCGAGTCCGGGAGAAAAGTACCTTCCGAGATTCATCCGCTTTTTTTCCAGGTCGAGCAGATCCTGGTAGGTGCGCACCAGGGACGCGGTGATGGAAAGCTGATCCGCGATGAGCTCGAAGAATCTCAGATCGTTCGGCCCGAAGGAGCTCGCGACGTTGTCCCTGAAATTGATCACTCCGATGCAGCTGCCTTCGGATATGATGGGCACGCAGGCGAGCGATCCTTTCTGGTCCGTTCCCCGGTCGGAAAAATTCGGGTCCTTGATGACATCCGGAATATAGAGAGTGCGGCCGGTCTCGAGCACCTTGCCCGCCACGCCCTCCCCCTTTTTCAGCAGGATGGGCGCTCTCTTCGGTGAATCGCCCCGGGCGGAGGCGCTCACCACGTAGAGCTGCTGGGTTTCTTCATCCACGAGCATCACCGAGACGCTGAAGATGCCGGTCGCACGCTTGATGATATCGAGCTGACCGATGAAGAGCTGGTTCCAGTGCGCAAGGCTGGCTCCCTTGAGCGCCTCTCCGAGTTCTTTGAGGAGGGAAAGCTCGGCGATCTTCTGCTCGTATCCTTCTTCCAGTGATACGATCCGCTCCTTGAGAATAGTCTCGATGTTTCTCTGCGTCATTTATGCTTCCAGTATTGTTTTCACCCGCTGCGTGACATTCTCGACTGTCCGGGAGAAAGTTTCCCGTGATATGGAGGCCGCCTTGCTCTCTGAAAAAAACTTTCCCGCCGCAGTGTTTATCTTCGACGCATCCAGCCGCCCGCAGTGCGCCAGGACATCGGCGATATGCACCGTGACGGCAAGAGACATGTTCCGCGCCTTAGACGGAAGGTGGTGGTTCATAAGCCCGTCCACTATGGCTTCGGGCAAATTCCACCGCTCGGCGATGTACGCCCCCATCTCGGCATGCGATATGCCGGAATCCCTCTCTTCGCTCGCCAGATCCTCCAGCGAGGCCGGGCCTTCGAAGCCCCCGATGAAGTATCCCCTCTGCATGAACACGATCTTCCCGAGATCGTGCAGCAGCCCCACCGTGTACGACCGCTGCTTGTTCGTGCAACTCAGATGTGGGCCCAGCCACTGCGAAAGATGGGCGACTACAAGGCTGTGCTCCCAGAGCCGCTTTGCGGCTTGCGGGGAAATGGTTTCCAAAACCTTGTGGATGGCGATAGAGAACGCCAGGTTGATCACCTCGTCATTCCCCAGGATGACAACCGCCTGCTCGACAGAATCGATCTGACGGTGAAACCCGTAGAAGGCCGAATTGACCACCTTCAGTATCCGTGAGGTCAGTACGGGATCTTTCTCGATAATTCCCGCCATCTTCGACGCCGCCAGCAGTGTATCGCCCGCCAGATCGATGATTTCCTGAGATATCGAGGGCAGGGTGAAAAGGTGCTCGATGTTCCTGAATCTCCGCAGGGTATTCTTTCCCTTTTCACGTTTGGCGTCCATCTTTTCCTTATAGTGCCAGGCATGAAACAGCGTCGTGATATCGGCCTGGGTGACCGGCCTTACGCTCTCGGGGGAAGACCAGATTCCAAAGGGGATGTACTCCTTCACCCATGAGAGATCCGGGCTGGCCTGATCTTCGAGCATGTACTGCAGCTCGTTCGGATGAGCGGCGAGGAACGCCAGGAACTGATAGAACGTCGAGGATATGAATCTGCTCTCCTGATCGTCCTTGCATTCGTAGTTCTTGATGTCCTTGATGGAATCCCACAACCGTTTTACCCAGGGGGAGGTCCCTGTGAAACGGAGCCTTTCTAGTGCTTCGATAAAAAGGGTCTCGATGTCGTTGCCGTCCTGTGGATGGACGGCGATACCCTTGGGGAGGGAGAGGAACCTCGCCGAGGCCTCGTCCGCCTGCGTGTTGAAGAGCCCGATGACGAGATAATCCCGCATCCTGACGACGGTATCCACATCCCGCTTGTACCCCAGCGCCTTGTCCGCATATCGCTCCGGAACGACCACAATGGACATGCTCCCTCCGAGCAAGCGGATTTTTTGCAGTTCTATGCCTAAGGGCGCAAGGACATCCGTGTGTTCCATAATGGACTTTTATCGACGAAAGCACAACGATTCTTGACTTCGACAGGCATGTCCTTATAGGATACGATGCTGCAGAAAACGAGAGGATCTCTGGATGATCACGATAGAGAAAGCCCGTGAAACCATCGTAAGCCGTATCACCCCCCTGCCAAGCGAAAAGATCCCTCTTGAGCAGGCACTGGGAAGGTATCTGGCGGAAGATATCGTATCTCAGATGGATATTCCTTCCTGGAACAATTCGGCTATGGACGGATACGCCGTGCGCGTAACCGACATCCCTCATGCGGGTGTGCGCCTCGGCATCGCCTATGAAATTCCTGCCGGCAGCTTGCCGCAGGGGCCTTTCCCCGAAGGATCGGCCGTGAAGATCATGACCGGCGCGCCTGTTCCTCCGGGGGCGGATGCGGTGGTCAAGAGAGAAGATACGATAGAGTCGGAAGGTGCGGTGATCGTTAATATTGTCCCGAAGAAAAGCGACCACATCCGATTCGCGGGAGAGGATATCGCTAAAGGCGATCTGATTCTCCAGAAAGGGACTCTCCTGGAGGCGGCCCACATAGGGCTTCTGGCCTCTCTTCGGAGGGTAATGGTGCTCTGCAGCCAGAGGCCGACCGTGGCGATCATAGCGACCGGCAACGAGGTCGCAGATCTCGATGAGGAGCTCACCGAAAATAAGATTCCGTCATCGAATTCCTCAACCCTCACTTCCCTGGTCAGACAGCTTGGAGCGATCCCCCTGTATCTCGGGATCGCCCGGGACACGAAAGCCGGCCTCAGGGACAAGTTCGAACAGGCATCCCGCGCGGATCTTATCCTGACCTCCGGAGGGGTATCCATGGGGGATTACGACGTTGTCCGCGACGTCATGACCGAAGGAGCCAACTCGGTGGAGTTCTGGCAGGTGCGGATGAAGCCGGGAAAGCCACTCGCATTCGGCATCATCAACGGCATTCCGGCAATAGGACTGCCGGGTAACCCCGTATCAACCATGACCTCGTTCGATCAGTTCGCCCGGCCTGCGATCCTGAAATTCATGGGCGCGCAGACTCTGACCCTTCCCAGGCTTAAGGCCAGGCTTCTGGAAGCGGTGCGGGGCCCGGGGGACCGTCCCCATTACCTCCGGGGCGTTCTGAAAAGGTGCGGAGACGAGCTGTGCGTCGCTTCGACAGGCCCCCAGGGATCAGGCATCCTGTCTTCCATGGCCAGGGGAAACTGCTACATGATCGTCCCTGAAGGGCACAGGATCCTGGAACAGGGAGATCTCATCGAGTGTGAGGTGTTCCACGCATCATGGTAAAACCAGCGAATCCCTTTTCCCGGATAAAACGTCTAAAGACTCCGACGAACGCTTATATGTTGTGCTGCAGCCAATATTTTTTACAGTAAGCATTTTATATTGACAGCTGCAGATTTATCGGTATAAGTACCCTACTTTCTAAGCGAAACGGAGGATAGAATGCTGAGAAAAAATGAGCTCCTTGAGATTAAGGAGATCCTGGCGGAAATGAAGCACGAGATCCTCAAAAACCTGGGAGAGAGGATCAAATCCAACGATGTCTCTGATCAGAGAGAAATTGGCGATATTTTTGATGATGCGGATCTTGAGCAGTCCCGCGAGTTTAATCTCCTGCTCAGCACCCGGGAGCGGCAGAAGCTCGAACAGATAGAGAATGCTTTGGCCAGAATGGAAAATGGAGAATACGGATACTGTGAAGACTGTGGTGAGAATATCCCGGTGGGGCGTCTCAAAGCCATGCCGTTCGCTGTCCTGTGCGTGAAGTGCAAATCTGAAAGAGAGAGCATAGAAGGCCATACAACCGTGTATCTTGAGGAAAAGGGGTAAGATTATGCCCTACAGGGTCGAGGTCGGACTGAAGGCCGGCCTCTTTGATGCTCGTGGGGAGCGTACGAAACGGCAGATCCTGCGTGCTTTTCCCTCTCTCGACAAGAATATCGATGTCCACGCTCTTGACGTTTACACTGTTCATGCAGAAGATCTGAACGAGGACCTGATCACCGAGGCATTCTGCGATCCGGTTGTGCAGAATATATCCATAAACTCGCCCTTGAGAAGGGATTTCACCTGGTATATCGAGGTCGGGTACAAGCCCGGCGTTACGGACAACGTGGGCCGCAGCGCTTCCTACGCGCTCAGGCTCATGACCTCCCGGCACATCCCCGTGTATTCCGCCCGCGCCTTCCTTCTTACAGGACGCCTGGGCCGGGGCGAGGCGGACAGAATAGCCGGGGACTGTCTTGCGAACCCGCTGATTCAGTATGTCCGGATCATGGACGCTCGGGAGATTCTGGACGTCAAGCCGCACATCTCAGTCGTTACACTGAATCATGTCCCGACTGTCCGGGAAATTCCGCTTTCCGTCGATGATGACGAACTCTTGCGACTCTCGCGGGAGAGGACGCTCGCATTGAATCTCAACGAAATGAAAGCCATCGCCTCGTACATGGCCGACCCTTCCGTAAGGAAGATGCGCAAAGAGATCGGCCTGGGCGCGAACATCACGGACGTGGAGCTCGAATGCCTGGCCCAGACGTGGTCGGAGCACTGCAAGCACAAGATATTCAATGCCGAGATCGATTACCGGCATGACGACAAGATAGAGCATATCTCCTCTCTCTTCAAAACCTATATTCAGGGGGCGACCAGGACGATTCGCGCGGCTGCGGGGGAAAAGGACGTCTGCGTAAGCGTGTTCACGGACAATGCCGGGGTCATCCGCTTCACCGATGACTACCATCTGGTATTCAAGGTGGAAACCCACAATTCCCCTTCTGCCCTCGATCCGTACGGCGGGGCCTTGACCGGCATCGTGGGCGTGAATCGCGACCCTTTCGGCACCGGTCTCGGAGCGAAACTCATCTTCAACACCGACGTCTTCTGCTTTGCAGACCCTTTCTATTCGAAAGACCTTCCGCCGAAAATACTCCATCCCGTAAGGATATTCGAGGGCGTCAGAGAGGGGGTGGAGCACGGAGGAAACAAATCGGGGATTCCCACCGTGAACGGGTGCATCGTATTCGACGACCGCTACCTCGGCAAGCCCCTGGTATACTGCGGGACAGCCGGAATCATGCCCGTGGAGATCAACGGCGTTCCGTCACACGAGAAGCACATCGTCCCGGGGGACCTGATCGTCATGTCGGGCGGCAGGATCGGGAAGGACGGCATTCACGGTGCAACCTTCTCATCAGAAGAACTCCACGAGGAGTCTCCCACATCGGCGGTCCAGATCGGCGATCCAATCACACAGAAGAAGCTCACCGATTTTCTCCTTCGCGCCCGTGATCTCGGGCTGTACCGCGCCATTACCGACAACGGCGCCGGCGGCCTTTCGTCATCGGTGGGAGAAATGTCCCAGCTCTGCGGCGGCTGCATTATCGAGCTTGACAAGCCTTTGCTGAAATATCCGGGCCTCGATCCCTGGGAGATACTTCTCTCAGAGGCTCAGGAGCGCATGACCCTGGCGGTGTCGCCGGATAACATCGACGCCTTTCTCGACCTCTCACGGCAGATGGACGTGGAGTCCACGGTCATCGGTACATTCACCGATTCGGGCTACTTCCACTGCACTTATTCCAAGAAAACCGTAGCATATCTCCCCCTTGACTTCCTGCACAGCGGAGTGCCGACGCTGGAGCTCACGGCATCGTGGGAGCCGAACATCGACCCGGACCCGCCCACGCCCATTCCCCGCAACCATGAAGACAAGCTCGAGGAAATGCTCTCCCGACTCAATATCTGCTCAAAGGAATACGTTGTTCGGCAGTACGACCACGAGGTTCAGGGCGGTTCGATCGTCAAACCCCTGGTGGGACAATACTGTGACGGCCCCTCCGATGCGGCCGTTGTCAGGCCGATTCTCGACATTTCGAAGGGCGTGGTCGTCTCCAACGGTATCGTACCCCGGTACTCCGATATCGATACCTACCATATGACCGCGTGTGCACTGGATGAAGCGCTGAGGAACTATATTTGCGTCGGCGGTGATCCGGGCCATTGGGCATGCCTCGATAATTTCTGCTGGTGCGATCCTGTGGCGAGCGAGAGGAATCCCGACGGAGAACACAAGCTGGCCCAGCTGGTCCGCGCGAACAAGGCACTCTACGACTATACCACAGCGTTCAGCTGTCCTCTGATATCCGGAAAGGACAGCATGAAGAACGACTATATCGGGCCTGGAGTCAAGATATCCATTCCGCCAACCATTCTCATCTCCGTGATCGGCACCATCGATGATGTGCAGCAGGCCGTCACGATGGACCTGAAGCACACCGGAGATATCCTCTACCTCCTCGGCCCGACGAAAAAGGAGCTCGGAGCGAGCGAGTATTTTGCATCCTTCGGAGTGGTGGGATCTTCCGTGCCCAAGGTCGATGCATCTGCAGCAATGACGAGATATCGCAACTTCCACACCGCCGCTGTCAGATCTCTCATCGCGTCCGCTCACGATCTCTCCGACGGTGGGCTCGCTGTCGCCCTCGCAGAATGTGCATTCGCCGGCGACGTAGGCGTCGAGGTGGATCTCGGAGCCGTGGATGCCGAGGCTGAGATGAACGATACCGAAATCTTGTATTCTGAATCGCAAAGCAGGATTCTCATCTCGGTATCTCCCGAAAACGCCCGGGAAATCGAGTCGATCTTCGGGAGCGACGCCAGCCGCATCGGCATTGCAATACCGGAGCAGAGGCTCATCATCAGATCGAAAAACAACGAAGTCATCATCGACCGGGATCTTGCATCCCTGAAACGATCGTGGAAGGCTACTCTGGACTTATAGCATGGCACAGCAGATCAAGGCGCTCGTTATTACCGGGTTCGGGACAAACTGTGAAATCGAGATGTCTTATGCCTGCAGACATGCAGGCGCACTCAGCGACATCGCTCACATCAGTGATGTCCTGAACGGGTCGGTCCGGCTCACTGAATACCACTTTCTGAACTTGGCCGGAGGATTCCTGGACGGAGACGATCTGGGATCGGCGCAGGTGGAAAGCGTGCGGCTCAAGTACGCCAGGATCCAGACCACAGGCAGGACCCTCTTTGAGGAAATCAAGGATTTCATAGAACGGGGCATGATCATCCTGGGGGTATGCAACGGATTCCAGGCCCTAGTTAAATCAGGACTCCTTCCGGGCAATCCTCTCGGCAGGAGACGAGTCTCGCTCACCTTCAACGATTCGGCTAAGTTCGAGGACCGCTGGGTCCGGCTGGCCGTCGATCCGACGAGCCCGTGCATTTTCACCCGCGGGATCGACAGGCTTTATCTGCCCGTCCGCCACGGAGAAGGCAAATTCGTCTGTGAGAGTG
>DCDF01000217.1 GCA_002316295.1 Syntrophaceae bacterium UBA1062 | reverse complement strand
CCGCTCGCCACCTCTTCCGTCACCCTGGGGTTCGGCTACATCATCGCACTCGACGAGCCGCCGCTGAACCTGCGCACATCGCTGCTGATCGTGCCTCTGGCCCATACGCTCGTTGCGTATCCCTTTGTGGTGCGAAGCATCCTGCCCGCGCTCAGAAGCATCCCGGCCGGGCTCAGAGAGTCGGCTGTCCTGCTGGGCGCCGCCCCGTCTCAGGTGTGGTGGAAGGTTACCGCCCCCCTGATCCGCATGCCGCTGGTCGTGGGTGCGATCTTCGCCTTCACGGTGAGCCTCGGCGAGTTCGGGGCGACCATCTTTCTGGCCAGGCCCGAGCTCCCGACCATGCCTCTGGCGATCTACCGGTTTCTCGGACGGCCCGGCGCACTGAATTACGGCCAGGCCATGGCAATGAGCACGATCCTCATGATCGTGACGGCGGCCGGCTTTCTTCTGCTGGAGAGGCTGCGCACCGGCCCGGGAGGAGAGCTCTGATATGGTTTTTCTCGAGGCGAGGAACCTGTCGAAGTCGTTCGGGAGCCAGAGGGTTCTCCACCGCGTGAGTTTCACCCTCGAGCAGGGAAACATCCTCTGCATCCTGGGTCCTTCCGGGAGCGGAAAGACCACCCTGCTGCGGATCATCGCCGGCCTGGAGACGCCCGATGATGGATCTGTGCTGCTGAGGGGCCGGGATCTGAGGCATACGCCGCCTCACCTGAGGCGCTTCGGCATGATGTTTCAGGAGTTCGCCCTCTTCCCGCACCTCGATGTGTCGGGCAACATCGCTTTCGGCCTGCACATGCGAAAGTTCTCCCGTGCGGAGGCGGCGAAACGGACCGCGGAGATGCTCTCCCTGGTCGGTCTGGAGGGATTCGGCGCACGGAGGATCGGCGAGCTCTCCGGAGGGGAGCGCCAGCGCGTGGCCCTTGCCAGAAGCCTGGCGCCCTACCCGGTGCTTCTTCTGCTCGACGAGCCGCTCGGCTCGCTGGACCGGGCGTTGAGAGAAAAGCTTCTGTTCGATCTGCGCGAGATACTCAGGCGCATCGGCATGACCACGATCTTCGTCACTCACGACCAGGCCGAGGCGTTCGCCGTATCGGATACGATCGCCGTCATGGACCGGGGCGGCATCGTGCAGATGGACACGCCCGAGAACCTGTATCGGAATCCCGCGAGCCCGGAGGTCGCCCGCTTCCTCGGGCTCTCGAACCTGATCGATGGCCGTGTGGAGAGCGCTTCTTCCGTCGCAACGGCACTGGGATCGCTGATCGCTCCCGCACAGGGCCTGGCTGCGGGCGAGCGGGTGACGGTTCTCATCCGCCCGGATTCCGCGCGGATCATCGGCGAGGATGAAAAGCCCGCCTTGGGTATGAGCATTATCGAAGGAACGGTCCAGGACTGCCTGTTCAGGGGAAAAAACTATCATATCGAGCTGAAGGTGCAGGGAGGGCAGACGCTTGTGTTCGAGGTTCCCATCGAGGCGGGGTCGCCCGAAATCGGGCGCGCGGTTCGTCTGGCCGTTGCGCCCGGCTCCGTGTTTCATTCATCCAGGTAGTTCATGATCGCCTGGCCGCAGACCTCCCGCCATTTGCCGATATCCGAGACCCGGGTGATAATCACGGCCATGAGCATGGTTTCGGGATCGATCCGTACCACCCTTCCTGTCACGGTTACCTCTTCTTCCTTGAAAAAGGCCGTGATTTCCCTCCCTACGAGCTGGTACGCCAGCGCGGCGCTGAAGCTCATGTTCGTATCCAGCGGGGAGCGGAGGATTCGGACGCTGAATCCGCCGAGGCTGATATCGATGGAGGTCACGATGCACCTGATGGTGTCGCCCGAGCAAAGGCGATCGCCTATTCCGAACAGCCCATCCACCGAGATCTCGATCTCTGTGTGCAGCTGGACAGGGATTCTCGGGAAAGACCTTCTCTCCATGGATCTACCTCCCGGCATCCGCCCCGCTCCGTTTCCGGGCCGTGCCCGCAGAGCGCCGTGCGCAATCAATACCCCGCCACACCTCTTCCCGCCTCCTTCAATGCATATCTGAAAAAACCCACGGTACTGATCGTCAAAACGACAGCATAAGTTGAGCTGTGGAAAAAACACCGGAACACGCTCTTCACGGGGGCGGGAAAGACCCTCCCGCATAAGAAGCCGCGGGCGGAAGATCTCAAGAGATCCCCCGCCCGCAGAGTGATATCCTGACCGTTCGATGCGCTATCTCATGCGCATCAGGATAAGGTTTGAGCTCGGGTGAGATATGACGCGCTGGGAATCGAGCAGATCGGGATAATGCGAAGGGGGCACGATCACGGGATCGATGTCCACGTCCTGCACGATGCGCACGACATCATACTTTCTTCCGTTTCCGGCCTCGGTCACGGACGTCTCCATGCTGATTCCGCCGCCGCTTCCCATCCAGACCCGGAAACCGTCCGGGGGAAGCAGCTCGCAGGCCTTGATGCCGTCCGGGAGCAGAACGTCCACAATGATACGTGCGTTTCTCGGTCCGGACTGATACAGCGGGTTCTCCCTCTTGTCGCTCGTCACGCCTTCCAGGATGTTGATGAGCCCGGGCACCTTGAGATACAGATAGCCGTCCTGCCGCACGGCGTAGGAGTCGATCTGCACGCTCAGCTCCTCGGTTCCCGGATACTGGTCGTAGCGGGTGACGTAATCGCCGAGAGGCTTCGCCGCCTGGCTGATGGATGATATCAGCTGCTCGTGATGGCGTTTGCGCTCTTCGGGCGGCATTTCGGAGAACTGCTTTCTGAACGCCGCATAGTTCTCCCCGTAAAAGGTCCTCTTCTGGGTCAAAACGATATCGCCGTCTTCCGACAGGCGAATGGAGATGTCGGTGTCGCGGCGGTCGGCGTGACGATCCGACAGGGGCTCGATGGTCTCGAAGGTCCCGCTCCTCAGCACGAGGCACGGATGCCCGGCGCTCCGGGTGGTTCCCACGATGGCGTACTGGTCCGTATCGTTGAGATAGATGTGCCCGTCTTCGCTTCTGACCCTGACGAGCACACCGCTGAACCAGTGAGGCGCCGGATATTCATAGAGGGGTTTCTTGAGCTCCTCTATGGGCGAAACCCACGAGGCCAGGACAAACTCTGGTTTGAAGCCGGCTTCGGAGAGCATGGCATGAATGACCACCGCGCGGTCGGCCGAGTTTCCGTATCCATCGCTCAAGACCCTGTCGGCGGGCGTGATGCAGTCGAGGGGAATCTCGTGCCAGAACGTGTTGATGTTCTTCACGGCCCTGTCCACGTAGTCACGGATAACCCTGATCCTGTCCATATCTGTTTGAGCGTTTTTGACGAGGGCCTTCGCGATCCTGCGGGCTCTGTCCTTCGACGAGACGGCTTTCAGCAGGCGCTTTTCCACTTCGCGCGCGTATTCTTTCCAGTCGCCCGAAGAGGCGAAAGCCACGGGGTTGAAGGCGTACCACGGCGGAAGAAAGTCTTCCTCGAACACGGGCGGGACCTTCGACGCGCTGAATTCGTACACCCGGGAGCCCCCCTCGCTGAACGTCTCGAAGGCGATATCTTCGCCCGGCAGATCGCTCCAGGCATACAGCCTCCGGCTGTCGCGGGACGGCATGGTCTTGAGCTTCATGCCCTCGGGCACGCGCACTCTCACGGTCTTCTTCTCGATAGGCTCGTGGTAACGGAACACGCCGTCAAGACCGACAATGGTCCTGTGCTCGCGCACCCCCCGGTCTATCCGCAGGCTGTCGATCAGGCTCGACTCGCCGTGGAGCGAGAAGAAGGGCTGCCCGGTCTTGGTGCGCACGATAGTGTAGTCGATCACGCTTCCGATCTCCACACCGGGAAGGCTCACCACCATGACCCGAGACGCGGGATATCGCGGGGCGTCAGCCACCCAGTCGGCATCCATGATATTGATCTCGTCTTTGTCGATGGAGGTCTCAGTCCCGCTCGAAGAAGTCACCACCGCATTCTTCACCTCCACCTTCTCGGTCGCGGGGTTGTAGCGGATGCGCAGGTCGCTGTAGTTCTTCACGCCCGCATAGGTGAGAACTTTCATCCTGACACGCCTGGTCTCGGTCCAGCTGTGCTCGTCTTTCACGTCATATTCGTGCGACTCATCGATGATGATGGCGTCGGGCCGGCACTCCTGCGCGGAGGAGTACCAGAGTTTCCGGACCTGGGGGTCCAGCGGCGGCACAGGCCTGAAAATCGGCATCTTTCTGCTGTCCGCCTCGATGATCTTCAGCGTTTCCTGAAGCTCGAGATATTCCTTCGGAGAGAACTCCGGAACCTTCATCTTGAAGACATTGTCTACGGCAAGCACCCGGTCCTTGACGGAAACATGGGTGCTCCATGAAGAGCCCTCGTTCTCGACGTTGGTGAAATCAGGCAGGCTCACCAGCTCGCCCACGGATTCTCCCAGCTCGAGCCTGAGCGACTCCCTGATACCGCATGCGACCTCGGTGACATACGGATATTTGCGCTGCTTCAGGCCCATTTTCCCCACGAGGATATTGGCCATGCCCACGCTTCTGCCGAAGCGGATCATCGGGAGCATCACCGCATCGTCGCCGGTAATGGCCCAGTTCTTTACCTCGAAGGAGGCCCGGACCTCGATGGGCTTGGATGTGTCCAGCATATCAACGGGAAGGATTTCGCACGAGGTGAGAATGCCGCCCGGCGCCGTTCTCATTACGATTTTCTCGATATACTGCTCGCGCTCTTCGCACGACAGACGGGAAAAGAAGGTGCGGTAGGCATTGTCGTTGAACCCGTCGAACCTGAGCACTGTCTGCGCCTTGAGCGTCCCCCGATCGTCCAGAGTCCCCGTGGTGTCTATGCGCATCATGTTCTGCTCCGCGGGAATGACCGGGCTCGTCAGGAGCGTCTCGCCCGTGGGCGACGCCACGAGATAGCTCTGGTTGTTGAGATACGCGGGGAACAGCACGGGCGTGTTCTCGTCCGTAGCGTCCATGAGAATATAGGTCCCGTCCTCGAGACGGATGCATGAAACGGCGTGATTGAAGAGCGGCTGCGGAACCTCGGGATCCTTTTTCGGCCCGTTCATGATGAGCACGGGATAGGCCTCGAACCCTGCGATTCGGAGCATGGCCACGAGCAGCGCGGCCTTGTCCCTGCAGATGCCCGCCCTGCGTTCGAACGTCATCCTTACAGGGTGGGGCTCATAGCCCGGGGCGTCCTTCTCCACGGTGATGCCCAGATACCTGACCTCCTGCGACACCCACTGGAAGATCTCCCACACCTTTGCCTGCGGATCCTTGATGCCTGAAATGAGGCCTTTCACGGTCTGCTCCATCTCGGGCGTGATGTCCTCGATGTGGGGCCTGCAGAGGTTCCAGTACCATCTCGAGACGGTCTCCCAGTCGGGGATGGTACTGATCAGGAGCCGCTGCATCTGGGTGTAGAGCTTGGGCATCTGCGGTTCTTCGAATGCCCTCGGCACGTCGCTGGCCGTCCATGTATAGAGGATTTTCTCTCCGGAATACTCCGTGGTTGCGGTCACGGTGCCTGGGATCTCGGACTTGAGCTCCATGCTCCTGAGCGGCATGTCCCGGGGAGCCGCAACGGTATACTCCGACCGCACGATCGGGTCGATGCCTTCCAGAAGCACGTAATCGCTGAACACATCCGGCATGCGAACCTTGTCGAAACGGTCGTACACGATGAAGTGAACGGTGTCGCCCACCTCAACCTCCGGGATGGTGACCCGCAGGATCCGGTTGTTCGGGTCGTAGATGTTCGCATCCATCTGCGACTGTTCGACCATCTCGCTGGAGTTGCGCGCGATGTCCACATTCTCCACCGATCCGTCGGCGCGTATGACCTCCACGAGCTGAAACTCCGTGGTGTTGTAGGGAATGGTAAAAGACGAGGTGACGCTCTTGTATCTGCGCCTGCCCTTTTCGGTGAGGATCTTCACATACGATTCGTACCACTCGCTGTAGGTGCCGTCCTTCTCGTAGACCACGAAATGGCGGCTGTCCACCTGGACGACCTCTGCATTCGGATGAGACTCCAGTGTCACCGCACGCGCCGCCTCCATGGCATAATCACGGCTGAGCGGCGTGAAGGTGAGAGCGGAACACAGGGGTGCATATCCGAACAGCCAGACGAGCGCGCCGGCTCCCCATCCACCTAATTTGATGTGATTCATGCGGCCATTCCTTTCACACATGGGTGTCTTCGAGTGTAATTGGAGGGAACTTGCTCCTGGCCCCGGACCAAAACCAATTGAACCCACCATGCTGTTTGTCGATCGGACGAGCGTAAACTATTTTTGGGGAGTATTTCAATGACGAATTTGCACTCCGCATCATTTTTCAGCAATAATCGATCGAAATCCGTTAATAATTCCCAGAATGGCTGGATCATACAATCCCGCTCTCCCGGGACTCGGCCCGGAAGACCGCTTCTGCACCGGGCGCCGAACGATTGTAGCATTGGATCAGGCCCGTTTCAAGAGGCGCTCCGGCGGCGGATTGCCCGCTGCCGTCACAACGATGCGCCCCTTGTGCGGGCAGCGGGATATCAAAATCTCCCTTGCCTCCTGCGCCCTTTTTCGCCGAAGGATAAGGGAAAGAGATGCATACCCGCCGCATGCGGCTGGGTATCTCCTGAATGAATGTGCCCCGAAACCGCATAGCCTCCCGGACAGCCGCGCGCATGGATCGAATGATTGTGCCCCTTTTCCAACACACTGCTTGAAACCCGATGCGAATGTGTACTACAGAGATCTCAAGGGAGATGACATGCCGAAGCCCCCAGCATCACCGGAAGCCGTCGAGGCGGTCCGTGAGCGAATACTCGCGGAGGCCCTCTTCATCATCAATCAGGACGGCTACGCCGACCTGAGCATGCGCAGGCTCGCCAGGCGCCTCGGATTCACGGCCAGGACCATCTACAACTACTATTCCAACAAAGACGAGATCTACCTTATGGCCCTGATCAAGGGGTTTCAGGCGCTCGCGGAGGAGTTCGAGGCCGCGTACATGTCGTCGGACAACCCGGTGGAGAAAATGCGCGCCGTTGCGCGCGCCTATGTTCGATGGGGGATCGAGAACAGGCACTACTACAACATCATGTTCAGCATGGACACCCCGAAATACGCCGACTACAAGGGCACCCCGATGGAAGAGACCGCGGACAGGCAGAACAGGACCGCGCTCAGGCTCGCCCGGATTGGAACCGACATCCTGAAGGAGGTGGCCGCCTATAACGGCGCCATCGCGCCCGAAGAGATAACATTCCGGCTCCTGCACATCTGGAGCACGCTGCACGGCGTGGTTTCCCTCTGTATCAGCAGGGTGACGCTCGAGGTGGGAGATCTCCGCGAGGCCATGGACAGGATTGTCGAAGAGGTGCTGCGGCCCCTCACGAAAAAGCCCCCATATTCTTAAAACCTTGCTTGATTTATAAAATCAACGGTGTTACTTTTATCAATATGACATGCCCTTTCATGCGGGCTGATGGGGGCGCCCAATGTTTGAAGAGAGAGTGAAAAACCTTGCGGGTATCGACGTACCGGACCTTCCTCCCATATGCCAGATCGGAATGGTTGTGCCGGATCTCAAGGAGGGTGCCCGTTTCTACCGTATGCTGCTCGGCATATCGAAATGGTACTGTCCGGTGATCAAAGAGTTCAGCTGCCGATTTCGTGGACGGCCTATCGACATTTCCGTAGACATTGCGGTGGGATACTCGGGCAAGACCCAGGTCGAGCTCATCCAGTACCACGGCAGCGATGACAACATCTATCGCGCTCATCCTGGCGAGGCCGGCTTCGGGTTTCACCACTTCGGCGTTGTGGTGGGCAACCTTGAAAAGTCGCTCGAGACCATGAGCAGCCTCGGCATAGCACCGCTTCAGGAGGGCACGCTCACGTATGCCGGAGGCGGCACGACCAGATTCGCCTACCTCGACACCATGGCCAAGGCCGGAATGATCCTCGAGCTCATCGAGACCAAGGCCTTCGGCTTCAACCTCGGTATGCCCCGGTGGCTCGTGAGCCTCGGCCGGATTACGGGCGACACGGTATCCGTCGAAGCGTTCAAGGGGGGCCGGTCATGAAGAGCTTTGCGGGCAAAATGGTCTACATAACCGGCGGCTCCAGCGGGATCGGCCTCGAAATGGGCAAGCTCTTTTCGGCCGGGGGCGCTGATGTGCTCCTCCTGGCGCGGAACCGGGACAAGCTCCAGGAGGCGGCGCGTGCCGTTGAAAACTCCAGGCTGAGCCCGGGGCAGAAGATCGGCACCCTGTCCGTGGACGTGGCCGACCACGTCGATGTCGACCGGAAAATGACCGCCGCGCTAGAGCGGCACGGGGCCCCGGATATCCTCGTCAACAGCGCCGGCATCAACAAGTACGCGGACCACTTCGAGAACATCACCCACGCCATGTTCGACGAGGTCATCAAGACCAATCTCTACGGCACCCGCAATATGATCAGCGCCCTGCTGGCCGCCATGAAGCCGAGAAAGGGCCACATCGTGATCCTCTCCTCGGCCGCCGGGCTCTTCGGCATGTTCGGATACACCTCGTACGGCACGTCGAAGGCCGCGCTCCTGGGCTTCGCGGACAGTCTCCGCTACGAGCTAAGGCCACTGGGCATGAAGCTCACCGTTGTCTGCCCGCCCGAGGTCGACACACCGATGAATCTCGACGAGGCCAGGACCCTGCCCGCCGAAGGCCGGGCCATGAAGAACCTGGCAGGGATCATGAGCCCCGAATACGCTGCCGCGGCCATCGTGAAGGCCGTGGCAAAGGGACAGTACCTGTGCATCCCCGGGCCGCTCACGCGGTTTCTCTATCTCATGCACCGCCTGAGCAACGGACGTCTCACCCGGGCGACTTCCGACGCGACCGTGTGGCTGGCGCGCAGGAAAATCGGGCGCACCCGTTCATGAAACGGGGGAATACAAGCGATGCCGGCGCCCGCAGAGGCGCCTGCTCTGGATGCATGCACCACGGAAAAGGAGGAATGTGATGTCCAAAAGCCGATGGGTTCTGCTGCGAAGGGTCGACAGATACGATCCGGAGAAGATGAACGCGGTCGTGAACGAGGGATTCGAGCTGCTCGGACGCAGGCCGCAAGGCAGGGTGCTGATCAAGCCCAACGTGGTGTTCGCCAACAAGAACTACTCGCAGCACGCCTTCACTCATCCCGAGCTGGTCGGCGTCGTGGCGGACAAGGTCCGGAGCTTTCCCGGCATCACCGATCTTTCGATCGGCGAATCCGGCGGCTATGCCATACCCACCCGGCTCAACTTCAAAGAATCGGGCTACTACGACATGGGCCGGAGGCACGGGGTTCCCATCGTCGACTTCAACGAGGACCGGTACGAGAAGGTGACGCTCAAGAAGGGCAAGTTCCACAAGACGCTCCTGTGCCCCCGCCTCATCCACGACGCGGATTTCAAGATCTGGATGCCCAAGCTCAAGTATCACATCTGCTGCGAGATCACCAATGCGCTGAAGCTCAACATCGGAAGCCTTCTTCACAAGGAGCGCATGCTCTTCCACGACGACCGGCTGAACGACAAGATCGTGGACGTCCTCGAGATCGGCTATCCCGACATGGTCATCTCGGATGCCGTGATCATCGGCCACGGGTTCGAGTCGTGCGCCAAGCCTTTCCATCTGGGGCTGATCATGATCAGCAACGACCCCATCGCAGCCGACACTGTCGCAGCTCAGATCCTCGGCTATCGGCCCGAGCAGGTGAACCACCTGCGGATCGCCTCCGAGCGAGGCTATGGATCGATCGATCCAGACTCGGTGAGCGTGCTGGGAGACGTGACCGTCGAAGAGCTCGCGGCAAAGACCTCGGGCATCGTCAGCCAGTTCCAGGATATGCAGAAGCTGGACACGAGGATCCGCTTCTACGAGGGGATCGGACCGAACACGAACCAGATCTGCTACGGGGGGTGCATGGCAGCGGTCAAGGGCAGCCTGGGCACCATCGACGCGCGCAGGCCCGGCTCGCTGAAGAACGCGAAAGAAGGCGCGATCGTCACCGGCATCTATGACGGCGACGTGGATGCGGGAAACGGGCTCTGCCTCCTCATCGGCGACTGCACCGAGGTCAGGGGCAATATCAGGGCCGGGAAGATCAAGCGGGTCAAGGGGTGCCCCATCGGCGCCGTCCAGCTCACGAGCGTGCTGCCGATGGCGTTCGGCATGCCCTCGCCCCTGTTCGACGTGCGGGATGTTCCGCTCGTGGTCCTCAACAGCATTGTGAAATTTGTCAATAAAGCGTGGCACAGGGCTTTTTAGCCTGGAGAAATGGAAAGGAGGCGTTCAAGATGCCGCTCACGCCGGAAGAGATAAGTGAACTGACACAGATTTCTTGGGATATCAGGAAGACGATCATCGAGACCACCTTCACCTGCGGGGGGTCGCATATCGGTGGATCGCTCTCTCAGACCGATGTTCTCGTGGCTCTCTACTTCAAGTATCTCAACATCGACCCCGCACGGCCCGACTGGGCCGACCGCGATCGGTTCATCCTGAGCAAGGGTCATGGAGGGGTCGGCTGGGCGTCGGTGCTGGCGGCCAGGGGCTACTTCGACAAAGCTCTGCTGAAGGACTTCAACAAGACCGGAAGCCCCTTCGGCATGCACCTGGACAGCCTGAAGGTCAAGGGCTGCGACGCTTCCACCGGCTCGCTCGGCCACGGGCTGGCCATCGGTGTCGGTCTCGCTGTCGGGGCCAAGCTCCAGAAAAAGAATTATCGCACCTACGTGATGATGGGAGACGGCGAGCTGTGCGAGGGGACGATCTGGGAGGCCGCCATCCTGGCGGGCCACCACAGGCTCGACAATCTCACCGCCTTCGTGGACCGCAACGGCCTCATGATCGACGGCCCCACCGAGAAGATCACCACGCTGGAGCCCATCGACGAGAAGTTCAGGGCCTTCGGGTGGGAGGCGCTCACCATCGACGGCCACGACTTCGCGGCCATCGGCTCGGCCGTTGAGCAGGCGCAGTCTGTAAGCGGCAAGCCCTGCGCCATCATCTGCAAAACCGTCAAGGGCAAGTGTGTGGGCCTCATGGAGGGCCAGGCGCAGTGGCATTACGGCGGGCTCAACTCCGATCTGAGGGACGAGGCCCTGAAGAGCGTGGACACCTATTACCGGGCTCTGCTCGGTTGAGGAGGGGTATATGGCTGAAGGCATGACATGGTCGGTTACAGACGGCGACAAGCTGACCCAGGCCGAAGTATACGGCGAGGTGCTCTCCCAGCTGGGAGAAAGATATCCCGATCTCGTGGCGCTCACTGCGGACCTCGCGAGCTCGACCAAGATCGGGCGTTTCGGGAAGAAGTTTCCGGAGAGGTTCTTCAATGTGGGCATTGCCGAGAACACCATGTTCGGCATGGCGGCTGGCCTCGCCCAGGCCGGCCTGAGGCCGGTGGTCTCCACCTTCGCCGCGTTCACGGCGCTGCGCAGCGCCGAGCAGGTGCGCACGGACATCTGCTACCAGAACCTGAACGTCAAGATCATCTCCACTCATGCGGGCATCTCGTTCGGCCAGGCGGGCTCCACCCATCACTGCACCGAAGACCTGGCGGTCATGAGGTCGTTCGCGAACATGACCGTGATCGTTCCGGCCGACGGCATCGAGACGGGCAACGCCGTGGTTGCGGCCATGGAGTGGCCCGGGCCCGTGTATATCCGCGTGGGGAGAGGCTTCGAGCCGCCCGTCAACAAGACACAGGACTACGGCTACGCCATCGGCAGGGCCATCACCATGCGTGACGGCCGGGACGTCGCCATCATCGCATGCGGCGTAGGGGTGCTCCAGGCCATGCGCGCTGCGGATGTTCTCGACAGGCAGGGTCTGAGTGCCCGCGTCATCAACATGCACACCATCAAGCCCATCGACCGAGACGCGATCATCAAGGCGGTGACGGACACGCGCCGCATCATCACGGTCGAAGAGCACAACGTCATGGGCGGCCTCGGCTCCGCCGTGGCCGAGGTCATCGTGGAGAACGGCAAGGCATGCGCCTTCAGAAAGCTCGGCGTGCCCGACTGCTACTCCATCGTGGGCTACCCCGAAGACCTTTACCACCACTACAAATTCGACGCCGACGGCATCGTCGAGACCGTGGGCGAGCTCATGCGCCTGGAGATAGAAGAAGACGAAGACTGGGAAGACGAGGCATAGAGGTGGCGGCCATGACAGACAAGGTGATGCTCACGAACCGGATCGTGCTCAGGTCCATCATGCCCCTCTTCAAGGTGCTTCACGAGGAGGACAAAGGCCCTCTGAAGAAGCTCCTGTCGGGCTTCGACGGCGTCATCCAGCTCGCAGTAAAGGACTCGGACATCGGCGCCTACCTGGAGTTCAAAAATGGCGGGCTCGACGTGATCCAGGGAATTCACCCCGGCCCAGACATTGCGCTCCTCTTCAAGCATGCGGCCGGGATGAACGCGCTCTTCACCGGAGGCATACCGGTCTTCGGCGGCCTGCCGAAAGGGGTCTGGAAGCTCCCGCTCCTCATGAGGCTCGTCATGCTCCTTCTCGGCCTGCTCATCCTCATGCCCAACGTCAATCCCAAGAACCCGGCCAAGCGCGAGCTCAAGGTCAAGATGATCATGTACATGATCACCAACGCCCTGAGCCAGCTCAACAAGGGCGGCGACGAGGACATGGCGGCCTGGACCCTCAAGCAGCCCGACCGCATCTACCAGATGTCGGTCGATCCGGACGGGCCTGCTGCGTACCTGAGGGTGAAGGCGGGCAAGACCAAGTCCGGCCGCGGCCACTACGGCCGCAAGGCGCCTTTCGTGCACATGCGCTTCAACGGCATAGAAGGAGCCTACCGTGTGCTGGCCGAGAACAAGGACATCGTGACCGCCACCGCGGACGGCGACATCAGGCTCGAGGGCTCGCCCGAATACGCGGGCAACATCGGGTCGTTCATGATGCGCATACAGGACATGCTCCTGCCCGCGAAAAAATAGCGGCGTCAGCGTCGGCCCTTGGGCAAGCCCGGCATCTCGAAATAATCGTCCGTGATGCCCCATTCCGCGGCCCGGCGGATGCAGGCGCAATGAGGACAAGGGATTGTGCAGCGTCCGCTCGCGGCGAAGTGTGCGTTGCCCGGCAGTGACAATTCCTTCTGAAACCAGGCCATTTCGATGCGGATACAAATTGCTGAAGAATTACAACGGAGTCACATATCATGGGGTCACACAAATCATGGGGTCAGGTCTCGACATGTGA
>DCDF01000039.1 GCA_002316295.1 Syntrophaceae bacterium UBA1062 | reverse complement strand
TAGGCGCCACACGGCTTCCAGCATAGGCTGCGGCGTCTTCACCGCTCATCCTCTCCGGCCGCTCGGTGAATGTGATGGAGATGCGGCAGGGGTCGGTTTTTTGTGCTGTAAAAAAGGAACACGAGTGTTATTCATGAATCATAGGGAATGATTTTCACTTTTCATGATTCTGTGTTATGGAGTGACGTGTCGTGAAAGCGGCGGAGAGGCGGCCGACGCCGCAGTATGGTTGGAGTTGCACCCGCACTGCATATGTTTTCATGATGATTTCGCGCCTTGTACCGTACAGGAGTGGAGGCGAACAGGGAGACAGAGAGTGAGTTCCGCATTTATCTATACATCGAAGTTCGATGACTTCAGTCTGGGCGAGTCGCATCCGTTCAAACCCTACAGGGGCACCATGGTATTCGAGCTCTGTTACCGCTACGGTCTGCTCGACGAGCCGTGGATCGAGGTTTTGGAGCCCGAGCCTGCATCAGAGGAGGACATGCTCGAGTATCACCAGCGCGAGTATGTCGAAGCGCTGAAGAGCGCGAATACCGGCTCCTTCGACTTCACCCTGCTCGAGTACGGGCTGGGGACGGGAGACAATCCTGTGTTCAAGGGGGTATATGATTTTTCGCTGCTGGTTCTGGGGGCGACCCTTCTCGGAGCCGCGCTCATCTCCTCGGGCAAGGTGAACACCGTCTTCTCTCCGGTTGGAGGCCTGCACCATGCAGGATACGATCACGCCGAGGGCTTCTGCTACGTCAACGACATTGTCATTGCGATCAAGAGGCTCCTGAAAGGCGGCATGAAGAAGATCATCTACGTCGACATCGACGCCCACCACGGCAACGGCGTTCAGGACGCCTTCTACGACAGCGACGAGGTGCTGTTCATTTCCCTTCACCAGAGCGGCGATACCCTCTATCCTTGGAGCGGTTTCGAAAACGAGATGGGCAACGGCAAGGGGCTGGGGTACACGGTCAATGTGCCCCTGTCGGAATATACGGACGACGACACCTATGTGCGGGCGTTCGAGGCAGTATACACACCCCTCGCGGAGGCGTTCAGGCCCGATTGCGTGGTCGCTCAGATAGGGCTCGACACCCTGAAAAAAGACCCCCTGACGAACTTGAGGCTGACAAACAACGGCTACATCCGGGTGCTCGAAGAGATCAAGAAGAGCTGTTCCAAGATCCTGGCGCTGGGCGGCGGGGGCTACAGCGTGCCCGATGTGGTGAGAGGGTGGACCCTGGCGTGGGCGGTCCTCAACGGGCTCAAGCCCTACGACCCGTACCAGGGGATCATCAGCGGCAACCTGACTCCGTTCACCCAGGGGCCCGACGAGCTTCACGATCCGCCCTATCATCTGGCGGAAAACATCAAGCTCGACCTCGATGCGTACATAGAGAAAAAGATAGCCTACATAAGGGAAAATATATTTCCTCTCCATGGCATCGGGTAGCGGTTTCCATTCTGATCATGGCCTGGCCGCCCGCTTCCCCTCAGTCGAGGGATATGAGGTGAAGGGGGGCTGAGAAGGGCAAGGAGGACATATGGACGATCAGAAAAAAGGGTATACCTTCACCGACAAGAGAGGCAGGGCGGAAGAGCCTGAGAAGATCCGGGAATCCCGGGACCCCTTCGCAGGAAAGGAAGATCCTTCGTCGTCCGGGCCGCAGGAGGAGTTCGAGGTCGACTTTTCCACCCTTATCATGAGCTTCGCGAGCGCCGCGATGATCAGCATGGGAAGAATACCCGATCCGGCGACCGGCCAGGTCGGCAACGATCCGGTTCTGGCCAGGCAGAACATCCACATCATCGCCATGCTTCAGGAAAAGACCAGGGGGAACCTGAGCGGAGATGAGGAGAGACTGATGGAGAATATCCTCTATGAACTGAGGATGAGTTTTATAGAGTCGCAGAGAGGATGAACCATGAACAAACGGATACCGTCTATAGGCGTGCTGATCCTGGTTGCCGTCTGCTCGGGCCTCGTGGGGATGTATATCGCCACATCGCTGAAGCTCCCGCCCACGAGCGAGGCGCTTCCCTTCTGGAAGGAGGGCAGACAGGAGAGCGCCTCCCACGTGCTCATGCCGAGCCTGAAGTCGCTTGCCAAAACCGCGAGCCCGACCGTGGTCAACATCAGAACCACCCGGAGAATCTCCAATGACGACCTGTACCGGAGATTCGAGAGCCCCGGCGGTCAGAACGAGTGGTTCGACGAGTTCTTCCGGAAGTTCTTCGAGCATCTCCCCGAGCAGGAGCTGGATCAGAGAAGCCTGGGCTCGGGCTTCATCATATCGAAGAACGGGTATGTACTGACCAACAGCCATGTCATCTCGGGCGCGGACGAGATCTTCGTCTCGCTCTCGGATGACGACGGGCAGGAGTACCGGGCCAAGCTCGCAGGCAAGGACGACAACACCGACATCGCGCTGATAAAAATCCAGTCCGACCGGGACGACTTCCCGGTGGCCGTGCTGGGTGACTCGGATTCGCTGGAGATCGGGGACTGGATCATCGCCATCGGCAACCCGTTCGGCTTCGGCCACACGCTGACCCAGGGGATTGTCTCCGCAAAGGCCAGGGTGATCGGGGCCGGCCCTTACGACAACTTCATCCAGACGGACGCGGCGATCAATCCGGGCAATTCCGGAGGGCCTCTGATCAACATGGACGGGGAGGTCGTGGGGATCAACACCGCGATTGTCTCCTCCGGCCAGGGAATCGGCTTTGCCATCCCCATCAACATGGCCAAGCAGATCCTTCAGGAGCTCAAGGAAACGGGCGAGGTGTCCCGGGGATGGCTGGGGGTGGCGATCCAGGAAGTCACTCCGGAGATCGCCCGCGCCGTCGGCCTTCAAGAGCCGGCAGGGGCGATGGTGACCGCCGTCTATCCCGGCGATCCGGCGGAGAAGGCCGGCATCCGAAACGGCGATATCATTGTGGAGATTAACGGCCAGAAGATACCGGACCCCATGGCGCTAACCCGTCTGATCGGAGGGCTCAAGCCCGAGGAAAAAGTGACCATCGTCGTGTGGAGGGATGCCCGGATCGTCACCCTGAGCACCCGTCTCGAAAAGCGCAGCGACGACCGGATCACCGAGCTCGGCAGGCTCCACGGAGAAAGCCCGGGCAGGGTGAAAGACAAGCTCGGTCTGGTCCTCGGAGACGTCACGCCCGAGGCCCAGAAGCAACTGAACCTGGACGAGAGCGCAGGCGTCCTGGTGCTCGACATCGAACCCCAGGGAAGCGCGGCGCGGAGCAAGCTGCAGAAGCTGGACGTCATCAGGCAGGTGGGCGGTACCGATGTGAAGAATATCGGAGAGTATCTCGCGGCCCTGGAAAAAGTGAAGCATGGACAGTCCGTGCTCATGCTCGTCATGCGCAATTCCAGGCCGCTGTACGTTGCGGTGGATATCGAGTGAACCTGCGCGCCCCTGCAAAGGTCAATCTCTATCTCAAGGTCGTCGGGAAGAGGCCTGACGGATATCATGAGCTGCTCACCCTCATGATGCCGATACGCCTCTTCGATGAGATTGTTCTCGAAAAGGCGGATACGGGAATCTCCGTCAGGGCTCCCGGATGCGGCTGCAACGAGCGGAACAATCTGGCGTTCAAGGCTGCCGAGCTGTTTCTGAAGGAGACTGGCGTCCGCGCAGGCGTTTCCATCCGAATCTCCAAGCGCATTCCGCCGGGAGCCGGACTCGGCGGCGGCAGCAGCGATGCATCGTCGGTCATCATGGGCATGAACGAACTTTTCAAAACCGGTCTTTCCCGGACAGAGCTCATGAAAATGGCTGGAAAAATCGGCGCCGACTGCCCGTTTTTCTTCCTGGGCAGGCCCTATCTCATGGGCGGAAGGGGCGATGTTCCCCTTCACGAGGTCACGCTTGAGCCGCGTTCGTATTTTATTGTCACTCCACCCCTTGAGATTTCCACAGCAAAAGTATATTCTCATCTCAAGTGCCCATTGACTCGGGAACGGAAAAGTTATAAAATAATTAATGAAGTTGCGAAAAAAGGAATTGCGCCGGAGCAGTGGCTGGAGAATGACTTGGAGAAGCCCGCCTTCGGCATTTGCCCTGAACTCGAGCGTGTGAGGTCGGAGTTGCTTGATGCCGGGGCATTGGGGGTTATCATGTCAGGCAGTGGTTCGTCGGTTCTTGGCATCTTTCAAAACGAAGAACACTTATGTAGTGGAATGAGCCGGATAAGGCGTCATGAGGGGTATCGCTACGTACCCACAACAAGTTTGACGGGGGGAAGTCATGGAGATTACAGAGGTAAAGGTGTATCCAGTCAAGGATAACGACAAGCTGAAGGCATATGCCTCGGTGGTGTTCGATGACTGCTTCGTTATTCGCGACTTGAGAGTCATTCACGGAACAACAGGACTGTTTGTAGCGATGCCTTCCCGCAAACGGAAGGATGGAACTTTCAGGGATACCGCGCATCCCCTGAACATGGAGACACGAGACAAGATAGAGAAATCCATCCTGGATATCTATCAACAGAAGATTGCCACAGACGCATAAATCTTCTATAAGAAGTTCCCAGAGCACCGCGAGTTGTCTCTACTACTGGGATGTCGTCTAATGGCAGGACACGAGATTTTGGATCTCGTTATGGTGGTTCGAATCCACCCGTCCCAGCCAAATTGACGAGCAAGGAGAACGTGGATACATGGAGACGAGCATCTGTGTCTTTTCGGGAAACTCCAACAGGCCTCTGGCCGAGAGTATTTGCAGTATTCTGGGCATTAAGCTGGGAAGCGCCGAGGTAAAGAAATTCTCCGACGGCGAGACATCCGTGGACATTCATCAGAGTATCCGGGGCAAGGATATCTATATCGTCCAATCCACCTGTTCTCCGACCAACGAGCATCTCATGGAGCTTCTGGTCATGCTGGACGCGGTGAGGCGGGCGTCGGCCAAGAGAGTGACAGCGGTCATACCCTACTTCGGGTATGCGCGGCAGGACCGCAAGGCATCCCCGCGCACCCCGATCACCGCAAAGCTCGTGGCCAATCTGCTGACGACCGCGGGTGCGGACAGGGTGCTGACCATGGACCTTCACGCCGGGCAGATCCAGGGGTTCTTCGATATCCCGGTCGACAATCTCTACGCCAAGCCCGTGATGCTGAACTACATCAGAGAAAAGTACACCAACCACCTCTGCATCGTCTCTCCAGACGCCGGCGGGGTGGAACGGGCGCGTGCATATGCGAAGCCGCTGAAGGCGGATCTCGCGATCATCGACAAGAAACGCGAGCGCGCGAACGAATCCGATGTCATGCATATCATCGGAGAGGTCAAAGACAAGATCTGCCTGCTCATAGACGACATGGTGGACACGGCCGGTACGCTGACCAACGGCGCAGCCGCCCTGCGGGAAGCAGGCGCCAGTAAGGTCGCGGCATGCTGCACCCACGCGGTGCTTTCCGGTCCGGCCATTTCGCGGATCAGCAAGTCGCCTCTGGAAGAGCTGGTGGTCACGGACACGATCCCCCTGAAAGACGAGGCTGCCGCGTGCAAGAAGATTACAGTCCTGAGTGTGGCCCCTCTCCTGGCAGAGGCCATCAAGCGGATCTTAAGCGACGAGTCCGTAAGCGAGCTCTTTATCTGGAACGAGCCCTCACCTGCAAGGTCCTAGAAAGGCCCGGCATTTCCGCAGTCTTGTCCCCAGAAATTTGTCACGAAAGCGTTTTCGTGAGCTCGGGCCGGTACTGCAGAGCCTCGGCCAGGTGATCGGGGCGGACCGCAGACGAACCATCCATGTCCGCGATGGATCGGGCGACCTTCATCACCCGCTTGAAGCCCCTCATGCTCAAGCTCCAGGTCTTCATCGCCCGGATAAGCATGTCCCTGCCTTCTCCGTCGAGATTGCAGACCTTCTCGATCTGTGCATCGGGAATGTGAGCGTTGAGAAACCCCCGCTCGATCTGGGCCGCTCGCGCCGATTCGACCCGTCCGCGCACGGCGGCGGAAGAGGGGGGCGATTTATGCGAAAGAACACCGGATGCATCGACCGGGTCGACCCATACATGCAGATCGATCCGGTCCAGCAGGGGGCCGGACACGCGGCTGCGGTATCTGGCCACCTGGGTGGGAGTGCATCTGCACTCGCGGCAAGGATG
>DCDF01000191.1 GCA_002316295.1 Syntrophaceae bacterium UBA1062 | reverse complement strand
CCCCTTTGAGGGCTGGAAGATCCGCGGAACAGCCCCTTATGCGTACGCCTGGGATATCGGAGATAAAACAGGCTTCTCATCGGAAGAAGATCCGGGGCTCGTTTCCTTCTACACGACCGGGAATTTTCCCGTCGTCTTCACGGTAACGGACGCGGATGCCGTGACGGCGAGCGACCACAGGCTCGTCACTGTCGTAACCGGTGCTGAATACCCCGTCCCCGGCAAAGACGAACCCGTGAGGGTTCACTTCTGCGATACTGACCCCAACATCACCGTGTCACCGGATGCCGAGGTCCGGCTGAAAGCCGAGATCACCATGGGAAACCCTCCCTTCTACTACTTCTGGCACTACCCTGATACGGCGATATGCTCCTTTTCCGAGGACCCGCTGGATGCATCGTTCCGCTTTCCATCGGCGGGCAGGTACACCGTATCGATCATGGTGATCGATTCGTGGAACCAGGACGACTGGACAAGCACGGTGCAGATCATCGTGAAATGAGCGACGACGGCCCCTGATGCATCTTCTTCCGGGATCGCACTTCCCGAGACTGTCCCGGCCCTTTCGCCGGACGTGACGTCCCCCCGGTGAATACCGGGATCTTCCCGCGAGACATTGTTGTTACAAAGCGGTGGTATGCTTTTCACGATAAAACATTCCTTGACAATAAGCACCCAAACTTGTAGTTTTACTTTAATCTTTACGCTATTCGTAGGATTTCCGGGAATGAATTGTGAAGGAAAACATTAATCCGAAAAGGAGTCAGGTATGAGAACACGGATCACCGAAATGCTGGGCATCGAGCACCCCATCGTGCTTTCCGGAATGAGCTGGATCAGCGTGCCTCAGATGGTGGCTGCAGTCTCCAATGCCGGAGGCCTCGGCATCTTGGCCACGGGGCCCCTCGATGCGGACCAGACGAGAAAGGCCATCAGGGAGATCAAAAAACTCACGAACAAGCCCTTCGGGACAAATGCGACCCTTCTCTTCCCGGGCGCTTCCGAGAACGCGCAGGTGGCTCTCGAAGAAAAGGTGCCGGTTATCAATTTCTCCCTCGGCAAAGGCGACTGGATCGTCAAGGCCGCCCATGAGTACGGCGGAAAGGTGATCGCCACCGTGGTAAATCACAAGCATGCAAAAAGGGCGCAGGATTACGGCTGTGACGGGCTGCTGGTGACCGGCCACGAAGCTGCCGCGCACGGAGGTGATGCAACCACGTTCTGCCTGATTCCCAGTATTGCCAATGTCGTAGATATCCCGATCATCGCCGCCGGAGGCATCGCAGACGGCAGGGGGTTGGCGGCCGCTCTGGCTCTCGGAGCGGACGGCGCCGCCATGGGGACCCGTCTGATGACCACCAAGGAGAGCCCTCTCCACCAGAACTACAAGAACCTGTCGATCGAAAAGGGCATCGACGATACCGTCTATTCCACCCGCTTCGATGGTCTGGGATGCCGGGTTCTGGATACCAAGGCCGCACGGAAGGCAATCAGGGAAAGCCTGAATCTCAAAAAGATGATCGAGGCGCTCCCGAACTCCATGGATATCGCCCGTCAGCTTCACCTTCCCTACTTCAAGCTCTTTATCGGCGTCCTTGCGTCAGGGTGGAAGAATGCCATGCAGCTCGCGTACATGGCCAACGCCTTCAAGGCCATCCGGATAGCGACTGAAGACGGCGATATGACCAAGGGCGTGCTCCCGGTCGGCCAGGTGACCGGACTGATCACGGATATTCCCACTGTCGCAGAGGTCATCGAACGGACGGTGCGCGAAGCCGAGGAAGTCGCCAGAGGACTGGCCAAGAAGGCTTCTGGAGAAAAGTCCGTTGCCGCCGGGACGGCGAAAGATCCAGGCAAGTCGGCGCCCAAACAGCCCAGGAAAAAAGCGGCCGCAGCGCCTAAAGAAGCAGAGAAATAAGCATAGAACCCTCCGGTATGAAAAAGGCGGCTCTGTGAAAACACAGAGCCGCCTTCTCGTATGTATGATGAACGGAAACGGATTCAGCCGGCTATTTTACCAGTGCCATTGCCTTAGCCAGGTGTGATATCGCATCGTCGTGCATTTTTGAAAGCAGATCCCGGCAGCTAACGATATCGCGAATATGTCCGATTGACTGTCCCACCATCAAAGGCGCGTCCTCAACGAGCCCCTGTTCCCACGCATCCTTTATCCTCTGGCCCGAGATGAGTGGAATCAGCTGCTCGAGGCCGCCGCCCTTGTTTTCGATTTCAAGCACCTCGCCTATGACCTTGTTCTTCAGCGCCCTGCCCTGCAACCCCAGGCTCTTGCAGAACATGGTGGTCTCGAACTCCTGCCTGTCGATGAGCTCTTTCTTGATATTCTCATGGACATCGCACTCCCTGGTAGCGATAAATCTGCTCGCCATCATGACTCCCTGAGCACCCAGAGTCAGGGCCGCAGCGAGAGACCTTCCATCGGAGATCCCTCCCACCGTGACAACCGGTATATTCACGGAATCGACAATCCGGGGCGTCAGGACCATAGTGGTCACATCATCATCGAGAGGATGACCGCCCTCCTCGAACCCTGCGGCATATACGCCGTCGTACCCGACTTTCTCCGCATGCACGGCATGACGCACCGACCCCACCTTATGGAACAGTCTCACGCCGGCCTGTTTCAGCCTGTCGATCCCTTCCTGTCCGATCACCTTGTCGAGAGGGGAGCCGGAAACCTCGATCCCGGCCACTCGCTCCTCTGCGCACACGCGCACATACATTTTGTGATGCTCTGCAGTGATCCGGATCGAGGGGAGCAGCGTAAGCCCGATCATGAACGGCTTGTCGGTGATCTTTCTCACCTCGCGGATGGCCGCCCGGAAGTCTTCCTCGGTTTCGTAATTTCCGGCCGTGATGTTACCCATGCCTCCCGCCTCGGATATGGCGGCACAGAGCTTCGGCTTGCACAGCCACATCATGGCCCCGCAGATAACCGGGTATTCGATGCCAAACATCTCGGTGATAGCAGTCTTTATCATGAGCTCCTCCTTGGAAAAATCTGATTGTGTTCAAAGTTTGAAGTTGTACTTCATGCTTTATGATTGAGGTACATGGTTCACGGGAAACTGTCAAGCACTATCTCTTCGACATCCCGGCGCACGAGAGGAAAAACGGTTCAGCCCTTCGACGTCAACCGCGGTATCTTTGATGTGGAATGCGGATGCATCATGCTCCGCCTTGTTCTTTTCATATGCCTGTGATAGGAGATACCAGTTATCCCGGACCAGGAGGTATATGGTGAAATACCGCTTTCATACATACGATTATATTATCTATCTTCTCAGCTATGTGTTTTTCGCGCTCTTCATAGCGGACTCTCAGAGCGCACTCCCCTTTGCCGAGCCCGTGGATATTCCTTCGTGGCTCTATCTCATCATCGCGGCGGCACTGAATGCCTGGGTCCTCCCGATCCCCGGCATCCATCCCAGAAGGCTTCCGGAAGGCGAAGCACCCCTCCCCATCGAAAAGCCGTCGGCCCGTGCCGAAGAAGAAGCGATCTCACGGCCTGAGAAGAAACCCGCTCCC
>DCDF01000280.1 GCA_002316295.1 Syntrophaceae bacterium UBA1062 | reverse complement strand
GAGCGGGCTCCATCATGATTTCTCCAGGTGGCTGGAAGAGCTCGCTCCCCACGAGCCGGTGTCCCGCTACCGTCACAACGTGGGAGAGGACAATGCGGACGGCCATCTCAAGCGCCAGATCATGGGCCGCGAGGTCGTTGTCGCGATAACAGAGGGCAAGCTCGACTTCGGCCCCTGGGAGCAGATCATCTACGGCGAGTTCGACGGAAGGAGAAGAAAGCGGGTTCTCGTGAAGATTATCGGAGAGTGATCCCCCACTGAGAGAGCGGCTCTCCTGAGAGCTTATCCGGACATACCGCCCCTGCGGTCTCGTGTTCCGCCGGACCGTAGCCTGTGGTGCCGCGGCCCCGTACCCTGATCAGAGGACCGGGAGGTGAACTATGCTCTCTTCGCGAGTGAAAAAATGGATAACTACGGTGCTCCTCGTTACCTGTCTGGCGAGCTTTTCCGCCTGCGGATACTTCATCTACCCCGAGCGGCGGGGACAGGAAGGAGGCCGGGTCGACCCGGTGGTGGCGCTGCTGGATGCAGGCCTGCTCCTGCTGTTCATCGTGCCCGGTGTCATCGCCTTTGCTGTGGACATCTCGTCAGGGGCCATTTACCTGCCCGAGGACGGCACGGCCGGTCTGAGCGTCATCAGGCTGGAAGGGAACCGGCACCTGGATACGGCGTCTCTGGAACGTGCGCTCTCTCAGCGTCTGGGAAGGCCCGTGTCCCTTGACCGGGGATCGGCCTTCTTCTTCGACGCAAGAGGAAAAGCCCCGCACGAGCTCCAAGCCGTTCTCCAGGCGCTGAACAGCAGCATCCACGACGAGGCGGCGCTTCAGGACCGGGCTGAGGCATTCGAGCTCCAGAAGGCGTTCCTGTAAGCGGTTATTCTCATTTGCTGAAGCTTTTTAGGCAGCTCATGCTCTGCCGAAGATCTCCTCCCGTGAATGGTGCATGAGGTCGTGCGCTTCTTCCGACAGCCCGGGGGCCGGGTATGAAGCCGCTTTCAGGGCCCGCCCCGCCGTGTTTGTGGCAAGCGGGCGAAAAGACGCGGCCCTCTCCTCCCATACGCTTCCTTCGAGAGAAATGGCAGGCCCGCCGGGAGGCCGTCATCGAGTGCATGAGTGAAGAGAGAGGCCGTTTTTTCCTTATGTCCGCCCGCCTTTCCGGTAAGGGCACTTCAAAACCTCCATGTGCTCAAAATCATTACTCCTCTTCCCAGTAGATGCATTCTGCCGGGCACGAATCGACGGCTTGCTGTATGAGGTCTTCCGGACCTCCTGCGGGCTTGAAGACCTCGGCCACCTCCGTCTGTTCGTTGAGCCTGAACACCTCGGGACAGATGTCTTCACACAGGCCGCATCCCTGACAATCCTGTTCGACGATATACACGGTCCTTGCCATGGCCTCTCCTTGCGCGATCCTCATGCGGGTGCTGCGATCGGGGCTGTCACTTTTTTTTCCCGGTCTTGCCGATCAGCTCCTCAACCTCTTCGAACCCTTCCTTGTAAAAGCGCTCCTCCTCAGGGCTCAGATGGTAGAGCAGCTTAAGAAACTCTCCTGCATGGACCAGCTCTTCCTCCGCGACATCATTGAGCACCTTGATTGCCGCCTTGTCATCGATGGACTCCGCGATCTGCTGATAGATCTGAACCGCCTCATACTCGGCTGCGACACTGAAGCGGATTGCGCGGATGAGCTCTTCTTTTGTCAGTTTCCTGTCACTTTTTTTCACGGTAAACGAGGTTGTGAATTCAGGCATGGTCGTCCTCCTTTTCGATTTTTTTTACCGGAGCCGCGATGCCTCCGGTCTCCGGCCGTCACTATTCCCGAATGCGCGGTATCGCGCGCTATGGAGAGATCTGCGCCTTCATCCTCCACAGAAGCTGGGCGTTTATCGCCACGATGACAGTGGATATCGACATTGCCAGAGCCCCTGCAGCGGGCGGCAGCACGAAGCCCAGCGGGGCGAGCACGCCCGCGGCGAGCGGAATGGCTATCACGTTATAGCCGGTCGCCCAGAAGAGGTTCTGGAGCATCTTGGAGTATGACGCCCGGGCCAGCTTCAGGATACTGTACACATCTCTCGGGTCGGAGCGCACCAGCACGACGTCTCCCGATTCCACCGCCACGTCCGTGCCCGCGCCGATCGCGACCCCCAGGTCCGCGACCGCCAGGGCGGGAGCGTCGTTCACCCCGTCCCCCACCATGGCCACGCGCATTCCCTGGGCCTGAATATCCCTGATCTTCTGCGCCTTCTCGTGAGGCAGGACCTCGGCAAAGTACTCGTCGAGCGCCAGCTCGTCCGCCACCCTCTTCGCCGCCGGCAGGGAATCCCCGGTGAGCATCATGACCTTGAGGCCCATGCCCTTCAGGCTGCTCAGAGCCTCTCCGGATTCCGGCCTCACTGTGTCGGCGAGCTGCAGGGCGCCGATCACTCTCTCGTCCGCTATCACGAAAACCGTGGTCCTGCCCTCTGCCGAGACGGCATCCATGAGGCCCCTTCCGGCCTCGTACCCTTTCTCCTCCAAATATCCCGGGCTCACGACCCTGATCATCCGGTCATCCAGGCGTGCCTGCGCGCCTCTGCCGGGGATGATCCTGAAGTCCTGGGGGCCGGTGAGCTTCAGTCCTCTCCTCCCGGCCTCGTCGATGATTGCCCGGGCGATAGGATGCTCGGAGTGGCTTTCCAGCGAGGCCGCAATATGCAGGACATCGTCCGGCTCCCACCCGGATTCCGGCAGGACGTCCGTCACGGCGAACCTTCCCTGAGTCAGCGTTCCGGTCTTGTCGAACACGACGGCATCGATGTCCCTGCCCCGCTCGAATGC
>DCDF01000270.1 GCA_002316295.1 Syntrophaceae bacterium UBA1062 | reverse complement strand
TTCCGTTTCTGGAAAGCCTGACCTGGGAAGAAGTGAGAAGGGCCTACCGGGCCAATGTCTTGAGCTACCATCCGGACAGACACCAGGACAAGCCGCCCGAGGAGATCGAGGCGCTCTCCCGCCATCTCGAGCATGTGAACCGCTCGTACGAGCTGCTCGGCGCCCTGTTCGGGAAGGCCAGGGCGATATGTATGGCCGAGGCGCCGGCCGGAGGAAAGATCATCGCCGTGGCAGGGGCGAAAGGCGGCACGGGAAAGAGTGTTTTCTCCGCTAATCTCGGCATGCTCCTGCACCGGGCCGGATGGAAGACCGTAGTCGTGGATCTCGATCTCGGAGGGGCGGACCTGCACGTCTATCTTGGAGAGAAATGCGTCCCTGAGGTCACGATCAACGACTTCATCAACCGCCGGGTCGAGCGCCTGAGCGATACAGTCGTCAGGAAGGAGCACAGGCCCATGCTGATCGCCGGGAACTGTGCCGAGCTGGGCATAGCCAATATCCCCTTCATGAAGAAAATCCGGCTCATAGAGAAGATCCGAAGGATGAATGTAGATTACGTGGTCCTGGATCTCGGGGCGGGCACGGATTTCAACACACTGGATTTCTTTCTCTGCGGGGATTACGGGATCGTGATCAGCACGCTCGATCAGCCGGCGTATCTCGAGGCGTATGCATTCATGAAATCCGCCCTGCAGAGAAGGCTCACCCGTCTTTTCAGTGCGGATTCTTCGGCCGGAGGCACCAAAAGCGGGGCTCTGAAAGAAATCGTTGAGAAAGAGATCCGCATGCCGAAGGCCGGGAATTCGGGAACGGTTCGGGAGCTGCTCGACGCCGTCGGGAGGTGCGATCCTGTCAGCCTGCCTCTGATCGCGGACGAGATCATGAACTTTACCCCGCACCTGGTAATCAACCGATGCTTCGATACCGGAGAGGCGCGGCGCATTGCGGAGACGATCCGGTCTGTGGCAAGGCAGCGCCTGTCCATAGAGGTGAACTATCTGGGCGCCATATCAAAGCATCTCTTCATAGAGCGAAGCACCTCGCACGTCCACCATCCCCTTGTGGAAAGGCGCTGCTGCTCACCGTTTGCAGGAGAGCTCTCGGCCATTATCCACAGGCTGGGCATCTCGGCTTGAGGAACCGATCATGCCGCCGAGCCTCTCCCCGGAATGAGGCGGCTCACTTTCGCGAGGGAAACGACTTCGCTTCATGCAAGAACAAAATACCGCTAAATCCAGCCCAGCACGCCGAATACGACAAGTCCTGCGATGTTGATCGCGCCCAGGATGCCGACAAAGGTCATGCTGCGCTTCAGGGGCGCATCATAGGCATACACGGCCGCAGCAAAGAACGGGATGTAGACCGTGATGAAAACCGGTATGGATCCCCAGAAAGGATAGACCCATACAAAGGCCGGCGTCCTCACGAGGAAGATCTCGATGATCGCGGCGGCGGCGGCAGTGAAGAGGGCAATGAAAATGCGGCTGTTGATACCGGCGATTTTTGCCTTCGGGTCTTTTGGAAGAAGCTTGGTGGTCACGATACCCGCAATGGAGAACATAAGACTGATCTCGACGCCGACACCCACCATGATCGAGAATGCAGTGCGTCCAGGGACCGTCCACAGGGCGTGGCCGGTGAAATGCTGGATCAGGGCGTTGATGATTTCTACGAACCAGTGGACCATGTAGAGCGCCAGCCCCGCCGCTATCGCCTTGTAATTTCCCCGTTCGTACTCGCTGCCGTAGATGTACAGGACAATTACCGCTAGTGTGATTACGTACCACTGAAAGGGATCGCCCGATCGGACGATATCCAAGGCCTGCCGGGTTGCTTCCGGATGGTTCAGATTCATAGATCCTCCTCGTTACATGCTGTACGGTACATCGAGAAGCCTGAAAAAACAGGCAATCTCCATGGCATGCTCGGATACTATCACGGATATGTGAATAATTAAACATTGTTGTTCGCGCCTTCATTCAAATGACGCCTCTTCAGATCGGCTTCGGGATAGGGGCTCCTCTTTCTCTCCCCGAAGGGGACTCACGTGAGCGGGCCAAAGGAGGGCGCAAGAGGTGAGAAGGGAGACGATCGACAGCTCCCTGATCCCTCGCGGACCGCGTGATGAGCGTCAGGAAACTCAGGCATTCCATCCCAGTCGTCGGTAATGCCTGAGAGTACCGATCTCCCCCGTCAGATGATCCGAGGCTCCAGATGCCAGGAACACGGCCAGGGGAGCAACGTCATCGGGATTCTTGAGGATGTTCTGCCGCTTGTATGCCATGAATTCCGCGTGAACTTCTTCTCCCAGTATCGATGCATCCATTTCTCTGATCATGTCCTGCATCGATGTGTCCATGACGCCCGGGTCGATGGCGTTGACCTGAATGTTCCATGGCTGCATTTCCGAGGCAATGGAGCGGGTGAACTGGATTGCGCCGGCTTTGGATACGGCATACGCGCAGAACCGGGGGAAGGGCATTTCGCCGAGCCCGGAGACGATATTGATGATCTTGCCGCCTTGCTGCATTTTCATAACGGGCAGCACCGCCCGGCTACAGAGGTAAAGCCCGTCCAAATTCACCCGGAGCGTCCTGCTCCAGCTCTGCGGATCGGCATCCTCGATGAAGCGGGCCGGACCGATGATCCCCGCGTTGTTCACGAGAACGTCCACAGTCCCGAACCGGTTCATCATAGCATCCACGGTCCGTGACACATCGTCCTGATTCGATACATCCCCGCTGCGGTAGAGAATCTCGCCCCCGGTCGTCTGTCTGATCTCGTTAGCAGACCTTTCCAACTCGTCTCCGCTCAGGCTCAGCATCATCACCCGCATTCCTCGGGACGCATACGCCCTTGCAATGGATTTTCCCAGACCGCGGCCCGCACCAGTCACCAGGGCCGATTTGCCTTGTATGGACATGTCGCTCTCCTTTATCATTCAAATGTTCTTTACGTATGAATGATACGGAAGGCGGGCCGGACCGCCAAACGCTGTGATGTCTCTTTCCATACGATGGGCGTCCATGTGTCGAAAAAAATGCCGGGACGGATAAAAAATATTTATCTCATGATTCGGCGCTTACA
>DCDF01000181.1 GCA_002316295.1 Syntrophaceae bacterium UBA1062 | reverse complement strand
CGGCTGGTGATCTATGTATAAAAATTTTCTTGGATAATTTGGAATGATACGGAAACTACTGGTGAGTGAAGTTTCAGAGATCAAGAAATTGATCGATCCGTTCGTGAAACAGGGATTGATGCTGCCCAAATCCCTGCACGCCCTCTATACAGGCGTGAGGGATTTCTGGATAGCGACCGATGATCACGATCCGAGAGAAATCATCGGGTGCTGTGCCCTGCAGGTGTCCTGGATGGATCTCGCCGAAATCAGAACCCTTGCCGTAAAGAGAGAGCACCAAAACGGCGGTATCGGGCGGGAACTGGTCGAGTCCTGCATCAGCGAGGCGGCGGACCTTCACCTGAAGACCCTGTTCACGCTGACGTACGTCCCTGACTTCTTCAAGAAAATGGGTTTCCATGAAATAGACAAAACCACTTTACCCAACAAGATCTGGGCGGATTGTATCCACTGCCAGTATTTCCCTGACTGTAGAGAAACGGCGCTCATCTACCAGATCGGGGGATGAATGATGGAACTGGAAACCAAAATCGAAAAAGTCTATGATCTCCTGAAAAAACGATCCATCAACGAATTCGAAGTATACGGATCCGCAACCGACACCATCCGTGCAGAATCAAAAGAATGTGCCATGGGTTCGCTGAGCACATCCAGGGAGTCCGGGATAGGGATCCGCCTGATCATGGACGGGGCCATGGGCTTCGCTTACGGAGCGGATGCAGACGAAAGCCTGGTGAGTTCGGCGATCACCTCGGCGCGCTATCAGTTCAAAGATCATCACAACCAACTGCCGCAAAGGCAGCACGAATATGATCACGTAGATATTTTCGATGACGACGTCAGGCGGCTTACGGCCGAAGAATGCATCGCCAGGGCGGTCCGCCTCGAACAGTCGGCCAGGGATGCCGACAGCAGGATTCACAACGTGCGCAAGGCGTCATTTTCGCGCACCGTCTCCCGGATCATCATCACCAACTCGCACGGAGTAGGGGCATCCGCCACACTTACCTTCGCCTCTACGTCCACCATGGTGATGGCGAAACAGGGAGATGACAACCAGTCCGGTTATGAATTCGATTACAGCCATCATCTCTCTGATATCGACGTCGAACGCGTCGGGCGGCAGGCTGCGAAAAGGGCCACGGATATGCTTCTGGCAAAAAGGATGCAGACTGCAAAGCTTCCTGTCCTCTTTGACAATACGACCACGGCTCAAATGCTCGAGTTCATATCGGAGGCCTTTATCGGAGAGAACGTGATCAAGGGAAAGTCTTTTGTCGGTGATAAACTCGGAAAAAAATACTTTTCGAGCGAAGTGAGCCTGGCCGATGACCCACTGGATTCCCGCGGCGCCGATGCCTGTCCTTTCGACGGGGAGGGCGTTCGATCGAGAAAGACCGTTTTGGTAGATAATGGCACTATATTTGCTTTTGTATATGACAGTTACTGGGGAAATGTTGCCGGTAAATCTTCTACAGGAAATTCCATGAGGGGAGGGTATCGTGCAATGCCGACATTGGGTATACGGCATCTCTGCATGGAACCGGGAAATGAGGATATGGCCCAAAATCTCAAGGGATTAAAGAGGGTTCTCAAGATCACCGATATAATGGGTATGCATACAGCAAATCCTATAACTGGGGAGTTCTCGGTGGGGGTAAGCGGAATGCTCATGGAAGAGGGCGCCATGCTCCATCCCGTTCGTGAGGCTGCAATTGCAGGGAATATCTACGATTTATTTTCAAGGGTTATCGCCGTTGGGACCGATGTGCGGGAGTTCGGAAGCGTACTGTGCCCGTCAGTACTCATCGATGCGATCGATGTGAGCGCACAGTGAGGGCGAATCCGTGAAATCCAGCTGGACGATACTAATCCTTTCCAAAGAGAATAGGGGTATCAGAAAATTCTCCATGTCGCCCCTGATCGTATCACTCGCGGTGGGCTTTGTCGTGTTTCTAGCGGCATTTTCGGGATTCGCCGGCTACAAGCTCTATCATCTGCGAGTGGACCTTTCGAGGGTTGCGTCCATAAAACAGAAGGCAGTCGAGCAGAGCAGGCAGATCGTCGCGCTATCAGAAAAGGTTTCCATGCTCGATGAAGAAATGAACATTCTCCGGACATTCAACCGGCATCTGATGGGTATCGCCAAGATCGATCTCAATGCATCCGACGAGCTGAACGGCATCGGAGGAGGCTCAGAGCCCATTCAGGCCGCAAACGGCACCGAAGCACTCACCGAAAAGATCCTTACCCGAGAGCTTCATTCCCATATCAAGCAGCTTGGTGATGATATTGTCATCGAGCGGGACGTGGCAAAAGATCTACTGGCCGAGATCGAGCGGCAAAGATCGCTTCTGGCCCATACCCCGGGCTCATGGCCGGCCCGAGGCTGGGTCACGTCGAGGTACGGCTGGCGCAATTCGCCCTTTACCGGCAAGAGAGAATACCACAAGGGAGTGGATATCGCATCGAGAAAGGGTACGCCTATCCATGCTCCGGCAGATGGAATCGTTACATCCTATTACAAAAACGGAGCTTACGGTAACTTTATGGTCATCAATCACGGCTACGGTATCGTGACAAGATACGCGCATCTCCACGATGCGGTGGCTAAAGTGGGCCAGCCTGTCCGAAAAGGAGACAAGGTCGCACTGATCGGCAATACAGGTCGTTCAACCGGGTCGCATCTCCATTACGAGGTTCTGGTAAACGGTATCCATGTGAATCCCCAGAGATACATGTTGAAATAACGAGAGCCGTTTCGTATAAAGATACCTGTTGAAATAGTCACCTTACTATTCTAAAACTCTTTCAACTCCGAAAACGCGTGAAAAGGATTGTGATATCCGTATGTATAAATGGCTCGTTAAACTGATAGGCAGTAAGAATGAACGGGAACTGCGCAGAATAAGGCCGCTTTTAAACAAGATCAATGATCTAGAACCCCAATTCCAGGCCAAGGACGATGCCTCGCTGAAGGCGATGACCGCTGAGTTCAGAGAACGTCTCGACGCAGGCGCCGATCTAGACGATCTTCTCCCTGAGGCCTTTGCTACCGTCAGAGAGGCATCCAGAAGGACACTCGGAATGAGGCCTTTCGATGTTCAGATTCTCGGCGGGATCATCCTCCACGAGGGCAAGATAGCCGAGATGAAGACCGGTGAGGGAAAAACCCTTGTCGCAACCTTGCCCGTGTACTTGAACGCATTGCTGGGCAGGGGTGTGCATGTCGTAACAGTGAATGATTACCTCGCAAGGCGGGATTCCGAATGGATGGGGAACATCTATCGATTCCTGGGGCTCGATGTGGGGGTCATCGTGCACGGCCTCGATGATCGGCAGAGAAAGGCCGGTTACAATGCCGACATCACCTATGGAACCAACAATGAGTTCGGATTCGACTACCTCAGAGACAACATGAAGTTCACCTTTGAGGATTACGTTCAGCGTGACTTTTACTATGCCATTGTGGACGAGGTGGACTCAATTCTCATCGACGAGGCAAGGACCCCGCTTATCATTTCAGGACCGGCCGAGGAGTCCACTTCCAAGTATTACGAGGCCAACACGGCGATTCTGGATCTGTTGAAGAGAAAGGATGCCGAAGCGCTCTACACGAAAGACGAGAAGGCAAATACCGTCGTGTTTTCCGAAGAAGGCATAGAGGTTCTCCAAAAGATTCTTTCCAAACCCAACCTTTATGACCCTTCCGAGTTCAGGACCGTGCACCATCTCAACCAGGCCCTGCGTGCCCACACCCTTTTTCACCGGGACGTCCATTACGTGGTGAAGGAAGGTGAGGTTGTGATCGTCGACGAGTTCACCGGCAGGCTGATGCCGGGAAGGCGATATTCCGAGGGTTTGCATCAGGCGCTGGAGGCAAAGGAAGGCGTGAAGGTGGCCAACGAGAACCAGACCCTTGCCTCAGTGACGTTTCAGAATTACTTCAGGATGTACGAAAAGCTCGCAGGCATGACCGGTACGGCGGAGACGGAGGCCATGGAGTTTCACAACATCTACGGACTCGACGTCATGGTCATTCCCACCAATATGCCCATGGTCCGCAAAGATCATCCCGATGTCATCTATAAATCAGAAAAAGAGAAGCTCAAGGCTGTGATAAAGCAGATCTCGGAGTGCCATGCAAAAGGGCAGCCCGTGCTGGTTGGCACCAGCTCCATCGAAAACTCGGAGAAGGTCTCCGCGCTGCTCAAGAGAAAGGGCGTGCAGCACCATGTGCTCAATGCAAAACACCACGAGCGCGAGGCGGAAATAGTGGCCCAGGCCGGGCGGAAAGGAGCGGTCACCATTGCCACCAACATGGCCGGCCGCGGAACGGATATCGTACTCGGAGGCAATCCGGAGTTTCTGGCAAGGCAGCGGGTCGGCGTAGACGATCCAAGCTATCCCGAGATTCTTGCGCAGTTCAAGAAAATGTGCAGTGAGGAGCACCGGGAGGTCGTAGAGGCTGGGGGGCTTTTCATTCTCGGAACAGAGCGGCACGAAAGCAGGCGGATCGACAATCAGCTCAGAGGACGCTCCGGCAGGCAGGGTGATCCCGGGGAATCCAGATTTTATCTGAGCCTGGAAGACGACCTTCTGAGGATTTTCGGGTCGGAACGCATTTCGTCGATCATGGATCGACTCGGGGTGGCCGAAGACGAACCCATCGAGCATCCACTGATCTCCCGCAGCATCGAAGGCGCCCAGAAAAAGGTGGAAGGCAGGAACTTCGAGATACGCAAACACCTCCTGGAATACGATGATGTGATGAACAAACAGCGGGAGGTCATCTATACCCAGCGCAGGACGATCCTCTCTGAAGAGAATCTGAGAGAGCATATCGAAGAGATGATCGACGAGGTCCTGGATGAGACTGTCGATATGTATGCTCCGAGAAAATCCCCGGTCTCCGAATGGGACATGGATGGGCTCAAAGGCTGGGTCAGGAATGTTTTCGACATCGATTTCGACTATGTCCCCGAGAAAGGCGCAGCACCGGAGAGCCTGCTGGGAACCCTTCGTGAGCGGGTTCTCGAACGGTATGCGCAGAGAGAGGCCGAGTTCTCACCGCAGATCATGCGCATGGTTGAGCGGCAGATTCTTCTCATCACCCTTGACAGCCTCTGGAAGGATCATCTCCTGTCCATGGATCATCTCAAGGAGGGAATCGGGCTGAGGGGATACGGTCAGAAAAATCCACTGCGGGAGTACCAGCGCGAAGGTTTCGACATGTTCCTCGCTACGCTGAGCCGGATGAGGGAACTCTCCCTCGAGCGGCTTTTCAAGATCCAGATCCAGCGGGAAGAGGATGTGGAGCGTATATCGAACAAGGAACGCAAACAGCGCATGCAACTCGGCCGTGGGCCGTCGTCCGAAAAGCCTGCAACGTTCAAACGTCAGGGCAAGAAGGTCGGAAGGAACGACCCGTGCCCCTGCGGATCCGGGAAGAAGTATAAACAATGCTGCGGGGCCGATGCATGATCCCCCGGGGGTTCCGTTTCTCCGCTGTCAATGCCGGGGTGAAATCTCCACAGGTCAAGCGCGCGGATATGGGTCTCATCGTCTGTGACCGAAAGGCGGTCCTCTCGGGAGTGTTCACCCGAAATCAGGTCAAGGCGGCGCCGGTGGTTATCGGAGAAGAGCTCGTCCGGGCAGGAGCCGCCCGGGCCGTACTGGCAAATGCAGGAAACGCCAATGCCTGTACCGGGATCCAGGGCATACAGGATGCGCGCATGCTGATGGAGGCCGCCGCGAAAAGCCTCGGCATTGAAAGCAGCGAGGTCGTCCCCCTGTCCACCGGGGTCATCGGCGTACATCTTCCGGTGGACAGGATGGTGTCGCGTATTCCCGATCTCGTATCCGGTCTGGGGAATGATCCCGATGTCTTCGCCCGGTCCATCATGACTACAGACACCTTTCCAAAGGTCGTATCCCGCACGGCGGGAAGGTCCACCATGATCGGTATTGCGAAAGGGGCGGGGATGATCGCCCCCGACATGGCCACGACCTTGGCGGTTATACTGACCGATGCAGCGGTTTCGAAGCAGGCACTTGATAATATTATTAAAAATGCCGTAGAACGCACCTTCAACGCCATCACCATCGACGGCGACATGTCGACGAATGACACGCTTCTGGCTCTATCTACTGGTTATGTTACTGAAAACATTGATGAAATTGAGAAAGGCCTCACAGAGGTCATACGGGATCTTGCGATCCTGATAGTAAAGGACGGAGAAGGTGCTACCAAGTTCGTGACCATCGTCGTCGACGGTGCGCACAGCGAAAAGGACGCCAAAAAAGCGGCCATGTCAGTCGCGAACTCGCTTCTGGTAAAAACCGCGCTTTTCGGAGCCGACCCCAACTGGGGGCGGATTCTGGCAGCGATCGGATACAGCGGCGCCACGATAGACCCAGAAAAAATAGCGATAGAGATATCCGGCTATGAGGTCGTCACGAACGGACAGGAATCGAAGGGGTTTCATGAAGATACTCTTCATTCACTGCTGAAAGAAAAAGAAATCACCATCGGCATCCGCCTCGGGATGGGCCCGGGCAGCTTCACGGCCTATACCACTGACATCTCCTATGACTATGTGAAGATCAATTCCGAATACCGGACCTGATACTGGAGCACATAATTACCGATAATATATATTATGTTAAATAA
>DCDF01000087.1 GCA_002316295.1 Syntrophaceae bacterium UBA1062 | reverse complement strand
CGGTCGCAGAGCGACTGAACCACTTGGCCAACGCAGCGTTCAGGCCGGGCTGAAATGATGTTTTGAGATAAAGCCCATGTTTGTGCTCAAGAAAATCATAAGCGGATTCTTCATGCCGCTGACCCTTACGGCCGGCATTCTGGCGATCGGGCTCGTTCTGCTCTGGTTCAGCGGGCGAAAGCGCGCCGCGCGGGTTGTGCTCACGGCCGGAGTTCTCATGCTGGTGGCAATGGGATATGGAGTCCTCTTCGATGCGGCGCTCGCAGGCCTCGAGCGCCGGTATCCGCCCCTCGATATCGAGGCGGCGCGAAAAGAGGGCATCCGGTGGGTGGTCGTTCTGGCGGGCGGACATGTCTCGGATGGAAATCTGCCCGTCACCAGCCAGCTCCTTCAGGAAACCCAGGTGCGTCTCGTCGAGGGAATTCGAATCCACCGGAATCTTCCCGGCTCCAGGCTGCTCGTGTCCGGAGGGAGTTTCTTCGACCCGAAGGCAGGCGCATCCCTCATGGCCGAGCTGGCCTGCGATCTGGGAGTAGACCGGGAGGACATCGTCCTGGAGGACGCGTCGAAAGATACGGCCGAGGAGGCTCGGCTCATCGGGCCCATCGTGGGGAGGCGGCACTTCATCCTGGTGACCTCGGCATATCACATGCCCAGATCCATGGCGCTTTTCAGGGCGCAGGGCATGCAGCCGCTTGCAGCACCGGTCGGACATCTTGTCATCGATCATGAATACATGAGCCTCAAGTCGTTTTTCCCCCGCTCTGAGAAGATCCGCAACTGCGAGATCGTGATCCACGAGATGCTGGGCATGGTCCATGCGTATTTCACCGGCAAGTTCCGGCCGAGGGAGCCCGGGAAGCGGGAGGACATCCCCCTTGCGGGCCTGAATTCACCGACCGCGGCGCACCGGCGCCCTGCACGCGCCGCGGTAAGACATGCCGGCGGTGCGGTACCCCCAGGAAGACCATGAAGCTCGGAAGAAAATATCTCTGGAGAACGAAGAAAAAGGCAAAAGGCGGCCTCCTGCCCGAATATATCTCCAACTCGGACCTCAGAATAGAAGACATACCGCTCAAGGGAGCGCCGTGGCACGAGATCGCGCTCTTTTCGCTCACCTTTGACGGCTACTCCCGCGCCGGCTCGTTCAACCGCTGCACACCGGTGCCCGATGTCATGCAGTGCCGGACTCTTTCCGAAATGAGAGCCCGTCTGTTCTTCGAGCACCGGCGCTGGATTCTGAAGAAAAAACAGCCCTGCAGGGAGACCATGGAGTATCTCTACGATCTCCTGGAGAAGATGAGAGACAAGCTGGCGAGGGACGAGAGGGCGTGAGAAAAGCGAGAATACACAGGGGAGGGGAATCATGGAACCGGGAATGAGCGGCCCGGTTGTCCGGGAGGCCCTGCTCGACGATGCGCCGGCCGTCTCCCGCCTTCTGGGGCAGTTGGGATATCCCGCATCGCCCGATGAAATGCGGGGCAGGCTGCAGGCACTGATCAATCATCCCGATTACGTCACGTTCGTTGCCGAAATATCCGGCGAGGTCGTCGGGCTTGTAGGCGCACAAATCGGGTATTCTCTGGAAGTGACGGGAAGATACGGCAGGCTGACCGGCCTGGTGGTCGAAGAGAGATGGCGGGGCAAAGGCATAGGCGGATCCCTCATGGCAAGGATAGAAGACTGGATCAGACAGCAGGGCTCGGTGATCGCCGTCCTTGCAAGCGGCTCGCATTATGCGGAAGCTCACCGGTTCTACAGACACCTCGGCTATGAGGAGACCGGCATACGGTTCGTGAAACGGCTCGGCTCTCCCGTACTGCCATGATCCTTGAGTCCGCCCGCAGTTGGTGTATTATACTGATAAAACGGCAGTGTGGAGAGAAACGAAGCGCAAGCCTCGCCCGGTCTTCGGATGACTCGTCCGGAATGCGGACACTCCGTGTTGGTCTCTCTCCGCGAAGATCCTGTGATAAAATGCTTCAGAAAGAGGAGGAACCATGAATCAGGCATATTCGTACAGCCCCGATGGGACATCCTATCCGCTCCCACAGGAGTCCGATTACGAGCAGGAACTCCAGAGGCTCAGGGATTCGGTCGAAGAGCAGCGCGGCCTCGGGCGGGAGATCGTCGTCGTCATGGGCCTGGGCTTTGTGGGGGCGGTCATGGCCGCCGTAGTCGCCGACAGCACGGACAGTAAGACCGGCAAGGCCATGAAGTATGTCATCGGCATGCAGCGGCCCAGCACCCGGAGCTTCTGGAAGATCCCCATGTTCAACAGCGGGGTCTCGCCTGTGAAGGCCGAGGATCCGGAGGTCGACACGCTGATCCGGCGCTGTGTCCTCGAGAGGAAGAACCTCGTGGCGACATATACCTACGATGCCCTGAGTCTTGCCGATGTTGTGGTGGTGGACGTCCAGTGCGACTTTCTCAAGCAGGAGCTGGGCAACTGCCGCAGCGGCCGCGCGGAGATCGCCGCTCTGGAGGAATCCATGAGGATCATCGGCGAGAAGGTCAGGCCCGACTGCCTGGTGCTCATCGAGACGACGGTGCCGCCCGGAACCACCGAATACATCGCATACCCCACCATGAAGAAGGCCTTCTCCGCGCGCGGCATCTTGAGTGAGCCGCTTCTTGCGCACAGCTATGAACGGGTCATGCCCGGCAAGGATTACGTGAAGTCCATCAGGGACTTCTGGCGCGTATGCAGCGGCATCAATCCGGAGAGCAAAGCCCGAGTGGAGCGGTTTCTCTCCGATGTGCTCAACGTGGAGAAGTTTCCGCTCACGGTTCTGGACAGGCCGATCGAAAGCGAGACCGCCAAAATCGTTGAAAACAGCTTCCGGGCCGCCATCCTGGCCTTTATGGACGAGTGGAGCAACTTCTGTGAAAAGAACGGCGTCGATCTCATCAAGGTGATCAACGCCATCCGGGTGAGGCCCACCCACAGCAATATGATTTTCCCCGGCCCGGGCATCGGCGGCTACTGCCTGCCCAAAGACGGAGGCCTGGGTGTGTGGGCATACCGGCACCTCATGGGGTATGAGGACGAGAATTTCGTGATCACGCCTGAGGCGATCGACGTCAACGACACCCGGGCCCTCCATGCTGTGCACCTCATCAGGGACGCGCTGAGGAACATGGGCAAGATCGTGGCTGCATCCGTGGTCGCAGTGCTCGGCGCCTCATACCGGGAAGACGTGGGGGACACCCGCTACAGCGGCTCCGAGCTCATGATCCGGAAGATCGCCGAAATGGGCGGGGATATCCGGGTCCACGATCCCTATGTGGAGCACTGGTGGGAGTTCGAGGCCCAGGATACCTATCCCTCGGTGGGCGCCAGCTGGGCACGCTTCTTCCGGAACCAGGAAGGGCTGAGACATCTGCGGGTGAGCAAAGATCTCGGCGGCACGCTCAAAGGCGCCGATGCCGTAGTGCTGGCGGTGAGGCACGCCGAATATCTGGGCCTCGATCCCGATCTCGTGGTGGAGATGACCGGCGCTCCCGTCGCCGTCATCGACTGCTTCGGGATCTTGGATGACCGGAAGATCCGCCGGTTTTTCGAGCTCGGCTGCGAGGTCAAGGGGCTCGGCCGCGGCCACATCCAGCGCATCAAGGAGGAGGTGAGATCCCGCACGTATTCCCAGGCCCGGGCTCCGGAGGAGGCGGGCGCAGCGGTGCCGGGAGAGGAAGCCGCGGAGGCCTGAGAACGGCGTGGAACAGACACCGACGACCCCCGGCCTTGACTGGGCGGATTATCCTGGTATCATTCAGCTTGGGGAGCGGAGGGCGTGAATTACGAGATCGTGGCGACACTGGGACCGAGCAGCTGCACCGAAGACATGTGGAGGAAGATGATCTCTTCCGGTGCGACAGCATTCCGACTGAACACTTCCCATATCGGCGTTCAGGAGCTTCTCCGGTGGCTGGAGAGGCTTGCCCCGTTCCTCGATTCTCTGGACCCCAGGCCGCCGGTGGTGCTCGATCTCCAGGGAAGCAAATGGAGGCTGGGCGATTTCCCTCCCCATGACCTTCATGCGGGTGGGAGCATAGAGCTGGTGCATGCGGCGGCGGCCGCGGGGCGGGATATCCTGCCGGTTCCGCATCCGGACTTCTTCGATGCGGCGCCGCTGTCCGGTGGAGAGATCGCGCTGAACGACGCCGGGATAGTGCTCGCGGTGGAATCAGTCTCCTCAGGGTCGGTTCGGGCGCGGGTCGTGAAAGGGGGGAGAATCTCCTCCCGCAAGGGGATCACGTATCCACTGTCTTCGTACCGCAGCGAGTCCCTGCAGGAAAAAGATCTGGAAATCCTGAGGCTGACCGCTCACCTCGATGCCGTTCTTTACGCCGTTTCCTATGTGAAAGACGGTGTGGAAATGGCGGGATACCGCAGCATCATAGGCAATTCCGCATATCTCATCGCAAAGCTGGAGCGGGAAACCGCCATCGATGACGCGGCCGGAATCTCCCTGTCGGCGGACGAGCTGTGGGTCTGCAGGGGCGATCTCGGGGCCGAGATGGGCCATGCGGGTATGGCGTGCGCGGTCCACCGGTTCTCGGATATGCTCAAGGAGATCCAACCGCCCGTACTCCTCGCCGGACAGGTTCTCGAGCACATGTCCGCACACAGTGCGCCCACCAGGTCGGAGGTATGCTGCCTCCTCGATGCACTGAGCAGGGGATACCGCGGGTTCGTTCTTTCCGACGAGACCGCGGTCGGGAGATACCCGGAAGAGAGCTGCCGCGCCGCGGCGCTGTTCCTGGCCTATCCCTTTGCTGCAAAGATTTGTGGATAATGCCTGTCCGACATGGTAAAATATGCGGCGAAATGAAGTTTCGGGAGCGCTCAAGGGCATGATGAGTCGGATTGCCCCGAGAGGAGGTTGCAGAATCAAGAGGATGACCCTTCTCCTGCGGAGGTTTCTGCTCTGTGGACTGGTTGTCCTGTCGATCGGCCTGTTTTCGTCGTGCGCCGGCAACCATTATTCCAGGCCTCAGACCTGGCCCGGCACATGGCAGCCGGGTGAAGATGCGGGTGAGAGCATCACCGGCGTATACCGGGATCAGGGCTCCAGCAGCTGCGAGTGGCTGCCTCCGGCGTTCAGGAGCCTCAGCTATATTCTGGAACCCTGCCTGTTCTCCGATTTCTTCCCCGAAAGGCATCTCGGCGACGCCGACAGAGTGGAGATCCAGAAGTCCGGAGAAGACCGGATCGTGATTTCTGTTTACGACACAGCGGGCAAACAGCTGTACCGATGCCCCGAGGAGGGCCTGGAGTACGCATCGAGGCCAGGCGGCATCCTGCTTTCGTACAGGCCGAAGCTTGACACCCGAGAGGGCGTATACATCGTCAGCGGCACCCTGTTTCTTTCCCGGGGGGAGGACGGCTCTCTCATATGCCGGATAAAAGAATACCGGCTGTTCTGCTCGTTCATCATTCCTGCGCCTCTGATCAGTACCGCCTATACCGTATGGTACCGCTTCGAGAGTCTGGACGACACCCGCACGAAAAGCAGGGATGAGCGGGCCGCAGGAGGCGGAGTCGAGCACAGACGGGACGAACTCCGGGCTCCCGACGCATGGCGCAAGGGCGACGGAGGTACAGGGGCCTGACGGTTCCGCCCTGAAGGCCCGATAACGTCGATATGAGATTGACGCATGATCACAAGAAGATGGGGGAGGGAGAGAAATGATTGCATGCTGCGGCCTGGATTGTTCTCTCTGTGAAGCATTCATCGCCACCAAGGCGGATGACGGCTCCCGAAGAGAACAGGTAGCCAGGGAATGGTCGGCCCTCTATCACACCGACATTCAGCCGGAGCAAATCTCTTGCGACGGCTGCAGGGCGGGGGGGCGGTTGTTCTTCTACTGCGAAACCATGTGTGAAATCCGCAAATGCTGCATGGAAAATGAGCTGGCAAATTGTGCCGAGTGTGTGGACTACCCGTGCGGTATGCTGAGAAGCTTCATCAAGATAAGCCCGGAAGCGGGAAAGAATCTGGAGCTGCTTCGTGCAGAACCGGCATAGACGGACCCTGTGTACAGGGAATAATACTCATGCGGCCATCAAAGAGGCGTCCCGGGCAATCGCCGGGCACTTCCCTTGTGAAGCCGCCGGACCGCTGGTGTGCCTTACAGCGATTTGTCCCTGGAGAAATAGGGACAATCGTCCCGGTACGGGATTTTCCCGGCTGTTTCCGAGCAGGCTATGACGGGCGATCTCGCCGTTCTTGCAGGACCGACGGCCCTGGAGGTCATCCGGGACGGAGGCTTCGGCCCCGACTCCGTGGATGTGATCGCCGGCGCGGCCGGCGGGCCCAAGTGGCTTGTGCTGGGAGGCCTGGACCGGGCCGTGTTTTCTTCATGGTTCACCGCTTCTTCTCATCCCGTCTTTCTCATAGGCTCGTCAATCGGAAGCTGGCGGTTCGCCGCCCTGGCGCAGGGCTTAGAAAGAGGGGCCTACGACAGTTTCGAGACCGCCTATATCCATCAGCGCTACTCTCCGTCTCCCGATGCATCGGAGGTAACCAGGGTAACCCGGGGCATCATGGATGCCTTTTTGGACGATGCAGGCGCGCACGCGGTTTTCGAGCATCCCTTTTTCCGTCTGAACCTGCTTTCCGCACGATGCCGCGGGCCTTTTGCCCGTGAAGACAGATATGTCCTGGCCCCGGCCCTGCTTCTGGCGGCAACTGCAAATGCGCTGGACAGAAGATTTCTCCGAATGTTCTTCTCCCGCACCCTGTTCTCCGATGCCCGAGATTTCCCGTCATTCTTCGGGGAGGACGGATTTCCGCTCCAGAGGGTTTCTCTGGGCCCGGCAAACCTGAGGACCGCTCTTCTCGCCTCGGGCTCCATACCGCTGGTCATGGAAGGGGTGAGAGACCCTCTCGGGGCGAAGCCCGGGATGTACCGCGACGGCGGGCTCATCGACTACCATCTGGACCTCGCCTATCGCAACCCGGGGCTCGTGCTCTTCCTCCACTACCGCAACCGCATCACCCCCGGCTGGTTCGACAAGCCTCTCCCGTGGAGAAAGCCCGACAAGAGACATATGGAAAAGGTGGTGCTCGTCAGTCCGTCTCCGGATTTCGTCAGGCGCCTTCCGCTTCGCAAGATTCCCGACCGAGACGATTTCGTCCGGTTCCGCGGCAAGGATCACGACCGTATCGAATACTGGAAGCGTGTCATCGACGCCTGCAGGCATCTCGGAGAAGAATTCCTCGACATGGTACAATCCGGAAGGATCAGGAGCGCTGCGCAGCCCCTGGAAGGACGCTGACGCCGGAGTCAGGGCGCAGCTTCAGGGGGTACGGTCCGGTTCCCGGCGAGGATCCGAGCCCGGTACAAAAGATAAATCATCCTCTGTACTTGAATATTCCGGGCCGGGCAGTACATTAATCACTGAATGAAAAATACCATGAAAAGGGGATATCCATGGCAAAGAATTCGGCTGGAGAAAAAAAGAAAAAGGTCATAGAAGTCCTGAACACGGCACGGGCGATGGAGCTGCAGGCGATCTACCAGTACATGAACCAGCACTACAACCTCGACGATATGGATTACGGAGAGCTGGCGGCAAATATAAAGCTGATCGCCATCGACGAGATGCGCCATGCCGAGATGTTCGCAGAGCGGATCAAGGAGCTGGGTGGCGAGCCGACGGCCGATCCGATCGAAAAGATTCAGAAGGGGCAGAAGGTCGAAGCCATGTTCAGCTTCGACGCGCATCTCGAAGACGACACCATCGATGCATACAACCGGTTTCTCCAGGTGTGCACCGTGAACGGCGACAGCGTGAGCTCGAAGATCTTTGAGACCATCCTTGACGAGGAGCAGGCCCACTATAATTACTTCGACAACGTGGACAGCCATATCGAGC
>DCDF01000237.1 GCA_002316295.1 Syntrophaceae bacterium UBA1062 | reverse complement strand
GTTTCAATATCGTCTGTCTGGATGCCGATGTGATGGACGCTTCCTCTGCCGGGGTATTTCGGTCTCTGGCTGTAAAAGTGTATCCTGCCGGCGCCGATGCGCATGAACACGTTTCTCGAACCGGCGACCAGGTTGTCGAGAACGACCTGGCCGCCGAAGCACTCCCGGTAAAAGGCGATGCTTTTATCGATATCGGATGCAAAAATATGAACGTGGTGGAGATGGTTGATCATTTTGCCTCCTTTCCCGTGCGGCGGGTCAGCAGCCTCGAGGGCTTAGAGAAACGGCCTTTACTTGAGATATGAAAACCCTTTCCCGGTGAGCGTACGAAACAGCGCGCTCCCCTCGGGGAATGACGGGTTGGCGTATCGCGCCATGTGTGTAAAAATTCCTGGAGAATCCTCATAGATATCATTCATGACACGCTCCTTTTCTTCTGTGGAGAGCCCGGGCGACCATACCGTCCTGTCTGCCGAGGCAAGGCCGAGCATGACCTCACCGAGCCGAAATGTTCTGTCCTGCGCTATCGGAAACGTGATCCTGAGGTAGGCGCCCGACAGATGGCCGCACACCTGTATGAAATATTCCCTTTCGATGGAGAGCCAGTTCCCTGCATCCTCGGAAACTGTGTTCAGGAGAGTCTGCAAAGGGATCTCGGCGGTGAATACCACGATGGGCCGGTTCGCCTCGAACTGTATCCGGTCCCAGGATATTGAGACGAAGTGGGAGCAGGTGTCAAACATCATCCCGATTGTCTTTTCCATGCCGCCGTATGTGCTCTTCTTCACGAGAGTGATGTCGGTGCGCTTGCAGCCTGCCGGAATCAGGGCGCATGCTATGCAGAAAAGGACCGCGCATGCCCGGTATGAAACACCCTGTGCGGAATTCATCACCCCGTCCTCCTTCACGCCATATTCCCGGCCTGCCTTCGCGGACCGCTGTATGAGATGTTCGGAAAGGGACAAGCGAACGTCTGAAATATGCGGGTGATACGAGCCGGTTTTCCCCTCTGTCCGAAGCGAAGACCTTCCGTCTTTCTCAGCACCCTCACAATCGATCAAAATCACTCAAATTCATGAATAAACTGCCGTTAGCACACTCCAGGCCCGGAATCAAGAACGGGATGACTCACGCCTTTTAATATCGATCTAGGAGCCCGTCACCTCGTCGATCCATCTCAAGTAGGGCGGATACCCTCTTTCAATGGGAATCTGCACGATCTCGGGGACTTCGTAGCTGTGGTTCTCTGTGATGAGACGCTCGATCTCTCCGAATGCGTCCGAGAGCGCCTTGATGAAGAGGAGCTGCTCCGGCTCTGTCTTTACCTCGCCTTTCCATTCATAACAGCTCGTGATCTCGGTTATCTGGACGCATGCGGCCAGATGCCCGCGCACGAGCAGCGAAGCGAGCCTGTGCGCTTCTTCCCGGCTCGGGCAGGTGGTGAGAATCACACAGTGTCCGTTCGTTTCGGCCATCGTCATATCCTCCTAAATTTCCGTCATCAGCGGGACGCTTCTTCCATCGGGTATCATATCTGAAATCTTACCGTTTTTTAACAATCTGTATCATATCACTGCTTCGATATACTGATCGTATCCCCCGGCCTGACCGACTTCAACACCGCGGGGTCCTCGAGGATTCTGCCGATCACGTTCACCGGGCTGTAGGCCCGCGGCTTCTCAGAGGTGCTGGCAGGTGTGCGTCCGAAGAAGATGCAGAATGCCGGTCCTTCAGGCCAGTATCCGAGCTCTCCGGCTTCCATATCTTCCCGGGCCCCGGAGTCCGGTTCGATGCGCAGCGGGATATCGAAATAGATCTCTTCCCCCCAGAGAGAAGCCGCGCCCCTGAGGGGAAGAAGAGCCTCGACCGCGGCGGCAGTCTCTGTCTCATAAAGCTCCGCAGGCAGAGATATCTCCCCGATGGTGATAATGATTCTGCTCATATCTTTTCCTCCATAATGTCTGGAATAAGCCGGCAGTCAAGGGACCGCCACGCATTCATGTCGAGCACTGCCTCCCACCGGTTCAGACGGCGCCGGGGGCTGTCAGCCCCCCAGGAGCTTTTTGAGACCGAAGTGTGCGATCATGCCGGAAAGAAAACCAAAGGCCATATTTGTGAGCAAAGAGACGGCTACTGTCACCGCCAGGGGGATCAGATCCCTGTTGAAAGCGGGTTTTCGGTCGAAGCCCACGAGCTGTATTCCCACCAGGAGCATCATCGAACCGATGACAGGACCCGGAAACAGGGTGAAGAGATTCGCGATAGAAGTGGCCAGAAGGATCCCGAGGCCTACTTCTATCGTACCCTCTATGATGTTCGCCCCTCCTGTACGGGCGCCGAAGTAATACTGGCCTGCAAGTCCACCGGCCCCGTGGCACATGGGCATGCCCCCGAAGAATGGAGAGACGAGGTTCATGAGGCCTGTGCTCAACGATAGCTGCCTGACCCCCACATCCCGCTGGGGCCAGTACGTCTTGATCATGGCGGCGGTGACGATGATGGCATTGGTCGCTGTGAGGGGAATCTGCGCAAAACCTGCTCCCACCATGCCTTCCCACATTTC
>DCDF01000031.1 GCA_002316295.1 Syntrophaceae bacterium UBA1062 | reverse complement strand
ATTCGTAATCAGCAGGTCCAGGGTTCAAGTCCCTGCGCTGGCTTCACTTTCCAGTAACTCAAGAACTCCCACAATCACTACAAGCCAATACACCGCTGCCTGCATCTCATCCAAGGCGTCAATCGCTACCTGCTTTCTCGTTATGGAAACGTGTGTGTATTTCTGTGTTATGGATATTTTTTCATGACCGAGAAGCTCCTGGATCATCCATAAGCTCTGGCCGGCTTCAAGTGAGTGCGTTGCGAAGCGGAACATATGCGTCGATAACCCGACCTGAGATGGTCTTCCCGCCTCCGGTCGTGAAGGGTTTCGAGAAGGCGGGTGCCGAGCGGTTTCTCAGGCTTTGTCACGGATGCTCACGATCCTGTGTTCGTCGAGGTGGCGCCGTCCGGTTTGTCCTTGCGCCGTTTCTTCCACACCCAGTGCATGGCCCTGTCCACGACCACGGCTGTCCGGAATGCCTCCCGCGGGTTCATGAAGGTGGCGATGCAGTCGCCGGTTTCCTTGAGATACAGCCTGTGGTTCCCGCGGAATGACCGGACTTCGATAAATACGAGACCCCTGGATGTCATTGGTAACCTCCATTGTTAAGAAAGCGTAAAGCGATCAATATTCCATATTAATCTTATATACTATGATCCTCTGAAAAAACGAGGGATTTTTGCCGGAAGACTCTGAAGCCCGAGTGATTTTTTTCAAGAGCGCGTCGGGAGAGCCGATCCTGACAAGAAGAGGGCGGTCTCCTGAAGGCAGCGGAGGGGGTCTCGATAAAAAATGCCGAAAAAATGCCCGTGGAATAATCGCCATACATCCGGCCGCATGGCTCATCGATACCGGCAAATCATCACGCGGCGGCATTTGAGGCACAGCAGACGCACTGTATAATAAGTCTTCAAACAAATCAGCAGTGGCGCTCGATCGCCCTGGCCCGGATCCTTCAGCAGGGCCGCAGATAGTGCAACATCTTCCGGTCATGTCCGAGCGAACCTTTCACAAACCCCTCGCATGATCCCTGGGAGAAACCCTGTACCAATCCGAAGGCAACGGTCAGCATGGTGGTGCAGAAATGATGGAGCTTCCTTTCGATGTCAACGAATACAATCCAAAGTCTTCCCAAAAACTGGCGGACTGGAGCCCGGGAGAGAATCCCGGCGGTTTTCTCTATGAAGTGGAAACCCTGTACAGAACCGAAAAAGGTAGTTATTTTATTCTCCTCGAGGGCGGGCTGTTTTCACGGTTCCACCCCTTCCCCGGATCCGAGATCTGGTACGGCGGCTCCAATATCAAACCGGTCTCGGATGACGAGGCATTGGGGTGGTGCGAGGAAACCGGCAATTTCGATGTGATCGACGAACACTTCTCCGGCGGGGAGGCGATGACATCCTGAGGCCAGGCCTCTTTGCGTTTTTGCCACGGCAATTTATGATGTAATATCGATCAACTGTGGCTTCTTATGGTGTAGGCACTCGGATACCTTTGGCCGGAGATACCCCGACTTCGTGGTGCCGCATAAGAAAAGATGCAACCGTCCGCTGAAGAAACTTCCGGCCTGTGTCCGGCGAAGAGACGGATAGCACCGGGTTATTTCATCGCATTTCTAGAGGTCAGGAAGATCCTTCGTTCTGAGAAGCGGTGATATCGTATTTTTTCAGCAAATCTTTGAGTGCTTCTTCAATGACATTATTTGTCTTTTTCCCTTCCTCGATTGCCAGGATCTTGATCCGCTTCATTAAATCGCTATCGAGCCTCATCGTGTACTGTGAGCGTTCCTGTTTCTTCATAGTAATATAATTAGATTAATAACTTTATTAATCAATGAGCTTCGGGGCCTCGAGAGGCGAATGGGATTCAAAATAAACGAGTTATCCAAAATGAGAATTTTCGTGATCCGATTCACTGCAGGCCCTGCTCAGTGCAGCTCAGACAGTATTTTTCGATAATCAGCGGAATTTCCGTCAAAAAGAAAGGCTTCAAGGATCGCTCCAATTTCTGTCAGTGATCCTCAATCACAGTATTCGGCAAATCCTGGTTATTTTCCCGATGTGGACTGGAGCCCTTTTAAAATGCAATCATTTGTAATGTATTTAATTTATTAATCAAATCAATAAAATTATAATAAAGGTATTGAGATGTTCAAAACACCTCATAATATATTATTTAAACAATAAATTTATTAATTTGTGCTTCGATTGCCGAAGGGTGGAGCAAGTGGAAGCATTTAAGATAACGGAGGAAACAGAACCATGAGAGAAAAAGAACAAGATTTTTCATGGTGGAACGATGAAAAAATCGTTTGTCTGCTATCCCGGGTTACCAAGGCCGGAAGGCTCGACCATCTCAGAAGAAAGATCGACCGGATCAATGCGGCGGTGGATGGCGGCGCGGATGTCGGCAAAATGAACGAATTCGTGAAAAGAGGAAAATTCAACGGCCACAACGTTGATGAACTGATCAAGCAGGCCAAGTGACAGGAGTCTGAACATTATGAAGAAAGCGGTCAGAATGATGAATCAGAACATGCGCTGCAGGGACATATCTGATAAGTCGTTGATCGATCTTCAGGAAGAGCTCTATTGGGTCATTCTCCGGGCCCGTGAAAATGCGAAGAGCATCTGCGAACAGGCGGGATTCACCCCTGAAGAGGCGGGGCTGCAGTTTATTCACCCGACCATAGGGGCCCGCAAGAACTACACCATGATCTGCCTGAAGGTGGAATAAGGAGAGCGGGCTCAAAAAGGAATCTACCCGTAATTCGGCTTCAGGGCATTGCAGCCGCAGCGCAGAGAAAGGATGCCGCCCCGGCCCGCCGGCCGTGCTGCCTTCTTCTCCGGCGGCGTGTGGGCTGAGCGAATGTGCGGCATGTATGTGCATCGGATCGTTTTTAAGATCATTAACCCTTTGATTCTGAACTCCCTATATGGCACATTGGCATCTGATGAAGGAGATCGTCCCCCCCGATTACGATGAGCACGAGTATGACCCGAGAACGTCCGAGATGCTGGCGACATGGAGGCCCGGGGAAGAATCGTCGGTGTTCCGCCACGAGTCCGAGACCCTGTATAAGACGGCAAAGGGCAATTATTTCATTCTTTTTGAAGGCGGGCTGCTTTCCCGGAGCCGTTCGCTGCCTGGCACGGAGATCTGGTACGGAGGATCATCCATACATCCGCTGAACGCGCGGGAGGCCTTCTCCTGGTGTCAAGAGACCGGGAACTTCGAAACCATCGACGCACACTTTTTCTTTCTGAAATAAACAACCCGTTAAAATCATATCTTGACTGAGCGGTCTCTGCTCTTACTATTCATGGTTAAAGACTTGTTGTGTTCAGCCCGAACCCGACAAAGCGTACTATGAACCGGACGGCCGGGGCTGCATGCCATGCGGGAAACATGCCGCCAAAAGGGGCCCCGCCCGCATCCGGGTTCACCATTGATGGCAGGAGGCAGAAGATGAGGAGAGGAAACAGAGTCGCTTTGTTCGACCACCAGGGATGCAATACCAAGTTCTTCGCCCGTCTCGATGGTTCGACAGGGGCTCAAAAATATCGCGGGAGATGCCCCAACCCCCACTGCAATCGCACCATAACGCTGTTCCCGGAAACGATGTTCGCTTCCATGGACAAGGCGAGGAGGGAATATATCAAGCTCACCAACCATGAGATCGGAAGGATCTACTGGCAGACATGATGCCGGGCCGGACGGGAGTGTCCGCTGTCTTCTGAGGCGCTGTCCTGAAGCCTGCGGCACCGTGCGGATGTCGCCGGATCAGGATCGGGCGGGAAAAAGAATTTTCCTTGCCATATCCTCCTGTACTGGATACAAGACAACGGAGACCGGCCTCCCGGGACCGGCCGTTTCGCATGGAAGGCCCGCGGGAAGCTCATTGTTATCCCTGCACGCGTGAAAACCGGTGTGAAGGGGGGTCGTACAAGCCCTGGGAGGAAAGGTGCATTTTCTCGTCATCGCATACGATGGTGCGGATGAACAGGCGCCGGCCAGGAGGCTCGCCGCCAGAGAACGCCATCTGGCATCCATCGAACGGCTCAAACAGGAGGGCAGGGCTCTTTACGGCGCCGCCCTTGTCGATGAAAAGGGATCCATGATTGGCTCGATCGTTCTGTACGACTTCGATTCCCTCGAGGAGCTCGACGGCTATCTGAAGACCGAACCGTATGTCGTCGAAGGTGTGTGGAAGCGGATCGAGGTAAAACCGTGCAGGGTTCCCCCGATTTTTCTGAACGGATGAGGCGAAGATCGGCCTGGAGATCCGGCCGGAGAAAGGGCGCACCAGGCCGATCGCGGTGTCATCCGGTAATCGCTCTTGACCGGGAGCGGATCTTTTCTTAACGTAAGTCGAAATACATGCCTGTACCTGGGAAAGGGGTATGTGCTCATGGAACATGAAGGTCAGACCCGAACAGGGGACGTAGTTTACTTTTTCACGTGCGAGGGATGCAAGAGCCAGATCTTCTGGACCGAGATCAATCCATCGGTGGAGAGGGCTGCCCGGGTATTCAAGTGGGTGAGAGCCGGTTGCCCCAACGCCGGGTGTAACTGTTTCCTGATTCTGAGCGCTCCGGACAGGGTGCTCCAGATACAGGATGCCCGCAGACTCTTTGAAGAAAAAAAGAGCCGGAACGAGAAAAACGTCTATTGGATTTGAAGGCCGTTCGACGGGCTTGGCGCTCCATCCGGCACGGCATGAAAGACCCTGCTTGCACCGGCTCCGGCCGAAAGTCCGCAAGAGGGGTTGCAAGACCCGCCTCCCGCTCCATTATGATCTCTTGAGCCAAGTGTCTTACCGTTGAACGAAAATCAGGAGGAACCCATGGTGGTGGAGGAACTCCTCCGCATCCCCGCAGGAGGCGTCTCGCTCGAAGGGATGATGACCGTACCGGAGCACGCGTCCGGTCTCGTGATATTCGCACATGGAGCGGGCAGCAGCAGGCTGAGCCCCAGAAACACCTATGTGGCGCGGATTCTTCAGGGCAGCGGGCTGGGCACTCTGCTCTTCGACCTCCTGACGCAGGAAGAAGACCTGATCTACCGCAACCGGTTCGATATCGATCTGATCTCCCGGCGCATGGCCGAGGCGACCATGTGGGTTGCTGAGAGCACAAGGGACCGAGCGCTCGAGCTCGGCTATTTCGGTGCGAGCACCGGCTCCGCTGCGGCGCTGAAGGCGAGCGTCGAGGTCGGCGTCGAGATACGGGCGATCGTATCCCGTGGCGGAAGGCCGGATCTTGTGATGGACATCCTGCCCGAGGTGCGCTCGCCGACACTGTTCATCGTGGGGGGGAACGACCCGCTCGTCGCCGACCTCAACCGGCAGGCGTTCGAGGCGTTGACCGCAGAGAAGGATCTGCGGATCGTTGAGGGTGCAGGGCATCTCTTCGAGGAGCCGGGAAAGCTCGATATCGTCGCCGGCCTTGCCTCGAAATGGTTCAGAACATATCTGGGCTGATCCCGGTTGCCGCTGCGGCAAGAAACCGGAAGAGAGCCTCTCATTGTACGGAATGGACCTTTGTGCCCGATCTGCACCGGCGACGGACGTATCCCGTCCTGCGGGCGGCCGTGTCCGGCATTACGATATCCCTGATCGCATTCTTCAGGAAGAAGTGGCGGCTGTGACGCGCGATCGTCTGAGACAATCGCCGGGCTTCGAAACGACAATCGGCGCACGTACGCCGTCTGGGCGGAGCGACCAATGAACCAAGGTATTGATTTGCCTGCTCGGTTGCTGATATGACCGGATTGTGCTTGATTCGGGTCAAAGGGTGAAATCATGACGGGATGTGTCGATCCGGCGGCGTTTTCCGTCGTCACCGGGCATCTTCGGGTCGCCTCGGAAGCCCTGAGATCGGCGGATGTGAAATAGGGGGCTATGATAGACGCAATCCTGCTTATTATCGGTATCGCCCTCCTGATCGCCGGAGGGGATTTCCTGGTCAGGGGGGCATCGTCTCTTGCGGGCGTCCTTGGGATATCCCCTCTGATCATCGGGCTTACAATCGTCGCATTCGGAACCAGCGCGCCCGAGCTTGCGGTGAATGTCGCTGCGGCGCTCAGAGGGAGCATGGACCTGTCCTTCGGCAACATCATCGGCTCCAATATCGCCAACATCGGGCTCATTCTGGGGATCGCGGCCCTGATGAGGCCACTCAAGGTGCGGAGCACGGTGATCGTCCGGGAGATTCCCATGATGATCCTGGCGACCAGCGCAGCGCTCGTCATGGGCTGCGACCTGGTGCTCCGGTCGGAGGGAAACACCTTCGACCGCTCCGATTCTCTCGTGTTCCTGCTGTTCTTCTGCGTCTTCATCTTCTACAATATCGCACAGGCCCTCAAAGACAAGAAGCCGGATCTCTATCTGTCTGAAACATCCGAGTCAGCGGAGGCGAAAGAGACCCGGACAGTTCTTGTGCCCGCCGTCATGACGATAGGCGGGCTCATACTGCTCGTTTCGGCTGGCAGGCTGACCGTGAGTTCAGCAACGGAGGTCGCCAGGGCGCTCCATATATCAGAGGTCTTCATCGGTCTCTTCCTCGTTGCCGTGGGCACAAGCCTCCCCGAGCTGGCCACCACTGTCATCGCATCCGTGAGATCCCAGAGCGATCTCGCCATCGGCAACGTGGTGGGGTCCAACATCTTCAACCTGCTCTTCATCATGGGCGTGACGGCGGCCATCAGGCCCGTCCCCGTTCCGGCACAGGGAATCGCCGATCTGCTGGTTATGGCCGCCCTCTCGTTTGTGCTCCTGCCAATTGCAGCGAGCGGCCGGCGCACGATAACGCGCCTCGAGGGAGTGTTTTTGATCGTGTTTTATGTGCTGTTTATTATCGGAAGAGGATGGATGTCTGTCCTGACCTGAGACGGTAAGATCCGCAGGGCCCGATTCTCCATGCGGAGCGGCATGTCCTGCAGGGGATGGGTGATGGGGGCGACAACGGTATTATATTCATAATAGCCACTGCTTGAGCCGAAGAGGTGCCGCCGGTTGATGAAGAGAGTTGCGAGGTTCGTCTCTGCCGCGATTCTTCTGATTGTGCTGCTTGCCGTCCTTTCTGCGGCGGGCCTGCACTTCTATCTCATGACCGAGCGGGGAAGCTCCCGGGCTCTGGCCCTGCTGAATTCCCTCATACCCGGCGACATCAGGGCCGAGAGCGCAGTGCTTTCGCTCTTCAGCCAGGCCGTTACTCTCTCCGGCGCCGAGCTCGTCGGACCGGACGGCGGCGTCATCCTGACGAGCGATGAGGTCCGCGTGGAGATCGATGTTCTCCCGCTGGTGAACAACCGCCTCGTCTTCAACCTCATCTCTCTGAAAAGACCGCATGCCCGGCTCGCCATGTCCGGAGATGCGCGGCAGCTCAACCTGGTGCAGGCCTTTGTGGAGGAGCCCGCAGGGCGTGAGCCTTCAACGCGGGTGGATCATAGTGATGAGTCCGAGCTGGTCATCGAGAACCTTTCCGTCGAAAACGGCCTCATTCAGTATGCGGACCCGTCGGCCGGGATCGCTGCACGGCTCGAAGACGTGAACGCCCGGAGCTCGCTGAACCTCGCCCGCCTCTCCGGGAGCCTCGATGGCTCCCTGGCGAGAGCCGGCGTGCAGGCGGGAGGAGAAACCTTCGAGCTGACTGCGGTGAGAATCGATGCCGAATACGATGACGGCAGCGTGGACCCCTTGTTTCTTGAGGCATCGTACAGTGGTTTCAGAGCATCGGTCAGAGGAGCGGTTGCAGATCTCGCAGGCCGGCCTTTGGCGGATGTTGTTGTCGAATACGGCGGTGAGGTCTCCGGTCTGGCAGCCCTTCTCGATCCCGGCAGGGCATATTCAGGGAAGGTGTCGGGCAGGATGAATGCACGAGGGGAGATCGACAACCCCAAGGCTTCGGTGACCCTGAAGTACGAGGGAGGCACGATCGCGGGCATGCCTGTGGAAGGCCTCATGCTCGAAGCGGCAATAGAAAACAGGGTCGTACAGCTTCGGGAGTCGCTCCTTCGCATCGCCTCGGGAAGGGCGGCCGCCATTGGGACGATACACCTCGAGCAGGTCTTTCCCAAGGGGTTCATCGAGAGCGAACCTGATCTTGAGGCCGTCTCATACGAGATCGGCCTCACTCTGGAGGATATCGACATCACCCGGTTTCCCTCCGGCCTTGAAGACTATCCCGAAAGTGTCTCGGGGCGGGTCGAGATCGCGGGCAAGGGGATTCGGCCGCCCGATATCTCTGCGAAGGCAGATTATGCCCTTCGCTTCAGAGGCATGCCGCCCGATTTTCCGATCCCCGCAGACACCCTCGATATCAGGGGCGAAGCCGGTATCGACTATCCGATCCTGACGTATGCGGCGGCAGGCGGCATTGCCGGGAATATCGGCGCGGACGTCAGGGGCCGGCTGAACCTGTCGGACGGCGGCATCCGGGCCGCAGTGAATGTGGATATCCGGCAGATCGAAACCATTGCGGAGCCGCTCGATATCCAGGCAAAGGGCACGCTGGCCGCGCGGGCCGAGATTTCCGGGACACTGGACAGTCCGGTTGCCGAGGGATCGCTTCAGGGGAAGAACCTGGAGTGGGGGGGGTACCTGATCGACACTGTTTCGGCCGATCTCAGGCTCGAGGAGAGCGGGATGCTGAACCTCACGGCCCTGAGAATGAACGAGGCCGGTCCGTCTCTGGCCGTGAAAGGGGGGCTGAAGATCTTCCGGAAGGGCTTCGATCCGGAGCCTGACATGCCGGTTTCTCTCGATATCGGCCTGAGGTCGGTCGCGATCGACCGGCTGATCGCTCAGGAAGGGATGGGAGGCACCCTGAACGGGGACGTCGGTGTGGGAGGTACCCTGGGCTCCCCATCCATGATCGTGGATCTCGCCGGCGAGGATATCACCGTCCGGGGCGTCAATATGGGAAATGTCCGCATTCAGGGCGGTCTTGCCGAGGAAGGCAGAGCCGTGCCGCCCGCGGCGTTGCGAGACGACGGGGCCGTGTCCGGGAACAGGAGCACAGAGAAACTTCCGGAAGGGAAGGGCCCGTTCGATCCCCGGCTCGATTTCGAGATAACCGGCGAGAGACTCAATCTCCAGGGGCTCACCTCTCTGGCTGAAGGCGCTCTCGGATATCACGTGCTGATCGGCGGCACCCTGTATGACCTGCGGGGAACATTCCGGGCGGGCGGAAAGGATATCGCGCTGGCCGGCCAGGCTCTGCAGGAGGTGAGCGCCGCGGGAGCGCTCAAGGGGAGGCGGATAGCGCTTCAGTCGCTCACTGCAGTGGTCTGGGAGAGCCAGATCATAACCGGCTCGGGGTCAATAGACCTGGACGGAGATCACAGGTATGACTTCTCGCTCTCTACCGAAGGAATCATGCTCGGCGCGCTCACCTCGTTTCAGGGAAGCCAGGTGACCGGAGGGAGGCTGGTGTTCGAGGCCTCGGGAAGCGGAACGCTTCAGGAGCCTCAGCTCGAGGCCACAGTGAGGGTCGCATCCCCGGTGGTACAGGGGCAGGTCCTCAACGATATCGCGATCGGTCTCTCCATGTCCGGAGGGGTCGTGGACATCACCGGGCAAAACGATTTCGTCTTCAAGGGCGTGTATGATCCGGGCAAAAAGACGGTGGACATTCAGGCGTATTTCGAAGAGACCGAGCTCGCCCCGTACTTCGCAATTGCAGGCAGGCCCGAATTCCGGGGGAAATTGAGCGGGAGCGCCGAGATCACCGGGGCCGTCTCCGACCTCGAGGACCTCGATATTTCCCTGCATATCGCGGGAATACACCTCGGATTCAGGGAAAGAGAGCTCATGAGGGCAAGCGACGTCATGATTCGATATGAAGAGGGGACCCTGATCATCCCCGAATCGAGGATCGAGCTTCCGGGGCAGGGCGTCATGACGATCAGGGCCGATGCCGCGGCCCATGGACACCTGGACCTTACCGCCCGGGGAAAAGTCCCTCTCGAGGCCGCGGCGCTGATCGATCCGGACCTTGCCGATATCACCGGAACCGCCGACTTCGACATATCGGCTGTTGGACCGTTCTCTTCTCCCCGGATCGAGGGTCAGGTGCTCATCGAAGGCGCCAGATACCCGATTCCCTATAACGACCAGCTCATCCATGATGTCCGCGGCCGCATCACGCTCGGCGCAGAGGGCATTGTCATCGAAACCCTCACAGGCAGGCTGGATCAGGGATACTTCGATATCCGCGGACGGATGGACCTGGAAGATCTCAAGCCGGGCCGGATCAATCTCCAGGCTCAGGTACGTTCCCTGCCCGTTCTCATCCCAGAGACCATGGACCTCGTCCTTGAAGGACGGGCAACGCTCACCGGCATGCCCGACAAGAGCCTGCTGCAGGCCGATATCACGATACTCGACGCCCTGTATTACCGAGAGCATCAATTGAACCTCATCGCAGAGGTCGGCCAGAGGATAATCGGCGGGGGAAAACGGACCGGCGCCGCGTCCGAGCCTCTCGACCTGCCCTACCTGCGCAATGCTGAGCTCGATGTGACGATTCTCAAAAGGGGGGATGTGCTCGTAGAGAACAATCTCGCCGAGCTCAGCATCGCCCCTGACCTGCAGGTAGGCGGAACGCTGAACAGCCCCGTCATTACCGGAAGGGTGGCGGTGATCGAAGGCTTTATCACCTACCAGAGGAGAACCTTTGACGTCACCCTTGGCGTGCTCGAGTTTGCAGATCCATACCGCACCAGTGGCGCGGTGGACCTTCAGGCTCAGGGACAGGTGCGGGACTGGATGATATACATTTCCGTCTCAGGACCGTTCGACAATCTGAACATCCGCCTCCAATCCGACCCTGCCCTCGAGGATGCCGCGATCCTCGCGCTGCTTGCCACCGGCAGGACGCCCGACGAGCTCACCGGGGTGGGGGCCCTTGGTCCCCGGAGTCCTTCCAGCATGCTGGCCGAGCTCCTCGCCGGTACGTACGGCGAAGAGCTCCGTGAGACAACGGGACTCGATATTCTCGAGCTGGAGACCGTTTCTCCCGAGGCGGGCGGCGCTGCCGGGAACATCAGGATCACGGTGGGCGAGGAGCTCACCCGGAGGCTCACCGTGAAGTATTCCCTCGAGACGACTAGCGGCGAGACGACTAGGACGGCGATCGCGGAGTACAAATTCTTCGAGAATCTTCTGATCAACGGGTTCCAGGACAACAAAGGGGCGTTCGGGGCGGATTTTCGGTTCAGGCTCGAGTTTCGTTAGAGGAGGAAAATGATCGTGAGGAAGTACTTGCAGGGAGCACTCTCTTTCATGCTGCTCTTGCTGGTCTTCGCGCATTCCGGTGCAGCCGCGCAGGACACCGGAGGCCATGATACCCCCTCCGACGGGCCTCGGCGTATTTCGGAGGTCGTCTTCGATATCCGTGACTATCCCGGCGAGACCGGACAGATCATCTCCCTTGCCCGTGATCTCACCGATCTCCATCCAGGAGGAATCTTTACAGACGAGATCCTCGACAAGGCGGTGTCGGTCCTGAAATTCAGCGGGAGATTCGAGAGCGTCGAGGCTGAGGCCGTGCCCGGACCGGACGGGGTCGGCGTGATCATGAGGCTCAAACCGTATCTCGTCATCAGGGAGATCGACATCAGAGGGCAGCATCCCCTGTTTCGGCGGGACATTGTCAGGGCCATGACCGCCTATGTCGGCGACTATCTGGTGCCCGGCCTGCCTCAGGAGCAGGCACGGCTCATCCGTGAGTATATTCTCACCGAGGGATTCATCGACCCCCGGGTGAGTATACGTGTCATCCAAAGCGATGAAGACGCCTCGGTGAAGCTCGAGGTGGAGATCGACAAGGGGGCCTACTATGCTCTCGACTCCCTGAGAATACGGGGCAACCGGAATTTCACCGATGCATGGATCAAGACGAGGCTGGGCGTCTGGTGGGATTCCCTGTACCCGGGCACCGCCGGGCGTTTCCAGGAGAGCAGGCTCGAAGAGGATGTCCGCGGCCTCGCTTCATACTACTGGAGAAGAGGGTACGCCGAGGCGGATACGGCCTATACGGTCCGGAAGAACCCCCGAACCGGAGAGGTCGACGTGATAGTCGCCGTAACCGAAGGACCGCGCTACGATATCTCCATTACCGGCAATGACGAATTCTGGACGCGGACGATCAGAAACCGGATCGTAATTTCGGATGAGGGCAACGCGCGGGGCACCGGCTTGAGAAGAAGCATCAGAAACATCCGCAATCTCTACCGCGAGAACGGATATCCGGATGTTCAGGTCACGGCGGAGGAAGAGGTGCGGGGCTCGGGGGCCGATGAGGAGAGACTCGTCACCATCGTGATCAATGAGGGGCGGCAGGCGACTGTCGAGTCCGTGCGGTTTCAAGGCAATCAGTCATTCGACGACGACAGGCTCCTGGATCAGATCGAGACCGGCGACAGGAGAATACCCCTGATCGGAAAGAGACTCTTCGTCGATGATGTTCTCAAGCAGGATGTCCGTGCGCTCCAATCGTTCTACCAGCAGGAAGGGTTCGGCATGGTACAGGTACGCAGCGAGGTTCTGCAGGATGATGAAAGCAGCGGGGTAACCGTTGTCCTCACCATCGAGGAAGGCCCCCGGACCATAGTGTCTTCGGTCGGTTTCGAGGGACTGAGCGTCATCTCGGAGAACCAGGCCCGATCGTCCGTGATGACCGCCCCGGGGGATCCGCTCCGGCCTTTTGTCCTGCAGAGAGACGAGAGGACGCTCGCGGCCATGATCTCCGAGCAGGGATATCCCCATGTGAGAGTCGAGGGCTCGGTGGTCTACAACCGGGAGCGAACGCTCGCGGCGGTGAGTTTTACGGTAAATGAGGGCCCTCTGGTGCGCATGGGGAGGACCTATTTCAGCGGCAATTTCCGGACAAAGAAGCGGATACTCGACAGAGAGTTTCAAATGGACCCGGGCGACCCGTTCTCTCTGCAGGAAATGATCCAGGGCCAGAATGAGATCAGACGGATGGGCATTTTCCAGACTATTCGATACAGGACATTGGGCCTGCGGGAGATGAGGGACGATGTGATCCTGCTTGCCAACCTCGAGGAGAGGGAACCTTATTACGTTCAGACATCACTGGGGTATGAAAACAACCTTGGATTGTACGGGAGCGCGCGTGTGGGCGACCGGAATGTGCTGGGGCTGAACCGGGAGTTGTGGGCGGATGCCGAGGTCAGCCAGACCGGAGAGCGCTACGAGCTGGGGCTGCGATCGCCGAGGGTGTTCGGCACCCGCATCACGAGCATCTACAACCTGTTCTACGAAAGAAAGGAGCCCTTCAACCAGGAGTTCGAGGTGGAAACCTTCGGCTCCACGCTGGGCTTTGTTTCGCCCATAAGCGACGTGTCGTTCGCCTCGCTCAATTTCAGATACGAGCAGAGGGATCTCTCCGACGACGACATTGTGTTCGAAGATCTCGAAGAGATGGACGAGGACCGCCTCGATCCGCGGAATGTGCTCGTTGTCACGCCGAGTATCACCTATGACACGAGAGACTCGTTCACGCGCCCCACGAGGGGATGGTTCGCCACCTTTTTTGTCGATATATCGAACGGCCTTCAGGACGACCTGGACGATTTTCTCAGGTACTCACTCATTGCCAGCGCCTATGTGACGCCCCTGGAGAACGTCACCCTGGCCTTCAGCGGCCGGGCGGGGTATATCACATCGTACGGCGGCTCGGATTTCGTGCCAGAGGACCAGCTCTTTTATCTGGGCGGAACCCTCGATGTCAGAGGATTCGACGAGAACAGGCTGCTGCTTGACGCAGACGGAGACCCCGTGGGCGGCCGCATGTCTCTGGCGACTCAGACCGAGATACGCTATGCGATGGGATACAATCTGGAGCTCGCGCTCTTCTTCGACACCGGGACCATACGCAGGACGTTCGTGGAGCCGGTGACAGACAACACCCGCTTCTCCTACGGGGCGGGGCTGCGCTACATCACTCCCATCGGCCCTGTGGGCCTCCTCTACGGACGCAAGATAGACCCCGAACCGGACGAAGACCCCTACCGGTGGCATTTCTCCATCGGGTACGCATTCTGAAAACCACCGGATCAGAAACCAATTTCCCGCGAACAGGCGATTCCGCCGATGACATGAATCCCCGTGAATTCCTGCCACGCATAGCGGGCGCGGCCTGTACCCGGGCATGAGAATGATTTGTGATCCGGGGCATGCAGCCGGGGAGGCCGGCGTTCAAGAAATCGCCGTCTCCGGCCGATACCGGTGGAAATACCTTTCCGGGGAGACGTCTGCGTGAAAAGATGCTGTGTGCTGCTGTTCGCCATGTTTTTGTGTATGGGATCCACCGCCTACTCCCGTGTGGAATTCGAAATCACACCAGGTGCAGGCTATCTCATAGGCGACAATACCTATGAGATCGGCGATGCTCCCGCAGAGCTGGATCCGTGGGGACGCGAGCCGTATTTCCCGATCAGCAGGCTCGAGTTTCTCCTGGGGGTATGGGTCGCGTCTCTCGACGCCCGGGTCGCGGCGGGCAGGTGGGCGCTCTCCGGCGGGGTGAGAGTGAATATCGACGACAAGGCCGGAAACATGAGGGATTACGACTGGGGCATACCGTTCTGGGATGAAGACGGCGATGAGGGCCCCGGCTGGTATGTCTATGAATGGACCGACGGCGAGCACACCTGGTACGCCCTTGACATCGAGTCCAAGAGCAAAACAGAGGTGAACGCGCTCATCTGGGAGGCAAAGATCGACTACGAGCTCTTCACTCATCACTACAGGAGTCCGTACGATACCAGTGACAGGGGGACCGTCCGGGGATACTTCGGGCTCGGTTACGAGCACCGCGCATTCGAATACGAGTGCAGACTCATCCGCCAGTGGTCGCCTTCGGGCATTCCCGGGTATGATTACAACGGCGACGGAGCCGTGGGGATCACCTATGACGTGAGCTACTCCATCCCGTATGCCGAATTCACTCTTGCGGGAAGCAGCCAAAGGCTGGGCATCGCCCTGAGCGCCGGGTTTTCTCCATTTGTGACGGTAAGAGACGAGGACGTGCATCTGCTCAGGACGCCAGGCCCGATCTACGCGGAAGGCAAATGCACCGGAAACGCCCTGAAGGCGCGGGCCGACATCCGTTACGACATCACCAGCCGCTGGAGCGTGGGCGTCCTCATGGATTACCTCTTCATCCGCACGTCGGGAGAACAGGACAATGTCGTATACGCGGGCACCGACGGCGAGGCCTTCTGGGGGGACGAGTTCTGGACCACGGACGAGAAAATCACTGCCAGGCAGGCGCTTTTCACCTTCAACGTGAGGTACCGTTTCGGCCTTTCCCGCTGAATTCCGCACAGAGAAGCAGACGGCCGACATGCCCCGTTCGCCCTGTTTTCCATGGGATGAACGGGGTTTTCATTATATAAATAATCGAATGAAAACTTGATTCATCTTAGATAAAATTATATATTTCATTGTTCATCGTTCAGATATCAGATCTTTTTGCTGCAGGGAGAGTTTTATGGAAGAAATTTTACTCAAAATCGACGAGTTGGCAAAATATCATGATCAGGTGTCGCCGGAGCTGATCAAGGCAAAGGACATAAAGCTCGGGCTGCGAAATGCAGACGGCTCTGGAGTGGTGGTGGGCATCACCTCCAAAGGCATGGTGGTGGGCTACGAGAAGAATCCCGCCCCGCACAGCGGCGGACACGTGGTGACTCCGGTCGAGGGCAGACTGCTCTACTGCGGGTACGATGTGCGCGATCTCGTCAGCGGAATCTACCAGGAAGGCCGTTTTGGGTTCGATGAGGTAACCTACCTCCTCCTGACCGGCGAGCTCCCGACTGCCAATGACCTGGAGCGGTTCAGCTCGACACTTGCCAGGAGGAGGGCGCTCACCAAGCTCGAGCGAAGCATTCTCATGCAGGAGGGCGAGAACGAGAACCAGATGTATGCCCTGCACTCTGTGGTCTCACATCTGAGCCGGTGCGACAGCAACCCCGAGTCCACTGACTTGCGTGACGAGACCAACCGGTGCATCAACCTCATCGCCAAGTTTCCTACCATCGTGGCGTACAATTACAACGTCATGCGATACCGCAACGGATCGAACCTGAGCATTATCAAGCCGGACCCGTACCTCTCCACAGCCGAGAATTTTCTCTACATGCTCAGAGGAAAGAAGCCCTCCCGGTTCGAAGCCGAGCTGTTCGACCTGTGCCTCATCCTCCACGCGGAGCACGGGGGTGGCAACAACTCCACATTCACGGTTCGTGCGGTCTCTTCCAGCGGAGCGAACACGTATATGGCCATATGTTCCGGCATTGCGTCCCTGAGCGGATACCTCCACGGAGGCGCCAACGAGTCGGTGATGAAGATGATGAAGAGCATCAAGAAGGAGGTCCGGGACTGGCAGGACAGGGACGAGGTGAAAGCCTGTCTGGCCCGCATCCTCGACGGCAAGGGCCATGACCGCTCGGGCAAGATCTACGGCATGGGGCATGCGGTGTATACCATCTCGGACCCGCGGGCCGTGCTCCTGAAGGAGAAGGCGCAGGAGTTCGCACGCATGAGGAATCTGAGCCACGAGTACGCCCTGTACTGCCTGGTGGAGGAAACGGCGAAAGAGCTGTTCCGTGAGCGCCGGGGTGCGGATATCTGCGTGAACGTGGACTTCTACTCCGGATTCATCTACAAGCTCATGGGCATTCCCATGGAGCTCTACACCCCGATCTTCGCCATGTCGAGGGTCGTGGGATGGTCGGCGCACCGGATCGAGCAGCTCATCCAGAACAGGATCATGCGGCCTGCCTATGTATCGTCCCTTGCGGCGGAGAGTTCCTATGTGCCGCTTGCCGAACGGGATAAGGCTGCTGCATAGGAAAAGGCATTCCGGAGATATTCGATTCAAGGATGAGAATGCGGCATAAGACGCTGAGTTATCACGCCTTATATCCTGTCCCGGCCCAGGATTGCCGCTGGCTGGCCCAATTTCCTGTTGACTCGCCCGCTGTGCCGTATATGTTCTAGGAAATGCCAGAGCCTTTGAACAGGGCGGCAATGGAGGAAAGGAGAGGGTTGTATGCTCAATTACAATACGGCGCTTCGGGGCTATGCAGCCAAGAGGATTGAGGAAATCGGGGCGGCGGATATCCTGATCGGCATTCCCTGCTACAATAACGAAAGCACTATAGCCCATGTCATTCAGATGGTGACCCACGGGCTCGACAAGCATTACCGCGACAGGCGGAGCGTGATTTTCATCGCCGACGGCGGCTCCACCGACGATTCACGGGAAGTCGCGAGGGAATTTCAGATCAAGCCCTGGCAGGAAAAGCTCATCTCCATCTACCGCGGCCCGGGCGGCAAAGGCTCCGCCCTGCGATCGGTGTTCGAGGCTGCGGACCGGCTCAATGTCAAGGTATGCGCCGTTGTGGACTCGGACATCAGGAGCATCACCTCCGACTGGATAC
>DCDF01000214.1 GCA_002316295.1 Syntrophaceae bacterium UBA1062 | reverse complement strand
TCACGAAATGCGCCCAGAAAGCCGGCCTGGGGCTCCAGGACATCGTGCTTCAGCAGATAGCGTCGGCGGCGGCGATCCTCACCCCCGACGAGATGCAGCTGGGCGTCATCCTCATGGACATCGGCGGCGGAACCACTGACATCGCCGTGTTCAACGAAGGTGCAATCAGGCATACCGCGGTTCTCGCCCTGGGCGGGGATCACATCACCAACGACATCGCGGTCGGCATCCGGACGCCGATCACCGAGGCCGAGCGCCTGAAGATCAAGTACGGGCACGCCATCGCCGCGAGGGTGTCTACGGATGAGCAGATCGAGGTGCCGTCCATCGGGGGCGACACGATAAATACAGTACCCAGGAGAATTCTGGCGGAAATTATTGAATCAAGAGTAGAAGAACTCTTTAAATTAGCGTACACAGAAATACGGAACACCGGACTGGCCGAAACCATGTCGGCCGGTCTCGTGCTCACCGGTGGAGCCTCTTCCCTTGAAGGGGTTGCCCAGCTTGCCGAGAGCATTATGCACATGCCTGTGCGCGTGGGCTACCCCCGCGGGGTGAAGGGGCTGGTGGAGCTGGTGAACAGCCCCGCCTATGCGACGGCGGTGGGCCTGTGCATTTATGGGGCGGGCAAGCCCAGTAACGGCTATAAGGCCAAGAAGGGCACACCGATGTACGAACGTCTGCTGGACCGGCTGATACGTTGGTTTAAAGAGGTTTTTTAAAACGAGGAGGAGACGATGTTTGAATTGGAGAAGGTGGAAAATACCGGGGCAAAAATCAAGGTAATCGGTGTGGGGGGATGCGGCTGCAATGCTGTAAACAACATGATCTCAGCCAGTCTTAAGGGCGTCGATTTCCTCGCGTGTAATACCGATATTCAGACGCTGAAGTCTTCCCTCTCTCCCAACAGGGTTCAGATCGGCAGCAAGCTCACCCGGGGTTTAGGGGCTGGAGGCGACCCGGAAATGGGCAAGAGTGCGGCCCAGGAGAGCGAGCAGGAAATACGGAGCTCTCTCGAGGGAGCGGACATGGTGTTCATCACCGCCGGTATGGGAGGGGGGACCGGCACCGGGGCATCTCCCATCGTGGCCCGGATAGCGCGGGACATGGGGGCGCTGACCGTGGGTGTCGTCACCAAGCCTTTTCCTTTTGAAGGGAAACGCAAGATGAAACAGGCCGAGAGCGGAGAAAAGGAGCTCTCCGAGCATGTGGACGCGCTGATCGTCATCCCCAACAACCGGCTGCTGAGCATGGCCGGGAAAAATGTCCCCATGCTTCAGGCGTTCAAGATGGCGGATGACATCCTGACCAATGCAGTCAGGGGCATATCCGATCTGATCAACAATACCGGTCTGGTCAATGTGGACTTCAATGATGTGCGTGCCGTCATGGTCGAAAAAGGCAAGGCCCTCATGGGCATCGGATACGGCTCGGGCGAAAACAGGGCACAGGAATCCGCCCAGGCCGCGATTTCCTCCCCTCTCCTTGAAGACATGGACATACAGGGTGCCAAGGGCCTTCTGATCAACATCACCAGCGGCCAGGACATCACCATGGACGAGATCCACGAGGCATCGACCCTCATCCAGTCCGCAGCCCATGAAGACGCCAACATCATATGGGGCGTGGTCATCGACGAAAGCATGTGCGAACAGATGGCCATCACGGTCGTGGCAACCGGGTTCTCCAGCAAGCCAATCGTTCTCTCCAGCACCGAAGAGACGGTGATCATCCCGTCCCGCGAGAAGCACTCCGCCACCATCATCGACTACAACAGGCCGGCCTTCATGCGGAAGAAAGAACTGAGCGGGGAGAAAGAGGTCGTGAGGCTGGGGATGGTCGTGGACGACAGCATCCTGGATGAAGAATCCTACAATGTTCCCACATTTCTGAGGAAGAAAGCCGACTGAGGGAACGATTTTCGATGAGGCCGACACGAGTCGAGATCGATCTGTGCGCTATCAAAGGCAATCTGGAAGCCATCCGCGCATGGACGAAAACCAAGGTCATGATGGCCATCAAGGCCGATGCATACGGCCACGGCGCCCAGGTCGTGGGGAGGTTCGTTCAGGAACACCGCCTCGCGGACATGCTCGGTGTCAGCTGCATCGAAGAGGGCATTCATCTCCGGGAGGCCGGCATATCCCTGCCCATTCTCGTATTCGGTCTGATCAATAATCGGGATGACTGCGACACCATCTTCTCCCACCGGCTCACCCCTACCCTGGTGGACCGCGCCCCGGTGAAAGACCTCGTCGCCGCAGCCCGCAAATGGAACCGCCCCGTCCCGGTGCACCTGAAGACCGACACCGGCATGGGCAGACTCGGCCTCACTCCGGATGAGAGCATCGCATTGGCCCGGGACATCGCCGAGGTCCCGGAGATCAGAATATCCGGGATCTACACGCACTTCCCTGTCTCCGACGTACCCGGCCACCCGTTCACTCCTGTGCAGATAGCCGCATTCACCGATCTCATCGATCGCCTGAAAACGCACGGCATCTCCACCGGCAGCCGGCACTGCGCGAACTCGGGCGCCATTCTCAATCACGAGGGAACATATCTCGACATGGTGCGGCCGGGCATCCTGTGCTATGGTCTGTACCCCTCACCCGAGATCCCGAAAACGCTCAAGGTCGTCCCGGCAATGGCCCTGAAGACCGCGATCATATTCACCAAACGGGTGAAGAAAGGGACCGGCCTCTCCTATGGGCTCACGTATCGCGCCCCGAAGGACACCTGCATCGCCACGATCCCCATCGGGTATGCCGACGGATTCCCTCGCTCGCTGTCGAACATCGCCAGGGTAACTATTCAGGGCAAGACATACCCCGTCGTGGGAAGGATCTGCATGGACCAGAGCCTTATCGATCTGGGCGACGATCTCTATCCGGTCGGCCAGGAGGTGACGGTCTTCGGACGCGAAGGTATCACCGCTGAAACCCTCGCCTCCTGGAACAACACCATTCCCTACGAGATCACCTGCAACATGAGCCGACGGGTGCCTCGCACATATTCAAACGATATTCCCGCCAGCCGGCCTTGATACATTCCGGATCATCTCTTTCGTATTCCGAAAAAAACCACCGCCGGAATATCGATTTTCCTGCCCGACCGCACCCCGCATTCCCTATCCCCGCGCCGACAATAAAAAAGAAGGGGACGGGCAGGCGCCCATCCCCTTCTCCTCTCGGGGAGAGAGGTATTGTTACCGCTTCCGCACGCTGTAGTAGCTGCTCGTGTAGCTCCGCCCCTGCGCGTCATACCCGACGACTGCCCAGTACACGGTCGTGCCCGAAGGGATGAACCAGTACCAGAGCACGGGGTGCATGCTGCACGAAGTGCCGCTGCCTGAATAGATGGTGGTGAACAGCTTTTTGTCCAGCGAGGCATATACCTTGAATTTCACCATGCCCTCCGCGCTCCACGTGAAGGTCGGGTTGTTGCGTGTCACGGCGCCGGTCTGGGGGCTGAGCAGCTGGACGGCGGCCGCCTCCTGCTGCACCGAGACAGTGACGCTGTCCGGGCTGGAGGTGTCGGTCCCGTCATATACTCTGAGCTCGAACACATAGGTCCCAGCCTCTGTAGGGATGAACGTCGGGGCGGCCGTGTTCGATCCGACGACAGAAACCCTGGTTCCCGAGACCTGGGACCAGATGTAGGAGATGTTGTCGCCGTCCGGGTCATAACTGTCGCGCCCATCGAGGGTCACCGTCTCGCCGACGTTCGCTGTTCTGTCGTCACCTGCATCCGCGACAGGGACCTGATTGACGTTGTCCACTGTCACGGTCACGCTGTCCTGGGAAACGGTCCTGCCGTCCGACACCCTGACCGTGAAGGTCAGCACGCCCGATGTAGTAGGGGTGAAGTTCGGGCGGACCGTTGCGGCGTTGCTCAGCGTTACTCTGGCGCCGGAGGTCTGTATCCACGAGTACGTGAGGATATCACCATCGTCATCAAAGGAACCCGATGCATCGAGGGTCGTCAGATCACCCACGTACACCAGGATATCGTCTCCGGCATCGGCCACCGGGGCGCTGTTCTGTTTCAGAACCCTGACCGTAACCCTGTCGGGAACCGAGGATGCTTTACCGTCGGAAACCACCAGCTCAAATTCCCTGGTCCCTTCCGAGGCTGCATCGAAATACGGCGCTGCGGTCTGTGATCCGTGAAGCTCCACCTGTATCCCGGAGAGCTGCCTCCAAGAATAGCTCAGGGTGTCTCCGTCGGGGTCGGACGAGGCGCCGCCGTCAAGCGTCACCCGCTGGCCGAGCTGAACATCCTGGTCCTGGCCCGCGTCTGCAGTGGGAGCCTGGTTCTCCGGGGCGTTGACAGTGACGACGACCTCGTCCGCAGAGCTCGACAGAAGGCCGTCGGAGCAGGTCACCGAGAAGCGGTACTGTCCCGCCGCCGTAAAGGTCACGGCGATATCCTGGCTCGCCATATCGGGAAGCACGACCCCGGTCCCGGAAACGAGCCTCCACAGGTAAGACAGGGAATCGCCGTTGGGGTCTGTGCCGGCGGCATGAAGGGTGACCCGTGTCTGTGCATCGATCGTCATATCATTGCCCGCGCTGACACTGGGGGCAACGTTCCTGACGGTGACATTCACGGTATCGCTCGACGACGACTTGCCGTCGAAACACTTGAGCATGAACCGGTAGACGCCAGCCTTGGTACCCACAAAGCTGGCTCGGACACTGGTCGCGTTCTCGATCTGGACGGATACCGGCCCGGACACCTGGGACCAGGTGTACTTGAGCGTATCGCCATTCGGATCGCGGGATCCTGAGCCGTCGAGGTACACCCTCGTTGGGTTCACGGTCTGATCGGCTCCGGCATCAGCGACCGGCAGGTTGTCGGACGGGCTCGTGGGATCGCTGTTGTTGTAGTACTCCTCCAAGTTGGATATGCCGTCTCCGTCGAGATCGCCCGAGGCATCTCCGGGGTTGCTCGGATCGAGCCCATGAGAGGCTTCCCATGTATCGGGCAGCCCGTCACCGTCGGTATCGAGCCTGAGCTCGATGGTGTCACTGGCCGGTGTGCTCATCCAGTTGCCTGAAGCATCTTTGAACCTCGCATACACGGTCTTCACGCCGTCGCCGGCAGTCAGGGCCCACTGCTGAGATGTGGCATAGGCGACCTCGCTCGACCAGGACTTCCCGTCGTTGCTGAAACGCATGCCGGTGACTGAGCCGCCGGCGTCGGTTGCGGACAGGGTAAGCGTCACGGCTCTGCTCGGAGTCGTGGCGCTGCCGCCGTTGATCACAACCGTTCCCGTGGGCGGCGTCGAGTCCGAGATGGGGATATTCACGCTGGCTTCCGCGGAATAATCCGACTCGTTTCCCGAGGTGTCGTAGGCGGTGACCGCCACGTAATAGGTTCTCCCGCTCTGGGCGTTGTCCAGCCGGTAGTTCGTGGTCTTGCCCACATCTATTCCGGCGCTGTACGCTCTCGACTGGTTACCGAAGTAGACCTTGTAACCCGCAAGGTCGGCCTCGGTGTTTGCATTCCAGCTCACACTGATCGAGGCGGCGAATGCCAGAGAAGAAAAAATGAACACAAAGGCAAGAAAACAGAAAAAACCACGTAATGCCCTCATTATATCACCTCCAGTAGTTCCAATCACTGCGGAAACCCTTGAGGCAAATTGGGGGCCAAGACGAATAATTCAATTATTCAATAGGCTTACATGACTACAGCTCTGAGATGAGCAACACTTTCGTATGTGAACGTTACTGTTTCGTAACCGATTTCAAGGCCTTGCAAGAATGTTTTCGGCCACTGCCAGGGCTTCCTGCACCGTATCGACAGAGATATAGCCGGAACCTGATCCGATGGCGTCGTACGCCGGAGATGCCAGTGATATGACCGGCGTGCCGGCCTTGAGTGCCAGGGCCACCTCGGAGATGGCGCCGAAGGATCCCTTCAGAGCGACGATCACGTCCGATGTCCGGACGATGACAGCATTGCGCGCGTCAGACATGCCCGTGAAAATGGGGATATGGACATATTCGTTGGGATAGCCCTGAAGGGGCCGGTTCTTTTCGTTGGGAAGGATGCCTACGACGAGCCCGCCTGCAAGAAACGCCCCCTTCGATGCCGCCCTCATAACGCCTCCGCCGCCGCCCGTGACGAGGATGCACCCCATGGCGGCGACTCCCGCGCCCATCTCCTCGGCGAGGGCAAGAGTGCGCTCATCCGCAGTGCTCCCGCCCACTATGCCGATGATGCCGGATCTGCGCCCGATGTCTGGAATCTGGTGAGTCACTCTGCGTCCTCCGCTCCCGAACCGACGGCCGTACAGACACGCTTCCCGGGGTCAATACGGCGCGGAAAGCCCTTTGCATCTTCAGGGACATGTCCCTATTATCATAAAAAAGGAGATCGCACAGCCGGCTATCTCTTTTGCAGGAAGGATGGTCTTGAAATAATCAGCAGGAGTGTGTCATGCTCGCATACATGAGAAAAGTCGTTTCCTTCGTGCTTTCCCTGATTTTCCTCTGCACCCCTCTGACGGCATCCGCCATGGGCTTTGAGGAGGAGCGCACGATCGCCCGGGAGATCATCACGCTCCTGGATTCTCAGGGTCTCATCGTCTACGACCAGGAAATCACTTGGCCGGTCAAGATGGTGACCGACCGGCTGGCGGATCATGTAAAAGATCCTATCTATACGTTCCAGGTCCATGTGGTCATGGACAAATCGATCAACGCCTTTGCCATCCCCGACGGGCACATCTTCATCAATATCGGAACCATTCTTTTCGCCAGGGACATAGATGAGCTCGCTGCGGTCATCGGCCACGAGATGGGGCATGCTCAGCTGAGACACATCCCGGAAACCATCAAGGAGCAGAAGAAAATCACTGCTATGAGCATTGCGGGAATGATACTGGGCACTCTCGTGTCGTCCAAGAACCCGCAGGTCGGCTCGGCGATGGTCCTTTCTTCGCTGGGAGGGGGGGAAAATATCAAGCTCGCCCATTCACGCCGCTATGAAAACGAGGCGGACGAATTCGGGAACGACCTCATGCGCGCCTCGGGCTTCAGCCCTTCTGCCATGAACAGATTCCTCGTGAGGCTGGGGCCGTTCTCCGGAGGGGCCAATATCCCCGAGTATCTGCTGACCCATCCCCACATAACGAACAGGCTCTCCGCAACCTCTCAGGACATCCCGAACCCTCAGCCCGACGAACACTACTGGACCCTGTACGCGAGCACGGCCGGCCTGGTTCTCCCGGAGGAAGAGGCCGTGCAGAGGGCGCAGGGCATTCCTGATCCCTACCGAAGGCTCGCCCTGGGGCTGGCGGAGACGAGAAAAGGGCGGCACGAGGAGGCGCTAAGGCACCTGAACGGCCTGGATCTTCCTCTGGCATATGCATACAAGGGGCTCAATCTCGCCATGGCCGGAAAAAAGGATGAGGCATATCCCTACCTGAAAAAGTACGGCAACTCAGCCCGGACGAGAATCGTGCTAGCCGAGATCATGGAGGAGCGGGGGGAATTCGACGAGGCGGTTTCTCTCCTGGCGCCCTATCAGAAACAGAACATCCAGGTGGACTACAAGCTGGGTCTGCTCTACGAAAAATCATCGAAGCAGGCCTTGTCGCACGTATCGTTTGCCAGATATTTCTTCAAGACCGGCAAGTACAAGGCGAGCATATACCATATCGACCAGGCGCTGAAGCAGGAGAAGGAGATCGACGTCACGGTGGCCGAAGAGCTCAAGGAGATGAAAAAGCTCGTCGGAAAGCTCGAAAAGCCCTGACGGTCAGCTGTCCATCAGCAGCGCCCTGACCTTGGTTATATCAAACGTCTCTCCCTCTCCCGTGTCCTCACAGAAGGCCTCCACGAAAGGAATCCCGTCCTTGCGGAACAGGTAGAGGGGGCTGATCCTCTTCACCTGGATCTCTCCGTATCCCTGTCTCGGGTAGAAAATGACGACATCTCTTCCGTCATGGAGCGCCTTCTCGAAGATTCCCTCTCCCTTGGTCCCGTACGGAAGAGGCGTCACCATGCCGAACGGGAAGACCCCTTCCCTGCGTGCTTCTTTCCACTGGCTTTTCTGTTGAGGCACGACAGGGGTCATCCTGCCCCATCCGGCTCCCTCGCCGCTCTCGTCTTCGAGGATCGCTCCCCGGACAATCACGTCATTCTTGGACAGCTGGGCCAAAACTTCTTCCTCGCAATTTCCGGGAATCCGGTAAATCCCAGGCAGCACTTCGCTCAGTCCTCGGGGGGGCCGGTCATCCGTACGGGAAAGGACGAGAAACGTTCCCCGGAGTATGCAGGCCTCGGTGTGAGCGAGTATCCAGCCCTGGACGGTCTTTCCGACGTTGTCGGGAAGCTCGTGTCGCGAGATTCTCTCGAGGAACCCCCTGATCTTCTCAGCGTCCCATCCCAGGTGAAGCGCCCGGGTGATCGACCGTTTGGTGATCTGGTAGATGCTCACCACGTCGGAGCGCACGAGATCCGCCATCTCGCCCAGGTTCAGCAGATCGACGGGGTCAAAGTCTCCCGGCGCCAGGATCTCCATGTTCGGCTGTATGACGACATCCTCGCTGTAGGCGTGCAGAGAAACCTGGATCCTGCCGGTCTTCAGCGCGCTGAAGGTGTGTTCCGATAGGCGGAGCCACCGGCCGGAGTCGTCCCGCTGCAAGACGCCGAGATCCAGCCACTCTTCGATCAGCGAATGCACGATTCCGTCAGCTCGGACTTCATCGGGGTTTCGGCTGATGATGAAGAGTGTCAGAGCCCGTGAAAAATAGTCTTCACGGAGCGCCCTGTCCGCCATGATGGCATGCACCTTGTGGTCCAAGCCTGGATAGGGCCTGCACGACCGGATGAATCTCCACACGGGATACCTGGCGTCGCCGTCTGCGGCGAATTCGCTGCTCGCCTGCTGCGACACCCTCAGAACGCCTTTGGACTCACGGATGCATCCGAGCTCCACGAGCTCCCAATAAAGACGCTCATAATCTGCGACAGGGCCCAGCCTCTCTTCAAGGATCTGCCATCCCCGCTTGAAGGGTTCCATGCCCGCTTTGCAGCGTATGCCCGATACACGCAGGGTATTGAGCAGGGCAATGTGGCCTGAGATGCTCACCTTCCGGGGCTCTCTCCAGGTGAAATCACCGGTATTGCCCTGGTAGCGTTTGCGCTTTTCTTCGAGGAGAGGGTACATCGACGGCAAAAGGATGATTGGGTCTCTTCCCGAGAGCCCTCCCTGGAATACGATCCCCATGCTGCCGAGAAACGTGAGGTCCTGTCTGAGCTGTTCGTATTCCGGCAGATACAGCGCCGTGAGCAGGTCCCAGGATATGCTTCCGCCCAGCTCGTAGAGGTCCAGGAGTATGGCGGTCTGCCTGGCGGTGAGGCCTTCGAGAATTCTCTCGAGCCTGGCCTCGTCGCTCAGTCCCTCTGCGAGCTTGCGGCTGTCCGCCGTCTTCCCGAGTATGTGCGCGGAGAGGATCTCCACCATGTACGCCGGGATATGCGAAACGAGATCATAGGTCGATGTCACGCAACCCCCACTCCTCGATCGTGTATTTATATCCTTGCTCTGCCAGGAATATTTGCCGTTTGTGCGCGAACTCCTCTTCGGAGGTTCTCCTGCTCACCAGGGTGTAGAACGTGGAGACCCGGCATTTGGGTCTGAGAATCCTTCCCAGCCTCTGGGCCTCTTCCTGCCTCGATCCGAAGGTGCCCGAAACCTGGATGGCCACCGACGCATCGGGAAGGTCGATAGCGAAATTGGCCACCTTGGAGACCACCAGCACCGGAATCTCTCCTCCCCGGAAGGCGGCGTAGAGAGAGTCTCTCTTCGCATTGGGTGTAGAGCCGGTGATGAGCGGCGCCCGCAGCTTGTCCGCAATCCTTCTGAGCTGGCTCACGTACTGCCCGATGATCAGCACCGGCTCGTCTGGGTGCTGCTGGATGATCCTTTTTAACACTGCATCCTTCAGGATATTCTCTGAAGCGATCCTGAACTGGGCGCGGTCTCCCTGCATTACATACTCTCTCTGTTTTTCAGGGGAAAGCGGCAGACGGATCTCATAGCAGATCGCTTCCGCGATAAAGCCCTTCTGCTCGAGCTCTTTCCAGGGCACATCGTAGCACTTGGGGCCCACAAGCGAGAAAGCGTCCTCCTCAAGGCCGTCTTCGCGGATGAGAGTGGCTGTGAGGCCGAGCCTCCGCTTGGCCTGGATCTCCGTGGTGGCCCGGAATACCGGCGCCGGGACCACGTGCACCTCGTCATAGACGAGCAGCCCCCAGTTCCTTGCCTTCATGAGCTGCATGTGCTCGAACTCGCTTTGCCTGCTTTTACGGTAGGTGAGCATCTGATACGTGGTGACCGTGACCGGTCGCACCTCCTTTTTGTTGCCCGAATATTCACCGATGTCCTCGCGGCCCAAGGTCGTTTTGTCCAGAAGCTCGGTGATCCACTGGCGCACGGCCGAGACATTGGTGCACATGATGAGCGTCTGAGTTCTGGCCCGCGCCATTACCTCAATGCCCACGATGGTCTTCCCGGCTCCGCAGGGAAGCACAACGATTCCCTGCCCGCCGCGGATGCTTCCCCCTGCCCAGAAATGGTCGCAAGCCTCCTTCTGATACCGGCGCAACGCGAACTCCCGGCCGCCTGAGGTGACGTCTCTGACCGCAATATCGAGCCTGTCGCCCGTATCATAGCCCACCAGATCGTGGGCGGGGAACCCCGCCTTGATGAGCTGGTGCTTGAACCGGCCGCGCACCTGTTCGTCAATCGTGAATATCCGGGGCGACACCTGTCTCCGAACCATATCCCTTATGCCCGGCTTGGCCAGTATCTGATCCAGGAGCTCCGCCGATTTGACCTCGACAAGCAGCTCGCGGCCCTCGTGCTTCATCATGCGCACAGCGTCCCATCTCTCAAAGGCGTCACGAATCTTGAAGAGCACCCCTGACGGGACTTCATACCGGCAATATCGCCCGAGCGCTTGGAGAACATCCGTGTGTGAAATCCCGAGGGCGGCAGCGTTCCATACGCTCAGCGGGGTAATCCTGTAAGTATGGACATATTCGGGCGATTTTATCAGCTCCGCAAATGGGAGTATGGCATCCCGGGCACGCTCGAACTCGGGAGACTGCACCTCGAGGAGGATGCTCCCGTCACTCTGCACAATAATGGGTTTATCCTGTATAGACATTGGAATAAAACAGATTCACACAGATATAATCAAAACGCAAGGGGTCATTTCCCCTGTCATGGAGCCCTGCCGTCCTGAATATCAACCTCTGTCCGAGCAAGGGCATCGCCTGTGGCTCCTCCTTCTCGAGAAAACGCCGACGACCCGGGACCTCTGGGAAATTTACTGTTGCCAACCATTATCAAATGGCAGACAATATCATGATCCCATCATTCTTTGGAGAATAATGTATGAAGGCCCTAGAAAATAACCCGATGAACATAACGCATACAGATATCGTTGTGGGAATCCCTTCCTACAACGAGGCCGCCACCATCAGCTTCCCGACTTCTCAGGCGGCCCTCGGCCTCCAGGAGCATTTCAATCATATGGATGCGGTGATTATCAACTGCGACAACAACAGCACCGACGGAACAGGGAAGGTATTCCTGAACACGGACACCCGGGGAATACCGAAAATCTATCTCTCGACCCCGAAGGGGGTCAAGGGCAAGGGAAACAACTTCAAGAACCTGTTCCGGAAGGTGCTGGAGCTCAATGCAAAAGCGGTCGTGGTCGTGGACGCCGACCTCAAGAGCATCACGCCCCGGTGGATCAAGAACCTCGGAGAGCCTCTGTTCAACGATTTCGGGTTCGTTGCGCCACTGTATGTACGGCACAAGTATGACGGCACCATTACGAACAATATCGCCTATCCGATGACCAGGAGTCTCTACGGCAGGCGGGTCAGGCAGCCTATCGGCGGAGACTTCGGCTTTTCCGGGACACTGGCGGGCATATTCCTCAAAAGCGGCCTGTGGGATGAAGACGTGAGCCAGTTCGGCATCGATATCTGGATGACCACCATTGCCATGAACGAGGGCGTCCCCATCTGCCAGGCGTTCATGGGAAGGCCGAAGGTCCACAAGCCCAAAGATCCTGCTGCGGACCTCGGACCCATGTTCAAGCAGGTAATCGGCACCATGTTCAATCTCATGGTTGCATACCGGGACAAATGGAAGGCCACGAAATGGAGCAAGCCGACCGCCATATTCGGTTTCGGGCTCGGAGAAGTGGAGATGCCGCCTCCTGTCGCCGTAAACAGGGAGAAGCTCTACCAGCGCTTCCGGGAGGGATTTCATACCAACTGGGATATCTACCGTTCCATCTTTTCGTTCGAGAATCTCCAGAAGGTGCGGGAGATAGCATCCTTAAGCTTGGATCATTTCGAGATGCCGGTCACGGTATGGGCCAAGATACTTTTTGATTTCGCGCTGGCCTACCACAAACAGACCCTGGAAAGATCCCGGGTGATCGAGGTCCTGATCCCCCTGTATTACGGGATGACACTGTCTTTTGTCAATAAAACCCAAGGAATGTCCATACAACAGGCGGAGGAGTTTCTGGAGGATATGTGTCTGGTCTTCGAACAGACGAAGCCATACATCATAGACAGATGGAACTAATCGAAAAGGAGTAGCCCATGGCAAAGGTACTAATCGTTGACGATGAAAAGCATATACGGCTGCTGTATTCCGAAGAACTGAAGGAGGAAGGGTATGATGTTGCGCTGGCAGCCGACGGCAAAGACATCCTGCCGCGTATCGAACGGGAGCAGCCCGACGTGGTCGTCCTCGATATAAAAATGGTTTCGACAAACGGTCTGGATGTGCTGCAGGAGATCAGAAACAAGTACTACAATCTCCCGGTCATCCTCTGCAGCGCTTACGGGAGCTACAAGGTGGACATCAAATCCATTGCAGCCGATGCATACGTGGTCAAATCATCGGATCTGACGGAGCTCAAGAACAAGATAGCCCAGGTGCTGGAAACCTCGGTCCCTGGAAAAGAGTAGCGGTTTGCACATCAAGGCGGATCTCCACGTCCATACCAGGGCCTCCGACGGCGACCTCGACCCCGCAGAGATCGTTTCCCAGGCGCTGTACAGCGGCCTCGATGCGGTTGCCGTCACCGACCATGACACCGTGACGGGGACGGTGGAAGCTCTCGAGGCCGCACGCGGGCTTGGCATCGAGGTCATCGCCGGCGTGGAGATCAGCGCGGTCTTTGAGCCCGGTACGCTCCATATCCTCGGATATTTTCCCTCCTACCCCGAAGGCTTCGAGCAGGTACTGAGGCCCCTGCAGGAGGCCAGGGATCTCCGCTATCCCAGGATCGTCGGGAAACTGCGGCAGATGGGTATTGACGTCTCACTCGACGATATCCAGGAAATTGCAGGCTCGGCCCAGATCGGGCGACCGCACATCGCGAAGGCGCTCATTCGAAAAGGCTTTGTCAGAGATTTCGAAGATGCGTTCTCGCGCTACCTGGCAAAAGGCAGGCCCGCATATGTCGACAAGGAGAAGATGAGCTTTTCTGAGGCGATCCGGGCCATCCTCGATCACGGGGGAGTGCCGGTGCTGGCCCACCCGTTCACTCTGGAGCTTCCAAAGGCCGAGCTCCTGAGCTTCATACGCGAGCTCGTGGACTGCGGCCTGCAAGGGATAGAGATCTCCTATCCCGAGCATACCAGGGCGCTGAAGAGGCTTTTCGCCGAAATAGCCCGGGAGCACGGCCTGCTCGTCACCGGAGGCACTGACTACCACGGCCAGGGCCACGGGGGGCTGATGATCGGAGCATACGGTCTCGACAAACAGGGGCTCGAACTATTCCGGGAGCGGCTGTACCAGAAATCGGTTCAGTGAGCACTCCCTCCCGCTGTTTCTTTCCGACCCCTCCCGGCCGCTCCATGACCTTTTTCATGGAGATTTCACCCCCCAGGCTGTTCAGGCACATGGGGGCCGGGAGTCAGGCTCTCAAGGGCCGTGATCGTTCTGCGAATGCACTCCCGCCCGTTGTCTTTTCTCTCTTGACAGGCTCCGGCCTCTTGTCTATCTGAAAATGTGGCGAACATGCTGGGAGATAACGATCATCCCGCTGAAAGAGTCCTGTCATCACGCAGCCGTGAGAGGAAAACGACGCCGCTGGGAGAATGCCCATGTTTTCGAAGAATGTCCTTGACCAGGTGGGGAATACCCCCATTGTGTGTCTCAAGTCGGTATTGGGAGCCAATATCTTTGCAAAGGCCGAGCACCTCAACCCGGGCGGGAGCATCAAAGACCGGGTTGCGCTGTTCATGCTGGAAGAAGCGGCGAAGAGGGGGAGCCTCAAGCCCGGAGACACCATCGCCGAACCGACGTCCGGCAACACCGGCATCGGCATCGCGCTCGTCGGCGGCATGATGGGCCATAAGGTGATCATCGCCATGCCTGAGAACATGAGCGAGGAGCGCAAGAAGATCATCAAGGCGCTCGGGGCCGAGCTCATCCTCACTCCTGCGAAACAGAGCGTAGAGGGCGCGATCAACGCCGTCAGAGAGCTCCAGAAGAACCGCTCGGACATCTATATCCCCCAGCAGTTCGAGAACTCGGACAATCCACTTGCCCACTATTTGACCACAGGCCCGGAGATCTGGAGCCAGCTCCGTCATCATGTGGACATCTTTGTCTCCGGCCTCGGTTCGGGCGGCACCCTCGGAGGGGCGGGAAAGTATCTCAAGGAGCGCAACAGAGACACCATTATCGCGGCGGTCGAGCCCAAGAACGTATCGGCCCTGCTGGGCCATGAGCCCGGGCTGCACAAAATAGAGGGAATCGGTGACGGTTTCATTCCTCCGGTCCTCGATACGTCGCTCATCGATGAGGTCATCGAGGTGACGGACGAAGACGCGGTCGATACGTCGCGCATGCTGGCCCGCGGGGCCGGCCTTCTGGTGGGAACCTCTTCGGGAGCGAACGTGTGGGCCTGCATTCAGATGGCCAGAAAATACGGAAACGACAAAATCATAGCAACGGTGCTCCCGGACAGGGCGGAGCGGTACTTCAGCACCAGCCTTATTTAAAAGAGAAATTTATTTCCGTTTCCGTTCGACAAAATTTCCCCGGCAGAGGTGTTTCCAAGAGACACCTTCTGAGTTAATCTTGTATTATCGCTTTATTATATGATCATCATCGATGGCATTCGGGTTGCAAGAGGAGTGTACCCGAGAAGATTCCGATTTTTCAAGGATCCTTCTTCAGGGTTGCCTAACTCCCGCCTCTCAGTGAAAAGGATCTCCTCTTTGGATGAGGGAGATCCTTTTTTCCATTTGCGGCGCACCGCAGGGTCCGCGAGTATGACCGCATGATAATGACTGCACGGATCCCAGCTATGATGGGTTATAAAGATATCCTATACAATCTCCGAATTATTCACTATGATGGACTCGATGGAAGGCAGGGAAATCCGGCAGCCGGAGGCACAGCCTCCGGATATCAGCGTCATCATCCCCATGTACAACGAGCGTGAAAACGCCTCCGACACGATCCGGCGGGTCGCCGCCGCCATTGAACAATCCGGCCGGACCTACGAGATCATCCCGGTCAATGACGGGAGCAGCGACGACACTCTCTCTATCCTGAACACCATAGCCGACAGCAATACCCGCGTGCGCGTCGTGTCATACGGGCGGAACGGAGGCCGGGGCAAGGCCCTTCGGTACGGGTTGCGGTCGGCCCGGGGCCGCTACATCGCCACCATTGATGCGGATCTCTCCTACGATCCCGGGTATATCGTCGAGATGGCCGGTGTCCTCGACGAGGAGCACGACATCGACATGGTCCTCGCAAGCCCCTACATGAAGGGGGGCAGGACCGAAGGCGTTCCGCGCGACAGGCTCTTCATATCGCGCCTGGGAAACAGGATACTCCAGCTGGCCATACCCGGCGAGCTCCATACGCTCACCTGCATTGTCAGGTGCTATCGCAACGAGGTGATCAAAAGCCTCGATCTCGAATCCGACGGCAAGGAGATCCATCTGGAAATCCTCTCAAAGGCCATGGCAATGGGATACCGGGTGAAGGAAATCCCCGCGGTCCTTACATCGAGGAAAAAAGGCTCGTCCAAGTTCGCCTTCAGGGCGACCGCCTTGTCTCATATCGTCTTTACCGTCTTTGAGAGGCCGAGCCTTCTCTTCGGGTTTTTGGGCCTCATCCTCACGCTGATCGGATTTGGTTTCGGCATTTATATCATCGCCCTGTACTCTGTTGAAGCCTTGAATCCCAACAGGCCCCTGATCACCCTGATGATTCTGTTCATCCTGGGCGGCATGCAGATTCTCTCCTTCGGGTTCCTCGCCTCCCAGATCAATTACCTGCGAAGGGACGTGCTCTTGAGCCGCAAGGCCATTTCCCGCATACTCGAGCATCGGCCTGAGCAAAACGAATCTCCCCCGAGCGAAGGAAGCTCCCTGTCCGAGAAGAAATCCGCTTGACAACAGGTGTTATTCATGGTTCCAATATTTCCATTAGAGTAATATTGTCATACAATTGAGGAACCTTTTTCAGAAGCACCGCTTGTTCACAGGCGGGCGCCACCCCTTGCACCGGCGCCCTAGTATTATCTGAAAAAAGAGGAGGTAATCATGGCTAATCTCATTCTCGATGAAAGGGATCAGAAATTCGTCCTGTTCGAAATGCTCCAGGCGCAGAAGCTCTGCGATTTTCCGAAATTCACGGAGTTCTCTCAGGATATGTTCGAGATGATACTGAATGAAGCGCAGAAATTCGCCGTGGAGGAAGTGTTCCCTACCCTGGAAGAGTCGGACAAGCAGGGCTGCAAGCTCGTCGATGGACAGGTGCATGTCCCGGAGTGCTTCCACCGACCCTACAAGCTTTTCTGCGAGGCCGGCTGGAACTGCATGTCCGCTCCGCCCGAATTCGGAGGCCAGGGCCTGCCGTTCATCATGAGAATCGCTGCACACGAGTGGTTCATGCACAACTTCGCCTTTTCATCCTACCCGGGCCTCGGCGAGGGCGCGGCGCATCTGATTCATGTGTACGGCACCGAAGAACAGAAGCAGAAATATCTCCCGAAAATGAACAGCGGCCAGTGGGGCGGCACGATGTGCCTGACCGAGCCGAACGCCGGAACCGATGTCGGCAATCTGAGCACCAGGGCAATCCGCCAGCCTGACGGCACATTCCGCATCAAGGGCACCAAGATGTTCATCACCGGAGGCGACCAGGACCTCACCGAAAACATCATTCATCCTGTGCTCGCCCGCATCGAAGGCGACCCCGCCGGCACCAAGGGCATATCCATCTTCATCGTTCCCAAGTATCTCGTCAACAGCGACGGATCTCTGGGCAGGCGCAACGACTTCGAGATAGCCAAGATCGAAGAGAAAATGGGGATCCACGGCAGCTCCACCTGCGTGATCAACTTCGGCGACAACGGCGAGTGCTACGGCGAGCTTTTGGGCAACGAGCGCGAAGGCATGAAGATCATGTTCCAGATGATGAACGAGGCCCGGGTCGCCACCGGCCTGCAGGGCGTCACGAGTGCCAGTATCGCTTATCTCCATGCGTTGCAGTATACCAAGGAGCGGCTCCAGGGGTCGTCCCTCATGGAGTTCAAGAACCCCGAAGCCCCTCGGGTGCCTATCATCGAGCATCCCGATGTGCGCCGGATGCTTCTGTGGATGAAGTCCAACGTGGACAGCATGCGCGCACTGATGTACTACGCCACCCTGTGCGGCGATATCGCGATGAACACGAAGGACGAATCCGAGGTAGACAAGCGGCTGGGAATCTTCGAGGTGCTTACGCCCATTATCAAGGCGTACTGCACTGATGTCGGGTTCAGGGTTACGGAAACAGCGATGCAGTGCTATGGGGGTTACGGCTATTGCAGCGAATACCCGATCGAGCAGTTCATGCGCGACGAGAAGATCGCCAGCATCTACGAGGGCACCAACGGCATCCAGGCCCTCGACCTCATCGGAAGAAAGCTGGGCATGAAGAAAGGCACTTATTTCATGCACCTCCTCGGCGAGATGAACTCGACCATTGCGCAGGCCAGAGAGAACCTGCAGGTCAAAGACCTCTGTGATGACGTGCAGGCCGCGATCAACTCACTGGCCGAGATGAGCCTCTTCTTTGCATCGAGCGCAAAGGCGGGGAAATTCCTCATCCCGGTGGGCAACGCCTACCCGTTCCTCATGATGATGGGCAAGGTGGTATCGGCATGGATGCTCCTGTGGCAGGCGGATGTGGCATCGCAGAAGCTCTCTTCTTTGAGCGGGGAGAGAGGGGTGGATATCGCCGATCGGGGTGCGTTGAGCGCGCTGGTGAAAGAAAATAAAGAGGCGGCCTTCTACGACGGCAAGATCAAGGGCGCCAGATACTTCATCAAGAACGTGCTCCCCGAGATCGAAGGCACGATCAAGGCGATCAAGAGCGAAGATCTCTCCATCATGGAGATCGCTGCAGAGAGTTTCGCCTCGTAGCGAAAAGCCCATGCCCGGCACAGTCAGCGGGGAGCCTGCTCTCCTCCCCCTGATTGTGTCTTCCCTCTTCATGACTTCGCCGGTGAAGCGTCATGGGACCTGCTTCTGCGGCAGATCGTTCGTGTGCCGCACCTTTTCGATGCGGATCTTCCCTTCACCGCCACGGGAGAACGGACTTCTTCCCCCTCTGTTCTCTCATGATATGTATTGGGAAAAGGAAAGATGAACCCGCTTCCACCCTCTTGCCGATTTCATGTGACCCCTTCCTTCGGTTTCTGTCCGGGCATGTATGTTTCCCATGGACGATTCTCTTGTCCTACGATACTATATCCAGTGTTGACATGTTTTCCTGCAGGAAGGGGCCATGAGCGATGATCGCAAAACAGAGGCGCGGCTGAGGGATGAGATCAGGGAGCTCAAGTCACGCATCAGGGACCTCGAAACCCGCCAGTCGCGGTGCCTCCAGGCGGAAGAGGCCCTGAGACAGTCGGACGCCTTTTATCGCACCTTCTTGGAGAACACCGGCACGGCAACCATCATCATCGAGGAGGACACCACCATATCCATGCTCAATGTGGAGTTCGAGATGGTGACCGGTTACACCCGGGACGAGATCGTAGGCAGGCCATGGACGCGTTATGTGGCCGAGGAGGACATCGCCCGGCTCCTGAAGTATCATGTCGAGCGGAGAAAGGACCCGGAAGCGGCCCCACGGAACTACGAGTTCAGAATCA
>DCDF01000127.1 GCA_002316295.1 Syntrophaceae bacterium UBA1062 | reverse complement strand
ATTCGCATTCTCATCATCGACGATGAAGAATCCATACGGGACGGATGTCAGCAGATTCTCTCCCGCCAGGGGTACGAGGTGGTGTGCTCGGCGGACGGGGCATCCGGCCTCGAGCTGGCCAAGACCGGCATGTTTGCCGTGATCCTCCTCGACATACGCATGCCCAAGATCGAAGGGCTCGAGATCCTGAGGATACTCAAGAAAGAGCACCCTGTATCCTCCAAGATCATCGTCATCACCGGGTTCGGGACCATACAGCTCGCCGTGGAGGCCATGAGACTGGGAGCCCAGAACTTCATTACGAAGCCGTTCAACGCCTCCGAGCTCAAATCAGCGGTTCAGGAATGCCTGTCAGAAGGAGCAGAGGAGAGGCCCAGGGGCGACGTCCTCTCGATGATTATCGGCGTGAGCGATTATGTTCAAGAGCTCAAGGATACGATCAAACGTGTGGCGAAAACGGACAGCACCGTGCTCATCACCGGAGAAAGCGGAACGGGAAAGGAGCTCGTAGCCCGCACCATCCACAGCCTGAGCTCACGGGCGGACAAACCTTTCGTCCCGGTCGACTGCTCGTCTCTGGTGCACACGCTCATGGAGTCGGAGCTCTTCGGCCACCTCAAGGGGGCGTTCAGCGGGGCGACCGAGAGCCGTGACGGAAGGTTTCAGATAGCGGACAAGGGTACACTATTTCTCGACGAGATATCCAACATCAGTCTCGATGTCCAGGCCAAGCTCCTGCGCGCGATTCAGGAGCAGGAAGTGCCCCGTGTCGGCAGCTCGACGCCGGAAAAAGTCGATGTCCGGCTCATCACCGCCACCAATAAGGACCTTCGGGAAGAGGTGCTTAACGGCGCTTTCCGTGAAGATCTGTTCTATCGGATCTCCGTGGTCCCCATCCATATCAGGCCCCTGCGGGAGCACAGATCGGATATCGCCCCCATCGCCCATCACTACTTCGACGTGTTCAGGGTGCGGCACAACAGCCGGGCGCAGTGTCTCTCGCCCGAGGTGGTGAAGTCGCTGACCTCGTACAGCTGGCCCGGGAACATCCGCGAGCTGAAGAATACCATCGAACGGCTCTGCGTGCTCTGTGAACATGAAGAGGTAACCCTCTCCGACATCCTCTACTACGGCCAGGACACCAGAGCGAAGGCGCCGGTGGTGGACCCGTTCTCGGGAAAAATGACCCTGGTGGAGGTGGAAAAGGATCACATCGAGAAGGCCTTGCGCCACTTCAACTACCAGATCAACAAGACCGCCAGGTTTCTCGGAATCGACCGCAAAACCCTCAGAACAAAGATCCGGAACTACGGGATCGAAACAAAAGACAGCGAATAGCCTTTTCTCCCATCGGAAGCCTTGAAATTCGCCGTGCCTCATGGGGTTATCTTCCTCACCGGCGGGGTGTTTTTCCCCTCGGGCAGGGAGAAGTCATGCAAAGTCCGCATTTATCACTCATTTTATCAAGGAGTTGCATAGTGGCATTGACCTTGCTTTCCCTCAGCCAGATCAAACAAGGAGGTAGTGGCGATGGATACGAAGAAAAAGATATTGCTCATCGACGACGACAAAGACTTCTTGATGGCGACCAAGCTCATCCTTGAGAAAGGAGGGTATGAAGTTTTCCTGGCCGAAGACGGCAGGAGCGGAGTCGAAATGGCGAAGTCCGTGAATCCCAACCTTGCCATTATCGACATGATGATGGAGACCTGGAGCGAGGGATTCAACGTCGTATCCAAGCTCAGGACCTCCGATTCCGGAAAGCAAATCCCGCTCATCATGCTCAGCGCCGTGGATCTTCAGGGGCCGTATCAGTCCTTTGAGCCTCCCGAGGATCTTCCCACCGTCGACCTGGTCCTCCACAAGCCCATCAAGGCGGACGATCTGCTCAAGAATGTGGGGATGCTGCTGAGGGAGTAGCCGGTGATCGACCCCGGTGTCAGCACTCATATCCTCATCATCGATGATGAGGAATCGATCCTTGATGGTTGCAAGCAGGCCCTCGAGAAGTCCGGATACCCGGTGACAACGTCTTCCGACGGGCTGGCGGGCATCAAGCTCGCCAGGGATCTCAAACCCGGGGTCGTCTTTGTCGACCTCAAGATGCCCAACTGCTCGGGCATGGACATTATCGAGATCATTTCCCGGGAAATGCCCGACATAGTCCTGATCGTGATCACCGGATATGCATCCATTGTCTCGGCGGTGGAGGCCATGAAAAAGGGTGCATACGACTATCTTCCCAAGCCATTCACCCCGGATCAGCTCAGGGCGGTCACCAAGCGGGGTATAGAGCACAGGCTGCTCAAGGTGGAGGCGGAGCGTCTCCGTGAGGAAAAGGCACGCATGGAGAGGAACTTCATCACCTTTGTCTCGCACGAGATGCGATCACCTCTGGTGACCATCCAGCAGTATATCGAGTCCCTGAAGCTGATCTCCGAAGGCTCGCTGAAACCGGATGCCATGCAGATCATTCACCGGTGCGAAAAGCGCATACAGAACCTTCAGGACCTTATCGAGCACTGGCTCGACATTTCCCGCATCGAAAACGGGACCTTTTCCGAGGCCAAGGTCACGCTCAACCTGACAGAGCTCATCATGAGAAGCCTGGAGGAAATGAATCCGTTGTGCCAGAGGCGAGAGATCTTTCTCGAGTCCAGACTCAAAGACAACCTGCCGGTCATTATGGGCGATCAGGAGAGCCTGCTGAGGGTCTTCAGCAACATCATCGGAAATGCGACAAAGTACACCCCGCCCGGCGGCACAATCACCGTCTGCTCTGATTGTGACGACTACTATGTCTACGTGAGCGTGTCCGACTCCGGCCAGGGCATTCCGCAGGACAAGCTTCCGTTTATTTTCGAGCCGTTCTTCCGGGTTCACGGCAAGCAGGAGCGCCAGAAAGGCTCAGGGTTGGGGCTCACCTTCAGCAAAAAAATCATGGATGCGCACAACGCCACAATCGAGGCGGCATCGAAGGAAGGAGAAGGAACGACCTTCACCATGAAGTTCCCGCGGGTCTACGATCTGTAGGCGGATATCATCGGCTGTCGCCCTTGTCGCCTTCCCAGGGGCGGGTGTTGTCGAGAAGATACTCAGAGGAGTTATTCACCATGCACTCTCCGCACATATGAACCATCTTCATGCTGGCGACCTGCCGGACAACGAACAGCCGCCTCGAATTTTCGCTGCACAGAAAGCACTTGTGGGCGGTATCTGCTTCGTGGAATTCATAGCATTTTTCATCCAGGTATTTGCACTTCATCATTTTCCCCGCTTATTGAAATGTATCACATACAGACACGCATTGGCAACCGCCATGACATCGCAAAAAACCGGTTTTCCTCCGGCACATGAGACGGCGAAATAACCCCTTGCTTCACAGCCACCCCAGAGTAATAATATGCGGCATATCAAAAAATCCCCCCTTGAGGTGGCCGGTGAAGCGACAGTGGGTTTTTCTCGATTCAAAAACCGTATACCAGAACCGCATCGTACGGATCAGGGAAGACACCTATCATTTTCTCCCCAATGACATTGTCCGCGATTTCACCGTATTCGACTTCGGCGACTGGGTGAACATCATTCCCCTTACCCCGGAGGGAAAAGTTGTCATGATCCGGCAGTACCGTCTGGGCGCAAGGCGGGAGACGCTCGAAATCCCGGGAGGGCTCATCTCCGAGGAAGATTTGGATCCAGGAGAGGCCGCGCTGAGGGAGATGATCGAAGAGACCGGCTACCACAGCGACGACATCGTCCACATCGGTACAGTGCAGCCCAACCCGGCCATTCAGAGCAACCGGTGCTTCACCTATCTTGCCCGCAATGCAGTACCTTCTTCAGCACAGAGTCTCGACCCCACCGAGGATATCGTCGTGGAGCTTGTGGATAAAGACGACGTGTGCCGGATGATCAGTACGCATGCGATCACCCACGGCCTCGTGGTGGCGGCCTTTGCTCATCTCATGATCTTCGAGGCCCTGTCGAAACCCTGATTTCGATCCTCAGCCCCCTTTCACCGCAGAACCGTCCCAATGCCGGACATGGAGGGCTCAAACGGCTATTCGTCGTTTTTCCCCTTGTAGATCAATGCCGTAAGCTCGTATAATAGCACATATCAGCTATATAGGAGGGACACCTATGGCCGAAGAAAAAAAGTTGATCGGGAAGGTTACCCACTATTTCAGCAAGATCAGCGTGGCCGGCATATCGTTGAGTGATACTCTGAAAGTGGGCGATATGATCTCGATCGAAGGCGCTACCACCGGATTTCAGGAAACGATCGACTCCATGCAGATCGACCAGAAAAACGTGACCGAGGCCCATGCGGGGGATCTCATCGGCATCAAAGTGAAAGACAAGGTCAGGGTCGGCGACAGCGTCTATCTTATCAGCTGAAAAAGCCTGCCCGCCTCGCACCGCCTAGAGCCTGCTCCGAGGGACAACAGACGGATAACATTTCTCGTTGCGGCGATCCTGATGCTGCCGGGGATGAGTTGCGGCTCCTTCGGGACGCAACGGCCCGGCAGTGAAGTAAACGCATCATTCCCGGCCGCAACTTCAACTGATTGTCCATAGAAAGCAGATGCTTCCGGATCAGGTTTCTTTCTCGCCGTCGTTCTTTTCGACTTCCACCATCACCTTCACCCAAGGCATCTGCCCTGTCTTGAACCGCACGTCCTGGGGAAGAACGACCCTCATGTCGAGTGAGGTTGTTTCCTGGATCTGTGAAAGGTCCACTGTCTCGGTCTGAATAGCGACCTTTCTCCGGATCGCACTGTTTGGAGCCAGCACGGAGATGGTTTCGGGGACCGAACTTATCCGCTTGAGAGAATATCCTTTCCGCAGCGATCCGATGGTATTGACGTGAACGGGAGCGTTATATGTGTAGAGGCGGTAAGCGGATATCCTGATCCTGTCAGGATTGATCCTCATCAGGGAAAGATTCGAGGGAATCCTGACCATGTCCCTTACCAGGGGAATCTCCTGTTTGCCTTCCACCAGGTTCGACAGATCGACAGAGATCTTGAGCGTGGAAGGATCGAGAAGATTAAAGGCCTGTATCGGCCCCATGAGCGTAACCGTAACCTCCTTGTGACGATTTTCCTCGACCTCCCATTCCTGGGAAATCTTCCGGTACTCGATGGGGACCACGAAGTCCCTCTGTATAGACTCTTTCTGATAGCCGAACGCGAACCAGAGCCCGAGGGCGAGCATGACGGCCACCGCTTTCTCCAGGGTGTTTCTTCTCACCCAGTGGGAGTTGGGCGTGGTGTTGCCGCTCAGCTCTTCCCTCTCGTAAAAGGTCTTGATGATCAGGCTCAAGTCTGATGGTTTGCGCGATACCATCATCTTTCCGTCCTGGACGACGGAGATGGTCCCCCTCTCTTCCGATACCACGATGCACAGGGCGTCGCACCGTTCGGAGAGGCCCAGAGCCGCGGTGTGGCGGAGCCCGTACTTCCCGAATTTATCAGCGTCGTGAGAAAGCGGCAGATGGCATCCGAATTTTATGACCCGGTTGCCCTGGATGACCACCGCCCCGTCATGCCCGATGGAATGCGGATCGAAAATGCTCGCCAAAAGAGGCTGGGTGATCGTTCCATCAAGATCATAGCCGCCCTTGAGGTGCCGTTCCAGAGGATCTCTGCCCTGCAGGACGATAATGGCCCCGACCTTTTTTGTCGCGAATTCCGCAACACTTTCAATAATGACATCCACATCTACCGGAAACTTCCGAGCCTTGTTTTCCTTGCGTGATTTCCGGAGAGTGCCCCAGGTTGCGAGGCGCTCGAAGAACCTTCTGATATCTTCCTGAAATATGACCACCAGTGCGATGAGCAGGATGGTGAAAAATCCCTGGAGCACCAGCGAGGTAAGGTAGAGGTGAAAGACACGGGCAAGAATGTAAACAACGCCCAGCAGGCTTATCCCGGCGAAAACGAAACGCGAAGCCGTATTCTTGAACCAGATGAGGATGACATAGATAAGGGTGGATATGATGAGGATGTCGAAGAAGTCCTGGACTCGAAAGCCCTCTAGCATTCCAAAAAATTGACTCATGTGCTGTTGCCCTGCTCTGTTATGGGTTCTCCTGTATGTTCTGCAGGCTGGAGGCCTGTGCGGGTCTCCGCGGCCTTCCCCATGGTTTTTAACGTATCCAGCTTCCTCCCATCAGATCAATGAATCTCCCCGCTCCAGCCTTTTCCATAGCGCGTTAGTCCGGATTATGCAAGTGGGTTTGACGCGGTTTGTTTCTGTCCGCAAAAGCATTTCTGTGTAAGCGCCGAATCATGAGAT
>DCDF01000204.1 GCA_002316295.1 Syntrophaceae bacterium UBA1062 | reverse complement strand
CTGGACCTGCTGATTACGAATCAGCTGCTCTACCACTGAGCTACGCTGGCATCGCAAGCCTTTTTGACACATACCTCGCAGGTTGTCAATGGCTTACCATGGGAACGATCCTATGTCTACAGGCGCTGTTCTCCTGTGCGGAGACACAAGCGGCAGGGCGATCGACCCGGACGTGCAGCCGTAAGCTGCGCCCTAGAGAATCTGCCTCATGAACTGTTTGGCGCGATCATGAGTCGGGTTCTTGAAGAAGTGCTCGGGCGAGCCTTCTTCCAGGATCCTCCCCTCGTCCATGAAAATGACGCGGTCGGAGACCTCGCGGGCGAATCCCATCTCGTGGGTCACCACGATCATGGTGATGCCCTCCTTCGCGAGCTTTACCATGACATCGAGCACCTCGCCGATCATCTCCGGATCAAGCGCGGATGTGGGCTCGTCGAAGAGCATGAGCTTGGGCTGCATGGCAAGGGCCCGGGCGATGGCCACGCGCTGCTGCTGGCCTCCGGAGAGTTTTGTGGGATATTCTTTGGCCTTCTCCAGGATGCCTACCTTTGCGAGCAGATCCTTCGCGATCTTCTCGGAATCGTGCCGCGAGCGTTTCCTCACCACGATCTGGGCCAGCGTGAGATTTTCCAGCACGGTCTTGTGCGGGAAGACATTGAACTGCTGAAAGACCATGCCGACCTCTTCGCGCACCTTGTTGATATTGGTCTTGGGGTCTGTGATCTCGTGGCCGTCCACGATTATGGACCCGCCGTCTATCTCTTCGAGCTTGTTGATCGAGCGCAGGAGCGTGCTCTTGCCGGAGCCGGACGGTCCGATGATAACCACCTTCTCCCCGTCGTAAACGTCCAGAGACACCCTGTCCAATGCCCTCAAGGACCCGAAGAACTTGACGACCCCCTTCATCTCCACCATCTTGCGGCGCTGATTATCCTGCACTGATCTTTTCCTCCATGATGCTGATGAGTTTGGAGAGGAACAGGGTGATGATGAGATACACCAGGGCGACCACGGTATAGGTCTCGAAATAGTTGAAGCTCTCGGCCGCAAACTCCCGGCCGCGTCTCAGCAGGTCCGCCACTGCGAGGATGGACACCAGGGACGAGTCTTTGAGCAGAGCGACGAACTCGTTGCCGACCGGCGGAAGGATGGTCTTGAACGCCTGGGGAAGGATGACGTGATACATGGACTGTGACTGCGTCATTCCCAGGGAGCGGGCCGCCTCGGTCTGTCCTTTCGGTATGGACTGGATGCCCGCGCGGAAGATCTCTCCCATGTAGGCGCCGTAACAGATACCCATCGCAAGCACTGCCGAGGGCAGAGGTGGCATCTGGATGAGGCGGCCCAGGGCGAAGTATATGTAGAACAGCTGAACCAGAAGCGGAATCCCCCTGATCACTTCGACATACAAAGACGCGATGCCGTTGATCAGAGGGTTTTTCGCTATCCGGCCAAGCCCTGTGAACAGCCCGATGACCAGTGCAAGGATGATGGAAAGCACGGTCACCTCGAACGTGACCAGGATGCCGTCCGGCACGAACTTCATGATGGCCAGATACGGGTCCGGCCTGAAGACTGCCAGATAGACGATAATGGCAATGGCGCCGAAGAAGGCTACCCTCCACGCCGTGAAGAGCCCCACATCCTCCCGTTTGGGGATGGCGGCGCCATCGCCGACATCTATCGTAACATGCTTCGCTTCTTTTATCGGCTTCTTGTCGTCAGCTAGCGGAGCCACTTGTCTTCGAGTTCTTTGTCGATGCCTTTTGCCTGAACGGCCTGGATACCCTTGTTGATCAGATCGAGAAGCTCCTGATTGCCCTTCTTCACCACGATGCCGTAGCTCTCTTCGGTGAACGGCTCGCCCACGATCTTGAACTTTTCCTTATATTCCGCCCTCTGCAGCGCATAGTCGGCCGCCACAGGAGTGTCGCACACGACGCCCTGAATTCTTCCGGCCGCCATATCTTCGAAGGCGAGCCCGATCTCGTCGTAGTTCTTCGCCTCTACACCTTCGATTTTCTTTACTTCCATGGCGCCGGTGGTCCCGATCTGAGCGCCCACCGCCTTGCCTTTCATGTCGGCGAGCGTTGTTACGCCTTCCACGCCCACGGGGATGGTGAGCACCTGTCCGGCATTGATATAGGGCAGGGAGAAATCATAGGTTTTTTTGCGCTCGTCGGTGATGGTCACCGATGAGATAACCGCGTCATAATTGCCGAGGTCCAGCCCCCCGAAGATGCCGTCCCATGCGGTGTTCTTGAACTCGACATTGAACCCGGCCTCCTGAGCCACTGCGTTGAGGAAGTCGATGTCGAACCCGACGATGTTCTTGTCCTGGTCGACCATTTCCATGGGCGGCCAGGTGGCGTCGGTCGCCACGACAAGAGTTCTTACCGGGACGGCCTGCTCATCAGCCGCCTGCTCCTGAGCAGCCGGCTGTGGCTCCTGCTGTTGCTTCTGGCACGCACCCATGCCGATGATCAGCCCGAAAGCCACGACGAAAGCCAACAGAATTTTAAAGGTTTTCATAGATTCCTCCCCTATGCGTTGAATTACTTTGGCTTATCTTACCCATTGCTGGGGCGACACTAACACACTTTCACACCGCAGTCTAGAGCGGAGAAACACTCATTTCCGCCGCGCGGTCCATGCATCCGTCCGATGCCGTGAAACCCGGAAGATACGCATCATGCCGGTGCCTCCGCGCCCTTCCCGCCACTGGCTTCGACCGAGTATTCCCTTGACAAGAACAGCCCGCGGGCTTATGTTTTGACGCTGATCGAGCTCATCTATTGACGGTGATGTGATGAATATGAATAGAGGAAAACGGATGGCCAAGGGGTCGGAGAGAAGAAGAGAAGAGACGAGAGAAAAGATCATCTCCGCCGCCTGCGATCTCTTCAGCAAGTACGGCTACCACAACACCCAGGTCATGGACATCGTCAAGGCCGTGGGCATGTCCGCCGGAACGTTTTATAACCATTTCACCGACAAGAAGGACCTCTATGAGCAGCTCACCCTGGAAAGCCTCGAGAGCCTCCGGGTCAGCGTGAAAAAGATGAGGGAGCCGGTAGATATCTGGAGCCCGCAGGAGAGAAGCAAGACCCTCCAGGAAATGTTCAATACCGTCTTCGACTACATCGACAATAACCCCCAGCAGTTCATTATGCTCCTGCGGGGCGGTTTTGGTGTTGACGAGGAGCTTGACGGCAATATCTGGAACTACTTTCTCGGCTTCGCCGAAGACGCCGGCGAGGATGTCCAGCGGTGGATGGGCGAAGGCGTGATAGAGGGGATAGATCCCATGCTCTTCGGCCATGCCTGCGTGGGAATGACCATCCAGGTGATCCACAGCTACCTGATCGATAAGCGCAACTCCCGCGAGGAAGTGATCGGCAACCTCATCAAGATGATCCTCGCCATGTTCGAGTCCTACCTGACCGAAGAAGGTCGCAAGGCGCTTGTGGCTGCACAGGATCAAGCGGCGCGGTGAGTCTTCCGGGCCGTAGCGCCTGCGCCCGCGGCTGTTTGCCGGCCTTCCCATTCGGCGCGTCCTTGCAAGACCGCCGGTTGATCGAACAGACCGCCTTGCCGTCATTCCGGACACCTCCGACCCCTCACGGATCGCCCCCGCCTTCCCGCTCCCATGATGGAATTTTTTCATATTCCGGATATCTTTCCAGTCCCTTGACAATCTTTCCGTAATCATTATTATCTATCAGTAATGAAGTTTCATTATATGTAATTTGAACCACCGCTCCGCGGTATATTGAGTATATGAGGAAGGTTTCATCAGCTCAGCCGACGCACCGGTCCCTCTTCCGCGAGCATGTCTTGTTGATGCAGGGGGGTAGAACCGCAACCGGGACAGAACAGATTATGTTTCTGAAACGGAGGTTCTATGATCGGGAATCTCGAGGGTCTTTTCCTCATGCCCGAAAAAGGCATAGACGAGGAGACGCAAGGCGTCGTCACGCTGGTTCGGAGGTGGGCGGACAAGGAGGTCATCGGAGACCGGCTCGAATACCGGCGGAACTACCCCAGCCGGTTCGATGAAAAGAGAAAAACCCTCTTCCTTGCCATGGGCCTGCAGAGGCTCGCGGTCCCGGAGGAGCATGGAGGGTTCGGCTGGCATACACCGGGCCGGATGAGGCATGTCCTGCGTGTGCTTACCGAGATCGGGAGGGCCGACTGCTCGACCGGAGTCCTTCTGGCCATGAACTGCGCCCTCTTCACGGTCGTCACACGGTTTTGCGACGGAAGAAACGGCCTCACAGATTCGCTCGCGTCATCGTATCTCGAAGACGAAATGAAGACCGCCAGCTGCATCCTGACCGGCCCCGGCCATGCCGGCAGAGAGACCCCGCTGTTCAAGGGACGCTCGATTCTCGCCCGAGCCGCTGCAGCGGGCGAGAGCGCAACCGTCTCCGGCGAGGATCTCCGCCCTCTTGCGGCAGGGCTTGCAGCGGACCGGTTTCTGATCGTCTGCGCCGACTCCGATGGCAGTCCATGTCTCGCACTGGTTCCCGTAGACGCTCCCGGCATCGCCCGGAGTGAGCGGGTAAAAGCCGCTGGGCTCGATGCGCTTGCCAATGCCGACATCTCTCTTGATGCGGTGACCATACCGAAAGATCATCTCATCCTCGACCAGGACGCGGTTTCCTATCTCAGTGCCTGCCTCAACCTCATGCTCGGCGGGGTGAGCCTCGGAGCCGGGCTGAACTTCTTCGAGATTGTGAGCGACTGGAGCGACAGCCGGGTCATCAAGGGCGGGACCGTGCTCAAGGAAAACCCTCTCTGCGCATCGGTCCTGGCCGACACGGCGGAGGAGATCGCCTGCGCCGGATTCCTCCTGCACGATCTTGCCGGAATCATGCCTTTGACGGATCATCCGGGGCCGTCCGGCATGGAGGCGGTGTACACCTACTCGGCAATGATCGGGGCAAAGGCCCAGCAGGGGATCATGCGGGCCATAAACCGCGGGCTCGAGCTCATGGGGTCTGCCGGCTACGCCAGGGAATGGCATGCGGAAAAGCACTGGCGCGATGTCAAGACCATCCAGTCGATCATGTGCGGCACCGGGGCCGAGGCGCCCGTGAAAATGGACATCGCCCGCTTCTTCTACAACTGCTCGGAAATCTGAAGGAGAGAGGAGAATGAACGGTTTCGACGACTTTTCGCGGCCCATGGAATACATATCTCCTCTGGACAGGCATTTCAGGTCTGTGCTGAGGCGATACATCGAGCAGGAGGTCATGCCTTTCAGAAGGCAATATGACGAGGACTGGAAAGACCATGCGATCATCGAGCCCGCATTCGACAAGCTCATGGGCGAGCTCGGCCTCCAGAAGGCGCTTTTCCCTCCAGAGCACGGGGGGTGGGGTATCACACGTTCAGACTATATTTTCAGGTTCGCCTACATGCTCTGCGAAGAGCTGGGAAGGGCCGATACCGGCATGGCCGTGGCGCTGGCCGTCACCTTCTGGCCCCTGCTGGTCATTCTCGTCGAGCCTTTCGTGAACGAGCGGCTCATAGCCGAGTTCGCACCCATGTTCTGCAATACGAAAAAGGCGGTTTTCGCTGCAAACGCCATGACCGAGCCGCAGGGCGGCTCCGATATCGAGAACATGGGCTTGCTCAGAGGCAGGACCATTCGCACCACCGCCCGCCTGGAAGGCGATCAGTGGGTCATCAACGGCCATAAGCTCTGGCCGACAAACTCAGGGGGTGCGGCCAGTCTCTTCGGTGTGCCCTGCACCACCCGTCCCGGGTCGGACGACCTCAACGACTTTGCCTTCATTTACGTCCCGGCCGGCGCCGAGGGCGTCACTCAGGGCGGCCCGTACGAAAAGGCGGGCATGGCAGCTGACAAAAACGGCGATATCTTTTTCGACCACGTGCGAGTGCCGGCCTGGTACCGCGCCCACGGTCCGGGAAGTGACGCAGAGGCGTTCTACCAGCTCATCCCATTCGGACAGGTGGCGAGCTCGGCCTTTCTGACCGGCGCCATGATGAACATGTATGAGCGCTTGAACGAATTCGTCTCGAGCCGGACCTATCGCAACAGGCCTCTGAAGGAGAACGACGCCGTGGCGGCGATCATCGGCCGGATTGCGGGTGACATAGACATCTGCAGGATCCTGGGCCACGAGGCCGCCATGATGGGAGACCGGAGGAACAAACCCTACGGCCTGCCGCTAACATCCGAAGAGCTGGTGGGCAAGATCCGCAATATCAAGGACTTCATCTCCGACAGGGCGGTGGAGAATTTCGGAAAGGCCATGGACGTCCTGGGCCTCTACGGACCCGACCGGGACTGGGATATCGAGAAGCACTGGCGCGACATCAAGATCATCCAGCTGTGGATGGGAGGCAAACAGCTCTGCCAGATGGAGTCCGCCCGCTACTTCTTCAACTGCGAAACTGTATAGGGAGGCAGTGTATGGACATTCCCACAGACAGAGGCCTGCTTGACATGAAAAGCCGGGTCCTTGCCCGACTCATGGCCGACACCGCGTTCAAGGACAGCCTCCGCGACCTGCTGATGAACATCGACCCGGAAAACAGCCGGAAGCTCGTGCGAACATTCATGGGCCGGGACCTCGAGGTGCCCCTGGCCCTCGTCAGCGCGCTTCCGGCAGTCGCCAACTGTCTCATCAAGGCCGCAGATGAGCTCATCACACTCATCCATGATCAGTTCTCTCCCGAGCTGCTCCGGGAATTCGCCCGCTCGCTCATGAGCGGGATCGACAGGGAGTCCCTTCTCCGTGCTTCTGCAGGCGCCAGGAGGCTTGCTGACGAGCTCTCGCCGGTCCTGCGTGACGCGATCGGACAGCCGGAGACAAGAAGAGAGGAGACTACGCCATGACCACTCAGCGTCAGACAGGCGGACAGAGAGGCATCGTGCAGGAGATGCTGAGAACACCCGTTGTCAAAGACATTCTCCGCACCAGCCTCAGGGCGGTCGGGCACAGGGACGGCAGGAACACGATAAGGACAGTCATGAGCCAGGACCCGGAGGTGTTCCTCGGCCTTGCCGTCACGATCCCCGCGGCCCTGAATGTACTCGTGCGATCGCTGGACGAGCTCGGCAGGCAGATCAAGGCCCAGTACGCACCGGGGGTTCTCGCCGCCTTCCTGGAAAGCCTGGCGCGCGATATCGATACAGAGGCGGCCAAAGAATGCAAGGCGGTGTGGAAAGACCTCGGCTCTTCGCTTTGGGAGTCATCGCCCGAGGCGCGAAAAGAGCTTTTGGACACGGCCCTGGCAAAGGGCCCTCAAATCTGCTCACAGGGTATCAATATTCTTGCCCGGGCAGTCAATGATCTCGAGCGGCAGCGTCCGGGCGCGCTCGGCGCATTCCTGTCAGAGGTCTGTGAACGGACCGACAGAACGGAGTTGGCCAGCGCCGCGCAGACCCTGGCCCGGCCTTTTCTCGACCGGAAACGGCATCTGCTTGCCTGGGTGTGGCGGCTCTTCACCGGCATGGTCAGAAAGAAAATGGGATGGAGGGAGCGACCGTCATGATGCTGATTCTCGGAGACCGTATTCATAGTCCCACGCCGGTCAGTCATGCCCGGCCGGGATTCCCCGTGGTACAGATGCCGTATCATTGGTTTCCAGCGGCCGATAATGATTTTTCATACGCACGCTGCCCCGCTGTAGGCAGCGGGGATTCCTCATCCTCCTCTCCCCTGAAGGGTGGGGACACAGGAGAGGGGGCGGGATCACACAACTCTTTGATACCCTGCCGCCTGCAGATTGGTAGACCTTTCCCATGCCCTCGGAGCGGCGTCCGGCCATGACAAGACTTTCGGAAATCAAGCGGCATTATACCCGCGAGACCATTATCGAAGCGGCTGAAGAGCTGTTCAGCAGGCACGGATACCACAACACCCAGGTCATTGACATCGTCAGGTCCGTGGGCATGTCCGCCGGCACCTTTTACAATTACTTCAGGGACAAGCGCGACCTCTTCCACCAGATTACCCGGGAGAGCTTCGAGGACTTGAGGATGCGGGTGAAAAGGCTGAGAGAGCCCCTGAATATCTGGGACAGCGGTGACCGCCGGACAAAGCTGATCGAGACGTTCACCGAGTACTTCGATTACATCGACAGCCATCGGCAGCAGTTTCTCATCCTGCTGCGGGGAAGCTTCGGGGTGGACGAAGAACTCGACGGCGATGTCTGGAACTACCACAGCGGCATGGCTCTCGACCTCGCGGAGGATCTGAAGACATGGCTCGAGATCGGTATCATCGAAGGACTGAAGCCTCTGGCGACGGCCTTTGCGGTCGTGGGCATGGCCATGCATCTGGGACACAGCTATGTCATGGAGCGGAAGATCACCCGGCGGGATGCGGTCGACACCCTGACGTCCATGTGCATGGCCGTGTTCGACATGCATATGACCAGAGCAGGCATCGAGGCCGCTGAATCTCTGAACGGCAAGGAGGATGACGGGAATGGAAGCCGTGAATGAACAGGACCGCACCGAAATGCTCGCAGCCAAGATCGTCGGAGACATGCTGCGTAACGCCCGTCTGAGGCGGTTCGCATTGTCCGTGGCGGAAAACCTTATCGATACATGGGCGCGCGGCGGACGGGTCAAACAGCAGATCGCCCGGCCTTTGCGCTGGATGCTCACAAGGGGTATTTCCCCCGATGGAAAGAAGGACTCGCCCGCAATCTCTTCTGACCTCGGCAGGCTGCTCACCGCATGGTCGGCTGGAGTCAATGAAGACCACCGCACAGATCCCTCCCGCCATATCGCGAAACGCGGTCGGGCCATCGGGGCCTTCATAGACGGGACCGACTTCGGAGAGGTCTGCGAGATGATCGAGAGCTCGGAGGAGTGCGTGGTGAGAACCGTTGACGAGTTCAACCGGCATCTCTGGAAATATCCCGCAAAGGTCGGAAGCATCCTTGCCGCACTCCTGGCTGCAATGAACACGTCAATCCGAGCCCTTCGCGAACTCATGCGGCCGGTCGAGAAGAATGTCGGCCCCGACCTCCTGGCCGACCTGACCCTCTCGCTCGTCAAGGGGGTCAACGCAAAAAATGCGGGAGATCTTGCAAACTCCGCCTTCGAGCTTTTGCGCAGGCTCCATACCGGCAGCCTCCTGCTGGGCAGATCCGGAAGGCCCCTGTTCCAGGTTTATCTCACGGACTTTCTGAAAGGTATGGCCGCCGAGCTCGATCCTGTGCTCCTGGGCAAGGCCCGAACCGCCCTTGCCGAGAACCGCGAATCCATTGGAAGCGCCCTGGCCGATGCCTATGAGGCAAACCCGGACCTCGCCCTCGCCCTGATCTCCACCCTGGGCGCGGTGATGAACGCATCGGTAAAGGCTTCTTCAAACAAGCTCAAGGCTCTGGGCGGCATCGACACGGACAGCCTGTCAAAGGCAGCGGGCCGGGCGGGGACGGACCTGGACACCTACGAGGTCGCCGAGCTCGCAAATGAGTCCTTCCGGCTGATCAACCGGCTGCACGAGGCGAGCCCCGACCTCTTCGGAGCTGTAGCCCGCAGCATAGCCGATTCGCTCGATACCGGCGAGATCAGGCGCGCACTCGAGTGGATCGTGCCCGAGATGCTCAACGCCTTCAGGCCTGTCATTGCAGAGGCCCTTCCGGCGCTCGTCAACGGTCTGTGCGATATGATCGGGCCCGCCGGCGGGTATGAAAGCGAAGGACGGGAAGAGGCCCTCGTCCGCCTTAGAACGGCTCTGCACGCTTCAGGAGGTGAGAGATGATTGGGAAGCTGAAAGAGGCGGCCTCCACCCTGTCCAACCCCTACCTGAAGAAGTGGAAGGAAGCGGGAAAGGCGGTCATCGGATATCCGTGCACCTTTGTGCCCGAAGAGATCATCCATGCTGCGGGCATGCTCCCGTACCGGCTCCGGGGGGTCGGCACCACATCTCTCTCCATCGGAGACACGTATTTCGGCCCGGTTATCTGCAGCTTTCCCAAGTGCGTGCTCCAGCTCGCGGGCCAGGAGTCGTACCGGTTCCTCGACGGTGTGATCATCACCAACGGCTGCGACTCCATGCGAAGGCTCGACGAGTGCTGGCGAAAGGCCGAAGAGGACATTGCCGGGATTCTGCCCGGGTACTTCCGCTACTTCGGGGTGCCGCACAAGACCGCATCCTACAGCTTCGATTGGTTCGAGCAGGAGATCAGAGAGCTCATCAGAAGCATCGAAGAGCACTTCGGGCTTCAGATAACGGACAGCGCTCTAAGGAAGTCTATCAGGCTCTATAACTCCTCCCGCAGGTTGCTCCAGCGCATCGACGAGCTGAGGTCCGGTCCGGAGGTGCGTATCTCCGGCCAGGATGCGCTGGCGGTGGTTCTGGCGGGGTCTTCAATGCCGCGGGAGCGATACACATCCATCCTCGAGGGACTGGTAAAGTCCCTGGAGAGCGCCCCTGGACGGGCAGAGGGAAAGAATCGTCTCATGCTTGTGGGCAGTGCCAGCGATGATCTGGACTTCATCCGCCTCATCGAAGACTCCGGGGCGATAGTGGTGGCCGACACCTTGTGCTTCGGGGCGCGGTCATACTCGGACCTTACGGACGAAAAGGACGACCCCGTTTCGGCCCTTTCCCGTCGATATCTGAGCAACAGCCTCTGCCCCCGCATGTTCGGCTACTACCGCAACCGGCTCTCCCACATCCTCGACAAGGCGAAAAAGGCCCGGGTTGACGGTGTGATCCTGCAGAACATCCGGTTCTGTGACCTCCACGGATCGGAGAACGGCATCTTCGAGCGCGACCTGGAGCGCCGGGGCATACCCTGCATGCGGATGGAGCGGGAGTACGGGCCGCTGGTGGAGACCGGCAGGATCAGAATGCGCCTCGACGCCTTCATGGAGAGGATCTCGTGAGTGATATACAGCCGGTGCGGTTGTCCGGAAACGGTGCACCTGACAAAGGAAGAATGAACGCTGCATGAAGAGAGAGACAAGAGAATATAACTACGACTGGATGATGTGGACTATCGTCGAGAACGCCGCCGCAGCCTTTGACGGCTCACGCAAGGAGTACGAGACCCTGCTCAGGTTCATCCCGAACTTTCGGGATTCCCTCGACGCGATCGTCCGGCAGGGAGAGCCCGGAGTGCTGCTCATAAAGCTCATGGCCAAATACCTGAGAAACTGCATCAACGCTCCCAGGCAGGGGAAGAAGACAGCTCTCACCACATTCTGCTTCGCACCGCCTGTGCTCTATGCCTTCGACGTGGTGCCCGTGGTGCTCGAGCCCATGACCGTGATGGGGACGTTCATCCTCCAGCGGGGCACAGCTGAGTATCTGGACTACTGCTGCGAGGCCGGGTTCACCGAGACTTCCTGCTCCTCCCAGCGGGGGGCCCTGGGGGCATATCTCGCGGGGCTGGCCGTCCGGCCGGACTTCATCATCTGCGATTCGCCAGGCATCTGCGACACCAACGCCAACTCCTACTCGTTCGCCTCCGCCTACCTGGGTATTCCCTTCTACCAGCTGAACTACCCTTCGACACTCACCGGCAGCCGCGCCACAGACTATCACCGGCAAGACTTCCGGGGGCTCGTCGCTTTCCTGGAAGAGCAGACCGGCACGGCGCTCGACATTGAAAGGTTCAGGCAGGTAATCGCGGAGATGCGCAAGCAGTCCGTGCTCATATCCGAGTTCAACGAGCTCCAGAGGATCGTGCCCTCCCCCGTGCCGGGCATCTTCAATCTCTTTCTGTATTCCGGCAACTTCCTCATGGGAGGCACCGAAGATTTCACTTCCCTGCTCGAGTCCATGCTGAAGACCGTGAGGCAAAACGCCGCGCAAGGCCGGGCCGGAACACTCTCCGGCAGGGAGCGCGCGCGCGGGTTCTTTTCCTACATCGATCACTACACCACGGATTTGAGGTTCTGGTCGTTCCTGGAGAGGCACGACATCTCGCATCTGGGATGCATCCTGAGCACGTTCTGGCAGGAGAACGCACCATACAGCGGAGACCGGCCCGATTCCGTGTACCGGGTGAAAGACGCCGATCTCGACGACATGATCGACTCCCTGGCCCTGCAGGTGTCGCGGATGCCCATGGTGAAGTCCATCCGGGGCCCCTATGACGCCCCGGACATGTGGCTCGACGACACGCTGACCATGACCAGGCTCCTGAGGACGGACTTTGTCGCCTACTTCGGTACCATCGGGTGCAGGAACACCTGGGGCATGGTCAAGCCTTATGCCCGGGACCTCGAGCGTGAAGGCATGCCCACGCTCATCCTGTATGCGGACGCCTTCGACGACAGGGTGCAGTCATGGGAGGCGGTCATCGACAGGATACAGGAGTTTCTTGCCTTGCGCAGGATCGGCGCGGGCCGCACGGCCTGACGCCGGCACAGGAGGTGTGCTGTGCAGAATGAAGACATAGCCATAGATGTTCTGAAAACGATCGCCATGGATTCGAGCCGGGTTCTTGTGGAGCGGCAGCGGGCCATCGATGCGCTCACCCTGTTTCGGGAATCGTCGATTCCGGCTCTGGCCTTCATCGAGCGCAAGACAGACATGAATGTCCTCAAGGAGCGATGCGCTCTCTATATCCGGCGCATCCGTGAGGGGGCAGCCATCAGCATGACACTGTAGAAGGGGCCGGGCACATGAGGAGAGAGACACGCGAATACCCGTATGACTGGATGATCTGGAGCATCCTGCACCAGGCGTCGCTGAGCACGGCCGGAACGGAAAAGGAGTACAGCCGTCTGCTGACCCTCGTGCCCCATTTCAGGGACATCCTCGACTCTTTCATCAAACACGGCGAACCGGGGAGGATATTCCTCGATCTCATCACCGGGTATGCAGACCTGTGCATCACAGCAATAGAGTGTGGCAGGAAGGTTGCCATGACCACGTTCTGCATGGCCACGCCTTTGCTCTACGCCTTCGACACGGCGCCGGTCATGCTGGAGGCATGGACCGTGCTCGGCACCATGGTCCTCAAGCGGGGCACTGCTGAGTATCTGGACTACTGCTGTGAGGCCGGGTTCACCGAGACGTCCTGCTCGGCCCAGCGGGGAGCCCTGGGGGCATATCTCGCTGGGCTGGCCGTCCGGCCGGACTTCATCATCTGCGACTCGCCCGGCATCTGCGACACCAACGCCAACTCGTTCGCCTTTGCTTCCGCTTACCTGGACATCCCGTTTTTCCAGCTCAATTACCCGTCCACTATCACGGACACACGCGCCGCAGAGTATCAGAAAAATGATTTCCGTGAGCTGGTGTCGTTTCTCGAACTGCACACCGGCACTACGCTCGACGAGACCATGCTCCGGGGCATCCTGGAAGAGGTGAGGGTCCAGGACGCTCTCGCCTCGGAGCTCATCGACCTCATGCGGCTCAAGCCTTCCCCCGTGCCCGGAATCTACGACCTCATGTTCTACGGCGGCAGGTTCATGATGAGCGGAAAACCGATCTACACCGAGCTCCTGCGCTCCATGCTCAGGACAGCCCGTTCGAACGCCGCGTCAGGGGCTTCCGGAACCACCTCGAAAAAGGAGCGGGCTCGCGGGCTCTTCTGCTACATCGATCACTACACCACAGACGCCCGCTTCTGGGACTGGATGGACGCTCAGGACATCAGCCACCTGGGCTCCGTCCTCTTCACCTTCTGGCACGGAGACGCCCCCTATGCACGGGAGAGACAGGACGAAGCATATCACATCGACACATCGGACAAAGACACCATGATCGATTCGCTTGCCGCTCAGGTATCGCGCATGCCCATGGTCAAACAGATCAGGGGCCCGTACGATGCTCCCGGCATGTGGCTCGATGATCTCCTGGGCACGATCAGACTCCTCAGGCCGGATTTCGTCGCCTACATCGGGAGCATGGGGTGCAGGAACAGCTGGGGCATGAACAAGCTGCTCGTCCGGGACCTGGAGCGCGAAGGCGTGCCCGCCGTGATCCTCTTTGCCGACGCGTTCGACGACCGGGTGGCGTCCTGGAGCACGGTGACCGACAAGCTGCAGGAATTCATGAACTTAAGGAGGATCGGAATATGATCGTGGCCGGATGCGACATCGGGTCGCTCACCTCGAAGGCGGTGATCCTGAACAACAGGAATATTCTTTCACAGGCGGTGATGCGCTCATCGTTCAGGCCCGATGAATCGGCCAGGAAGGTCATGGACAGGGCCCTTGCGGATGCCGGGATCGGAATGGACGAGCTGAGCTGCTGCGTGGGCACCGGCTACGGGCGGGAAAAGATCCCATTCGTGGACAGGGTGTTTTCAGAGATCGCCTGCCATGCAAAAGGCGCGAGGCATCTCATGCCCACGGTGCGGACCGTCATCGACATCGGGGGGCAGGACTGCAAAGCCATACGCCTCGACGACAGGGGCTCGGTGGTGAAGTTCATCACCAACGACAAGTGTGCCGCGGGCACAGGCCGGTTCCTCGATGTGATGGCCCGGCTGCTGGGGGTGGATCCCGATCGGCTGGGCAGGCTTTCCGCC
>DCDF01000201.1 GCA_002316295.1 Syntrophaceae bacterium UBA1062 | reverse complement strand
GGTCCGCCCGTCTGCACCGCCTTGAACTTCCTTCCGCCCCGGACCCCGCCGCCGATCTTCTCCACGAGCTCCCGTATCGTGATCCCCATGGGGACCTCGATCAGCCCGGTGTTGACCGCTTTGCCGGCGAGAGAAAAGACCTTGGTCCCCGGTGAGCCTTTCGTACCGATCTGCCGGTACCACTGGGCGCCGTTCGAGACGATCAGCGGCACATTGGTCCAGGTCTCGACGTTGTTCAGAACCGTCGGCAGGTCGTAGAGCCCCTTTTCAACCGACCGGATGTACTTGGCCCTCGGCTCTCCCACCTTGCCCTCGATGGATCTCATCAGCGCCGAAGACTCGCCGCACACGAAGGCGCCGCCACCGCGTGTGATCTTGATGTCGAAGTCGAAGCCGGTGCCGAGAATGTTCTTTCCCAGAAGGCCGAGCGCCGTCGCATCCTCCACGGCCTTTCTCATGACCTTGACGGCCAGCGGGTATTCGTCTCTGATATAGGCGTACCCGCGGTGAGCCCCGACAGCCCATGCGCCCACGATCATTCCCTCGATCACGGCATGCGGGTTGCCCTCCATGATCGACCGGTCCATGAAGGCCCCAGGATCTCCCTCGTCGCCGTTGCAGAGCACGTAGCGGGTTTCGGAGTCGATAGCCCGGCACGATCTCCACTTCGTGCCGGCGGGGAATCCGCCGCCTCCGCGGCCTCTCAGGCCGGACTCTTCGATCAGGTCGATGATCTTCTCCGGGTCCATGGCAAAGGCCTTCGCCAGCGATGCATATCCTCCCCTGGCGATATAGTCGTCGATTTCCATCGGGTCTATTTCACGCAGGTCCTCGAGGATGAGCCCCTTCTGATGAGAATAGAAGGGAATGCCGTCAAAGGAGGCGGACCGCTTTTTCGTCTGGGGGTCTTTATATCCCAGAGATTCGATCACCTGGCCGTTTTTCACTGTCTTCTCGACAATCTCGGGCACATGCTCCGGTTTGACTTCCAGGTAGACGGTGCCGTTGCCGAACGACACCACCGGCCCCTTGCTGCAGAATCCCTGGCACCCGGTCACCTTGTGCTTCAGCTCGACCTTGCACGAGACGCCCTGCGACTCGATCTCTTTTTTGAAGGCCTCGGCGACCTTCCGGCTTCCTTTTGCAAGACACGGTGTCCCGCCGCACACGTGGATAACGGGATACTCGTTTTTCCGGGACTCGAGAATCTTCTCTCTGTACTGCTTGAGCTCGTCAGCCGATTGAAGTTTCATATGCTCCATGGTCATCACCCTCCCCGACCCTTATTTGTACTCCCTGAGCTTCTTCAGGACGTCCTGGGGAGAAGACCCCTCGTAGTAATCCCCGTCATCGACCATGACAACCGGAGCCAGCGCGCACGCGCCGACACAATTTACCGTCTGCAGGGTGAATTTGCCGTCCTTGGTCGTTCCTCCGGGCTCCACGTCCAGCTCCCTGCTGATGATGTCGGTCAGGGTGTGCGCGCCTTTCAGATGACAGGCGGTTCCTGTGCAGACCTTGCAGGTGTGTCTGCCAACCGGCACCAGGGAGAGGGCCTTGTAGAAGGTCCCGACCCCGTAGATCTTGCTTTCGGGGATGCCCAGGACCTCGCTGACCCTCTTCATTCCCTCTTCGGGAACGTAGCGGAACGTGTGCTGAAAATCCTGGAGAATGGCGAGCAGCGATTCCTCGGACTTTTCGTAGCTATTGATTATTTCATCGATTTTCCTGATATCAATGTTCATATTACTCTTCCTCTTCGCACAGTCTCAAAATTCTTTCGTAGTCCCTGTCCACCTTCTGCTGGATCAGCTGGATCTCCTTGTCCGTCAGATGCCTGAACCTCCCCTGCCCTTTCAGGTACTCGTTCAAGGGAAGCTTTTTGTACGGTTTGTAGGAGAGCCTGTACTTGCCGTTGATCACCTCGTAGAGCGGGAAGACACAGGAATCCACGGCCAGCCTGCCGTATTTGATGGCATCCTGGGTGGGGATCCTCCACCCGGTCGGGCATACGGAAAGAACATGGACGTACGCCGGCCCCGGGGTCTCGGCGGCCCTTCTCACCTTGTCCATGAGATCGAAGGGGAAGCTCGAGCATGCCGTGGCCACATACGGGATATTGTGAGCGACCGCGATCTGAGCCATGTTCTTCTTCTGGGTGTGCTGGCCGATGCTCACCTTCCCGGCGGGCGACGTGGTGGTGCTTGCGCCGTAGGGGGTGGAGCTGGAACGCTGGATGCCCGTGTTCATATAGGCCTCGTTGTCGTAGCAGACATAGACCATGTCGTGCCCGCGTTCCAGCGCTCCTGAAAGCGGGCCCATGCCGATGTCCGCCGTCGCGCCGTCGCCGCCCATGGCCACGAAGTTGATCTTTTTCTGCGGGATCTTGCCTTTTCTCATCATGGCCTTCATGCCTGACTCGCACCCGGAAATCACAGCGGACGGGTTCTCGAATGCGTTGTGAATCCAGGGCACCTTCCAGGAAGTCAGCGGCAGCGGCGAGGAGATGATCTCCATGCATCCGGTCGCCATCGCGACAATGGTGTCCCGGCCCAGGGCCTTCATGACATGGCGTACCGCAAGGGCCTCTGCGCACCCCTGGCAGGCCCGGTGGCCGGAGGTGAAATTTTCCGATTTATCGACGAGTCTCGAAGAAAACACCGAGAATTTATCCATAGTCAAGCTCCTTATCCCCTCAGGCCGTACAGGGTGAAGCCGTCCGTCTCTCCCTTTTCGGCCTTGGCCTTTCCTTCAAGGATGATGTTTTTGAAGTCGTTGCGGGATACGTCCCTCCCTGCCAGGCCGGCCACGTAGTTCACGATCGTTGGAGCGCCGGGCTTCCCGTACAGGGCCGAGCGCAGCTCGGTTGCAACGGGGCCGCCGGGGCCGCCGAAGCTGATGGCGCGGTCGATGACGATGAGAGATTTCTTGCCCAGGACGGCCTTCCGGAAATCATCGAAGGGGAACGGTCTCCACAGGCGGATCTTGACGACCCCCACCTTCTCGCCCTCTTCCCGCAGCGCATCCACCACCTCCATGGCCGTCTCGCCGTAGGAGCCCATGGTCACGATGCAGTAGTCCGCGTCGTCCGCACGGTACGTCTCAACGGGCTTGTAGTATCTTCCGGTGAGATCCCCCCACTCCTGCCATGCCTTGACGATCGTGGGGTAGGAGTTCCGCACCCCGTGCTCCCTGCTCATCTGGGCCTCGGTGTATATCTCGGGCATGGCGAAGCAGCCCATGGACACCGGATTGTCCGGATGGAGGGCGTTTTTCATCCTTACGTCCGGGAGATATTTCCGGATGGTTTCGTTGTCCTCGTAGATGACCGGCTCGATCATGTGCGTCAGGATGAACCCGTCGAGATTGATGGCGAGCGGAAGCATGATGTCCGGGTCCTCGGAAATCCTGAACCCGCAGAACACGTTGTCATAGCACTCCTGCCCGTTCTCCACGAAGATATGGATCCACCCGGCGTCCCTTACCATCATGGTGTCTGTGTGGTCGTTCCAGATGGACAGCGGGCCGGACAGCGACCGGTTGGCAAGGGCCATGACCATGGGAAGCCTCATGGAGGCCGCGATGTAGAAGATCTCGGCCATGAGCGCAAGGCCCTGCGAGCTCGTGGAGGTGAAGGTCCTGGCGCCGACCGCCGAGGAGCCGCAGCACACGCTCATTGCGGAGTGCTCGCTCTCGACCGGCACATACTCGGCGTCGAGCTCGCCGTTCGCCACGATCTCCGAGAGATGCTCGACGATATGGGTCTGCGGGGTGATGGGATAGGCGGCAATGACATCGACATTGGCCTGCGCCACCGCATCCGCCATTGCGATCGATACTTCGATTCCTTTTCTCTGGGTGGCCATTGTCATCCCTCCTCACTGATCATGGTGATGCAGCCCACCGGGCATTCCTTTGCGCAGATTCCGCACCCCTTGCAGTAGGTGAGGTCCGCCTCGAAGTG
>DCDF01000268.1 GCA_002316295.1 Syntrophaceae bacterium UBA1062 | reverse complement strand
GACCCTCTCCCAAGATCACCAGGCGCCAGCCTTTCTGTTTTGCGTCTGCACGGGCAAAGGCCCGGATCAAAAGGTCGTGCCCTTTCTGTTTGTCAAGGCGGCCCACGGCAAGGATGACCGGCTCTCTTTCTTCCGGCATTATCCCCTGCACATGCATCTCGCGCACAAAGTTCGGTATCACCCTTACCCTGCTGAGAGATATTACTCTATAGGCCCATGCAGCTACTGGATCTGTCTGGACAACCAGGGCCTGGGAAAACGGATAGAGCATCCGTCTGACAAATGACCAGTAGCAGCCAATGTCGTGATATCTCGGATCAATGCGTTCCGAGACGATGACCGGGATTCCGCTACCGGCAAGTGCAAGCAGCATGCGGATGTTCGTTCTGTCGATAAAACTGATCACCACGCCGGGATTGTAATCGAGCACTGCACGGCGAATCATGATCTGCTGTCTGACGTACTGTACGGGTATATGAACCCGGGTGCGGGGTATGCTCCAGTCGAAGCGGATCCTCTGAACGCCGGGATGCAGGGGATAGTGGTCGGCGCATGTGCTGTTCAGGGTGAGGACGGCAACCTCCCGCTCATGTACCGCCCACCAGTTGGCCATCTCGGAAATTATCCTCTCAGCTCCGCCGGCACACAGAGAAGGGACGGCTAGGACTACGCGGCCCGGGTTTCCGGTTCTCTGAGCTGTGCAACTATTTATGCGGTATTCTTCTTTATCGCTCATGTCCTTTGTGCTTCCCTGTCCGGTAATCGAGTGTCATATTGTGATCAGCAGAGGCACAAGCACCAGGCAGAAAAAATGCAACCGTGAGCAGAATTCTTTCCTGCGGTATAGACCTGCGACAACATATACCTGATCGGACCCTGACAAGAATGTTGGGTCAAGGGATTCTGCCCAAGGCTTCTCCCCCGTGGGGATTTTTCGGAATAATCAGTTGTTGATTTCAAAACATGTCCGAGGTCGATCTGAGTTGCTTGAGAAATCTGACGAGCCTGCGTACAGGTTCAACGATACCGTTACCGATCCTGTAGGCATAGCTGGCTTTCAGATCCCGGAGGTCGCGTTCTCTATGCTCGATCATTTTCCATGCGATCTTGTTCATGAACTTCAGAAACCTCATATTCTGCACGAAGCCCGGGTTTATGGCAAGGTCACCCTGGGTGATACCGAAGACCCTGCAGAAAGATTCAGCATCTTCAGGGCCGGTCCGTTCGTCCGTTTCGGTCTGCCCGGCTGTTCGGGGTAGGCCGGCGCCATTGACGAGATCCGAGAATGTCCGCTCGTAGAGAGCGATATTCATGTCCGCATTGAAATGCTGGTGGACGAAGGTCCTGGCGTTTTCCGATACGGCAGCGAACTCGTTTCTCTTGTGATAGAGCTCGACAAGCTTATCAGCCCATCGCTCAGGGGCGTTCTCCACGAGGTAGCCATTTACCCCGTCTTCGATGTACGAAGAAGGCGCCAGAACGTTTGAGCAAAGAACAGGCAAGCCCATGGACATGCTCTCCATGACGATTTTGCTTAATCCCTCGTAATCACAGGGATGGCACAACAGGTGCGCATGCTGCATCTCGCTCCAGAGCTCGTCCTGCTTGAGGTAAGGAACCATCTCGATTGAATCGTCCAGGCCATATGAAGCGATTTTTCTCCGGAACATCTCTGTAGTTGCACCGGAGCCGATGAGCTTCAAATGGAAGGGGATTTTCCCTCGAAGGAGGCGTGCAGCCTCAACGATCAGATCCTGTCTCTTCGAGTAGGGGCTGAACCGTGTAGCGGTAATCATCCTCATAGTCTTTTCTTCTGCCCAGCCGCCCCATCTCCTGCCTGTTGCGGGGATCACGCCGATATCGCCGACAAAACTGTGTCTGAAACGGAAGCAGCACCCAAGCTCGCGCTCCTTCATAGCCATGAGATCCTGAAGGCCTGCAGAGATGAAATTGACGCTGTCTATGGCGCCGAACACCATGGAGTAGTCATGAAGAGCGGCTCTGTCTCTCCTAATATGCTCATACCAGTAGAGGCCGGCCATCCTCATGACAATGACAAAGCTCTTCAATCTGGTGCGGATATCAATAAACAGCTTGAGTGCATCGAGTTCATAAAATGTATGTACGAGATGGATATCATGGATAATAATGATTTCGGAAAAGAGGGTGCGAAGCCAGTCGTTTTCTATCTCGTCGATATGAATGCCTCTTGATTCTTTCAGAGATTTCAGGCTCCTGAAGGATGAATGGAATATGACGGTAACACCGTTTATTTTTTTTGTCCTGTACCCGAAAGGAAGGGTTTTGTCGAGGGTGAGGTACACTACGGAATGTCCTTTTTTCGCCATCCCTTCGGCAATGAGACGAAGGGATGTCTCGGCGCCGCCGACATTCCTGCCTGTGTATGTTGAATTCGTTGTATAAATCAGGATGTTCATGAGGGATGGCTGGTATTCCTCAGGGAAGATCCATCACCTGGCCGGTATTCCCCTGTTCATGTCGAATCGAGGAGGGATCATCACTGATATTCCATTGGGCAGTATGAAGCACGGGTGCAGCGCCTATGTAGCGGTCTCTCTGTACGGAGAATTTGAGCAGGCTCCGTACACTCAAGAGGATTTCCCCCCAGTCTGTTTTCTGGTCCTTGAGGAAATGCACCGTGAGGGAATACTTCCCTGTATTCAGAAGCAGCGAATCGATTGTAACCAAAACCTCCTGTGCCCCCGGATGATTTTTTAAAGGCCTTTCAGGGGGGAGGATCTGCAAAACCAGCTTCTGGTCTACATCGGATATAGATAGCAGTATGGAATAACAATCCACGGCCTGATCCATGGTGAAGGTCAGGCCGATCGTCAGGGGTTTGTTCGCATCTATGTGGTGGTAATGATTCGGATCTATGGCCTGAGCATCCGGATAGGTGATGCAGTCGGTTTTGTTGCCGAATCGAACCGCTATGAGCCTCACTTTTCCGCTGCCCACCTGCGTTCTCTGCTCTCCCGCGAACAGATTGTAATACCCGTTTATCACTTCAGAAATATTGTCCGACCGCATGATGGCCCGCCCTTTATCCATGAGTATGCCGGACGTGCATACCTTGCCCAGCTGGGGCATGGAATGACTTACAAAAATCACCGCGGAATTTTCCATGATACGATATATTTCGTTATAACATTTGATTCTAAATCCCACGTCTCCCACAGCGAGGACTTCATCGACAAGCAGTATATCCGGTTCCATCTGTGCTGCTATGGAAAAACCAAGCCGAACCCTCATGCCCGAGCTGTAGTTCTGTACAGGGGTATCGATGAAATCCTGCAGCTCGGCGAATCCGATGATGTCATCCAGCTTCCGGTCGATTTCATGCTTCGTGAGTCCGAGGACCGAACCATTAATGTAGATGTTCTCCCGCCCGGTAAGTATGGGATTGAAGCCGGCGCCGAGCTCGATGAGAGCTCCTACACGCCCGTGCATCTCGATGCGTCCCCTGTCCGGCTTGATGATTCCATTGAGCATCTTTAATAAGGTGCTCTTGCCGGCACCGTTGGGTCCGACGAGGCCCAGACACTCACCCTTTTCAAGCTCGAAGCTCACATTGTCCACGGCCCAGAATTCTTTGGGGCGTAGCTCTCGCGCCGCAGTACTTCCGGTTAATTCGGCAATCATGTCCATCAGGCCGTACCAGAGGCTCTTTTTCAGATCCCGGCAGAACTTCTTCGATACGTTTTGTACCCTTACGAGGGGCTCAGACATGATTCATCACCTGTTCTGTAGGATGGTCCGAATAATTTCTCATGTGCTCATCCGCTCAATAATAATTGGCATTACCAACCGGTAGACGAGCAGCACTACAAACAGCAACACCAATAAGATGCCGTTCGCCCAGAAAAACAATGACAGATAATCCGTGGAGAATCCGGTGAGCCAGTCCCGTGTCGTCAATATCAGTGATGAGAGAGGATTCAGTTTAAGCAGCACCGAGATCCATCCCTGACTCGGCATGGGAAACACGACGGGAGTCACATACATGAGAAACTGCATGACCAGGGGGAGGCCTTTGCCAATATCGGTGTAGAGAAGCCCGATAGGTGCCAGGACCAGTCCGAGAGTCGTACCGGCCATTATGAGCGACAGAACGCCAAGGGGGAAGAGTGCCAATCGCCAGTCTGGATATATACCCAGGACAAGCAGGGCAAGAACCATGATCGCGATCTTGATCGATCCATTGAACAATGTCTTATAAATCCCTGCGAGGATGATCGCTTCCCTTGGGAAGTTGATTTTTGTGAGTATGGACTTGGAAGCCATGGTATCCTGCAGGGGGGCGTTCAGGGCATCCATGAAGATCGCCCAGAGCATGGTCCCAGTCAGAACATACACAGGGTAGGGCAGCTCTGTCTTGCCCACGGAAACTATGCCGCTCCCGTTGAGAAATATCCATACAAGGGTATTGGCTATAGGAAGGATCAGCGCCCAGATAAGACCCAGGGCTGTTTGCCGGTATTGTGCGCTGATGTCGCGCACAGCAAGTCTCCACGCCAGCTCTCGTCCATATATGATGCCGGTCCCCATTTCTTTGAGCAGTACCCACGGGCTGCGGAAGCGGGACTCGGGGGTATATACTGCAACAGTTTTTTTATTCGTCATTATACCTCAGCTGAGTCTATTGTGTTTAGCTTCATATGTCATGCAGCCGGTACAGCTCCGCCCTCCCGGGTGAACCCGGAGTGGAGGGGGTTGGCCGGATATGGCGCTCCATTCTCATCAAAGCGGCTACCATAATCATCGCCTCTGCATAGAGGGAGCTTTAATGCATCATTCGCCGTTGTTACCGACAAGTTGATTATAGCTGCTCATAAACCGCTTGGCAACCGAGTTCCAGCAGATCATGTCCTTGATATCACGCCTCTTTTTGTCCAAGATTTGGAAGGATATACCCGTGGAGAGCGCCATATGGATTTTGTCCGCGAGATCATGCTCATTCCCCGGCCTGAACAGGTACCCATCCCTTCCATGCGTGACCAGCGATCTGTTTGCCTCGATATCGCTGACCACGGGAATCAGTCCGGCCGCCATGGCCTCCATCAGGGCGATCGAGGTGCCGTCGGCAACGGCGGCGGAAACATATACAGACGCGCTTTCCATGATTTTTGCTATTGAGTTATGGTCGACAGGCCCCGCAAACTGCACGTGCCCGGCCGCTCCCAGCCGCTCTGCCAGATCTTTCAACGAGGATTCATGAGACCCTGATCCCGCTATGATGAAGTGTGCTCTAGGTATTTTCTGCACGACCAGAGGAACCGCCCGGATCAGGGTTTCAGCATCGTATACCTTTTCCAGGCTTCTGGTGTGGAGAATGTTCAGGCTGCCGCGGTCGGGAATGATCCTGAAGAATGCCTCGTTTACCCCGGATGAAATGACCTCCGCCCCCGAAAGGCATTCCCGATTCCTCATGGCCTCCGATACCACAGTCACCTTGTCCGAGAGCTTCACTGCCAGGTCGAAGAGCACCTTGACCGGGCCTTTTTCGCTCATCCGCACGTCCATTCCCCGTGCGGTATTGATGACCGGGGTCCTGGTGAGGGTGCCTGCAACAGCCGCAATCAGCCCTGCGGGCACGATCCAGTTTCCGTGGATGACGTCCGGTTTTTCCCTTCTGATGAGATGCAAGGCAGTGAAAAGACCGGTGAGCATGTACACACACATAGCGAGAAAGGGAATTCCTTCACGTTGATTGAGAGGTGTGTTACCGCTGGGAAACCGGAACCGGTGGACCTGTATGCCGGATTCCATCTCGAAGAGCGGGCTCTGCGAAAAGATCCTCGGGGTGAGAACGACCACCTCCACTCCCTGGTTCACTAGCTCCCTGCAGAGTCTGCGGATGAATATCCCCCGGTTGGATCCCTCGTAATCGGGGTACGATGTCGTGACCATGAGGACCTTCATGTGCCCATCCCTATACCACAGTTTTCGCCAATGACAACTGGCAGCTACTGGATCGACATATCGGGCGGTTTCCTTGATCGGGTGAGAATGCTGCACTTCCTCAAGCTATGGCTCGCCATCCGCTGTGACTCGATCATTCATGATATCGGATTACCCTGGAACTTTCATGGCCTCTGATGCAGGAGTGAATTGATAATGTTGTAATACAACCATACAAATCACTTGACAAAAAGACGGGAAACAAAGTATTTTCGATACGGGGAGTTTGCTGAGTTTGTATTGGAGGGTGATCCTGGGAACGACTGTCCTCTGATTTTTCTCTCAGTCTGCCGGGCAGGTCCGTTTCGTTCAGTAGTTGCCTGAAGACAGCAGAATCATGG
>DCDF01000020.1 GCA_002316295.1 Syntrophaceae bacterium UBA1062 | reverse complement strand
TCAGGAGTCAGCCGCCTGCGGCGCGGAAGGCCATACAAAGGGGGGAGACCGCCATGAAAGGATGGAAGGAAGAGGAACTCCGGAACAGGGACCTGATGGCGCCCTGCGGTCTGTACTGCGGTGCCTGCGGCGTGTACATCGCTACCAGAGACGGCAATGAAAAATTCAGAAACGTTATGGCCAGACTGTATGGAACCGACCCCGAGGAAACGAGATGCCTCGGTTGCATGCAGCCGGACCCTCCGAAGATGCTCTATGCCTTCTGCAGGCTCTGCACAATCCGTGACTGCGTGAGATCGAAGGGATTCTACTCCTGCCATCAGTGCAGTGAGTGGCCGTGCAACATGATCGAGAACTTCGGCTTGTCTACAGGGAGAAGGGTGATGAAGCGGGCTATCCCCATCTGGCGGGAGAAGGTGAAGGAGCACGGGGATGACGAGGGCAGCGTCGAATGGGCCCGGTCTGAGTGTGAACGCTATCACTGCCCTTCCTGCTCAGAGCCGCTCTTTCGGGGAGCCCAGCGCTGCAGGGCATGCAAGGAGCCGGTAGCAGACAGGCTCGACGGCTCTCTCTCGAAAGAGGGCTGAACCGGCCCCGGCTCTCTCACAGCTCCGCCCGCCTCCTGCCGTATCCTGTGCACGGCGCCGCCGGCACGGTGTGCTGAAAGCTTGATTTCTTCAGCCCCTGGCACTACCTCAGAAGCATGTTCTTTCGACAGTCGGCGGTATTCACCTACCGGTGTCCCGCCTGTCGGAGATCTCGGGCCCTCCGGCTCTGATCAAGCGCAGCAAGACGGCACAGGAAAAAGGCCGGCGGGCGGAAGGAGACATGAATGAGAAAAGCGTATCCTGCCATGACGCCCTGGCTTGCGGCTCTTCTCGTGCTTGTGTTACCAACGGCTGCAACGGCCCAGAGATATTACGGCGACGGGTGGTGTATGATGGGCCCCTGGTTCGGAGGAGCCCTCATGTGGATCGTCATCATTCTCCTCGCGGCGCTGTTGATATATCTCTTGATCAGGAGCACGAAACAGCCTTCCCCTCCCCGTGAAGCCGGCGCTGAGACACCCTTGGACATCGTGAAAAAACGCTATGCCAGGGGGGAGATCACAAAGGCGGAGTTCGAGGAGATGAAAAAGGACCTCGCCGGCTGATCAAACAGAGGAAACAAGGGTCCCGGGCGTCCTGTCCGGGACCGGCTCATTTCTTTTCCGCGGGACCTCCCCTTTCTTCAAGGGCTCCGATTCGACAGCTGATAGAAACAGGAAAAATCCAACACAACATCGGGGAGGTACATGATGAAACAGGTTCTGTTTGGTGTGCTCTTTCTGATCCTTCCTGCCATCCCCTGCCGGGCTGAAACCGTCTACTCGGTGGAAATCCTCCAGGTGGGAAATCTGCTCTCGTTCGACCAGCTCTGCCAGAGCACGGTCAAGGGTCTTGAAAAACACGGACTTGTGAGGGAAAAAACCTCCTTGTCAGAAGGACCGTCATCGATGCCGACGCAGAGGCCGGCCTCTGGAAAAAGGTCAAGATCCTCATGAAAATCAAGAATGCGGCAGGAGAAATCGTTTCACGGAAACCGGATCTGGTCGTCACGTTCGAGACCCCTGCAACACAGCATTCAAAGGATAGGATTATCAAGGCGGGAATACCGCTCGTATTCAGCGGCGTTGCTATCCCCGAGCTGGTGGGCTGCGCGTCGAAAACCAAGGCCGGTCAGGGCTTCACCGGGGTGACGATTTATATGGACCCCTCAGACGTGATCCGCATCTCGCAGTATATCGCTCCGGACTTCCATGTTATCGGCGGCCTGACCTCGGACCAGATCGCATGCATCCCGATAGACAAGAAGGCGCCCGGGGACATCCCCGTGATCCGCCAGGAGAGTCTGAACATCATTGTTGACCTCGATGCATCCAAAAAGCTCGGCATCGTGCTTCCGTTTCAGATCCTCCAGCTCGCCAAGACCATCTGAGGCAGCAACCCGCAAACAGCCGGTAACGAAAGATGGGGGAGGGGCATTCTCTTCCCCTCTTTCTCACTGCAGCCGGAGAATCCCGCCGGGAGGCCCGGCGGTATTCTGTCCCTACTCTTTTCCCTCTTCTGGGGCTGAGGCTTTGGCGAGCGCCTCGGTGACCCTGAGATCGAAAGGCTTGCTCGCTTCTCCGAAGTAGACAGTGCGATGGGGAAAGGGGATCTCGATTCCGGCCGCTTCAAAGGCGTACTTGATCCGGCGGTTGAACTCGCGTCCCACTACCCACTGCTGGCTCGGCTTTGTCCTGATGCGCCCTTTGATTATCACCGCAGAATCAGCAAACTGGTTTACTCCGAAAATTTCCGGTGCTTCGAGCATGAGGGGCCCGAATTTCGGGTCCTGTATCATTTCTTTCCCCACCTGCTCGATTACCTGCACCACTCTGTCCGTATTTTCCTTATAGGCGACTCCCAGATCGAACAGATACGCCGACCAGTCCTTGGTCATATTGCTCAGAGTAGTCACGGTGCCGTGGGGGAAAATATGAACGACCCCGGACTGATCCCGAAGAATGATCGTCCGGAAATTGATCTCCTCGACGAGCCCGCTTGTTCCGTTCACCACCACTACGTCTCCCACCCGGACCTGGTCCTCCAGAATGAAGAAAAAACCTGATATGACATCCCTTACCAGATTCTGCGCGCCGAAACCGACCGCCAGGCCCACGATGCCGGCACCGGCGAGAATAGGAGCTATCTCCACCCCCACCTCCTTGAGCAGAACCAGCACCACCATGCTCCACAGGACGATGAGTGATGCCTGCCTGATGAGCCTGACAATGGTTTCCGTACGCTTGGCGGTTTCGCTTGCCGTATCCCCTTTGGACACTCCAGAGGCGATGAGCCTCCGCCTGAAGGTGTCCATGAACTTTTCCAGCACCCTGGCGAGAACCAGTGCGATCAAGGAAATGAGCACCAGGCGAAATATCATGAGGCCCAGCCCATTCCAGCTTATGCCATTGACATAGCACATGAATCTCTCGATCATACCCTTGTAATCCCCCGAAGGTATTTTTCTTGCCGCAGCATGAATGTCCCGAGCCCGGCAAACACCTCCATGCCCCCTAACACAGGGGCGTCAGGTGCGCTTGTTATATCGCCCCTGAGGGTCCGATGCAACAATGAGAGGCCCTCGGACAGAGATTCGTGTCTGCAGGGATTGCCGGTCCCGCCGAAAGAGCCGTTGCCGGCGAATCATTCGTATCTACCGTATGATTTTTCTCACAGCCGGACGATTGCTTGTGCAATTTCATTGAATTACGAATATAACCATAAGGAAGCCTGTTTCCCGATTGCCTCTTTCTCTTCCTGTGAAGATAGGATAGATAAGCCAGGTAAACCGGGCTTTCTGCAGAAGCAGTCATGCTCTGCTCAAGCGCGGGGAGAAAGTGAGGGGAAGAATGGGCGCCAGGATCGTATGCAAATTCGGGGGAAGCTCCCTTGCCAATGCAGGCCAGATCGAGAAGGTCCGCAGTATCGTGGCTGCGGATGACAACCGCCGCTTCGTTGTCGTTTCGGCTCCGGGCAAGGACATGAATGATGAAGACAAAGTAACCGACCACCTCTTCAACATAGCGACCGACGGGCATCACTTCAGGTCCCGGGGAAAGGACATCACGGCCCGGAAGAGCTTCGAGAGGGTATTGGGCAAGTTCAGATCTCTCGTGACAGACCTTTCCATAGAAGGCGGCGACATCCTTGAGGATCTTGAGTCGGATCTCACCTCTCACATATCCAACCAGAAGAGACTGGACTTCTTCGCCTCCCGCGGAGAGCACTATAATGCGAAGATCATCGCCCGCTACTTCAGGAGCAAGGGCATGGACACGAAGCTCGTGCTCCCCGAGGAGATAGGGTTCCTCGTATCGGACCGGTTCGGCAACGCCAAGGTCCTTCCCGGCGCCCACGCAAATCTCAGAGAGGCCCTGAAGGACGGGCCGGTCTACATTATACCCGGTTACTACGGCATCACGTTGAAAGGCGATATCGCGGTCCTTTCCCGCGGCGGATCGGATCTCACCGGAGGCGAGGTGGCCTATGCGGTCGATGCATCCTGCTACGAGAACTGGACCGATACCGATGGGGTTTATCAGGTCGACCCCCGGATCATTCCCGAGGCGTCGGTCATACCTGAGCTGACGTACAAGGAGATCCGGCTGCTGTCGTCGAGAGGATTCAATGTCTTTCATTTCGACGCCATGGTGAGCTGCAAGAACAAGAACATCCCCATCAACATCCGCAACACCAATAATCTTTCAGCCCCGGGCACCAGGATCGTGAACACCCGCACCCCGAACGAAACGGCGGTGGGGGTCGCCCGTATGGACGGCATCGCCTACGTCTATATCGAAAAGGACATGATAGGAGAGACCATCGGCTTCACCAAGGAGCTGCTCGATATCTTCAAGGACTACAGCATCAACACGCACCACTATCCTTCCGACAAGGACGACATCGCGGTGATCGTGGATCAGCACGATCTCAAAGGCAAAGCGGACGATCTGAAGCAGGCGATCATCAAGAGCCTGTCACCGAATCACCTGGAGTTCCGCTATGACCTGTGCCTGCTCTCGCCTGTGGGAATCGGCATGAAGAACACCCCGGGCGTGCTCGCCAGGGCCTCCGCAGCCCTCTATCAGGAGAACATCAATATCGAGATCGTGGATCAGGGGCCTTCCCAGCTGAGCTTCCACTTCGGCATATTCCAGAAATACGCCGATCCCGGGCTGAGGGCGTTGTATCGCTCGCTTCTCAAACAACCGACAGCCTGAGGCCCTGTCGATCCCGATCAGCCTTTCACGGCGAATGCGATGCGACATGAGCCATGCGCTGTGAGGAGCCCGGCACGCCGACTTCCGCCGGGCAAAGCATCCGCCTCAGGTTCGTCCTCGATGCTTGCCAGGAAGATACATTGCCTTTATTATAATTCTTGGCAAAATTTATTTTCCGAGCCCGTCTTCAGAGATGCCTCCGGCCTGGCAGCTAAGGGATGCGCTTCAGCGAGTCTACCGGCCCATCGCCGGGAAGGTCTGGGAACAGGAGAGGAACAGAACTGACTCTCCACAAAAAGAGGCGGGCTGTACTCATTTTCTGGTAGTGAAGTATGGAGGTGGTGTCATGACGAGGCCAGGGCCCGTATTCTACCTGATTTTCATTGGCGTGCTCATTCTCCCTCTCCAGGAGCCCCGGGCCGCTCAGAACGAATCTCCGGCGGAGATCGCCTCACATCTTGACGACCTTTACCGGCGCGGTTCCAGCCATGCGGTCATGACCGTGAAGGTCGTCACCGGAAAATCCGAACAGAAACTGCAGGTCGAGTCGTGGAGCAAAGGAAAAAAATACACACTGGTGAGGGCTCTGGAGCCCACACAGCAGCATGGTACCTCCACGATGAAGCTGGGCACGAGCGTCTGGAGCTATCTCCCCGATGTCGACCGCGTTATTAAGATCCCATCGTCAATGATGAGCTCACCGTGGATGGAGAGCCATCTCACCAATGATGATGCTGTCAGAGGGAGCATGCTCTCCGATGATTACACGGCTGAAATCAGCTTCTCGGGTGTCCGGGAGGGTACAGAGGTGATAGAGCTCACCCTCACGCCCAGGCAGGCTGCCGCGGCGGTGTGGAGCAAAGTGATCGCTACGGTGCGCCGGTCGGACTGGATTCCTCTGAAGATCGAATTCTACGGAGCAGAGGCGGGCCTCGTACGGGTGATGACCTTCTCGGATATCCGGGAGCTGGGCGGCCGTCCGCTGCCGGCCAGGATCCTCATCACACCGGCCGGAAACCCGGGAGATTATACAGAGATTACGTATGAGGCGATAAGATTCGATGTCGATATCAACCAGGATTTTTTTTCTCTGAAGAGTCTGAGAAATCCGGAACCGCTGTGACGTCATGAAATTTACCCGTTGATTCCTGATCGATAAATACGTATATTCGAATAGCTTGCATAACATGAGTTATATAACTCCGGTTTTTTGGAAGGAGGAATCTGTATGGCCTATGAAACCCTGTTATTGGAGAAACGAGGCAAGGTCGCAGTACTGACCCTGAACCGTCCGGCAAACAATGCGGTGAGCTATGCCATGCTCGGTGAGTTCGACAAGGCGCTTGACGAGATCGCTTCCGACAGGGAGCTGCGAGTGCTGGTCATCACGGGCAGCGGGGAGAAGTCCTTCTGCGCGGGCATGGATGTGGCCGATGCGGTGAACCACCCGGATGTGGGACCGGTGGGCCGGGCGCTGTGGACCAAAGTCGACCGTTTCGAGAAGCCGGTCATCGCGGCCATCAACGGCCACGCTCTGGGCGGGGGCTGCGAGCTCGCACTGGCGTGTCATTTCCGCTACATGGCGGCGAATGACAATGCCAAGATAGGCTGCCCCGAGCTGAATCTGGGCATCATTCCCGGATGGGGAGGCACTCAGAGGCTGACCCGGCTTCTCGGCAGGTCAAAAGCGCTGGAGCTCATGCTCTTCAGCAAGCGCCTGAGCCCCGCAGAGGCTCTCGCAATCGGGCTGGTAGACGGGATTTTCCCTCCGCACGAGCTCATGCCCAAGGTCATGGAGATGGCCGAGGAGCTCGCCGGGAGGGCGCCCCTCGCGGTGCAGGCCGTCATCCGCTCCGTCCAGGCGCATCTGGACAAAGGCATGGACGAGGGGCTCAAGGTGGAGACGGAGCAGAGCAGGATCTGCGCCACTTCAAAGGATGCGGTGGAGGGGTTCACCGCGTTTCTGCAGAAGAGAAAGCCCGAGTTCAAGGGCGAGTGAGAAGAGAGGGAGGTGAAAACAATGGAGGTAAAGAAAATAGCGGTCATCGGTTCAGGCGCCATGGGCAACGGCATTGCCCAGGTGGGTATCATGGCGGGCTACACGGTCGCCATGCACGATATCGAGCAGCGCTTCGTCGACAAGGGCGTGAGCACCATCAAGGACAGTCTGGCCAAGTTCGTGAGCAAGGGCAAGATCAGCGAGGACCAGAGCCGGGACATCCTCTCCCGCCTGAAGCCCACCACTGATCTCAAAGAGGCGGTCGGCGATGCGGACCTGGTGATCGAAGCGGTGTTCGAAGACCTGGACATCAAGAAAAAGCTCTTTGCAGACCTCGATACGCTTGCCCCCGGGCACGCCGTTCTCGCGAGCAACACCTCGTCCATGAGCATCACCGCTATTGCTTCGGCGACAAAGAGACCGGAAAGCGTGGTCGGTATGCACTTTTTCAATCCCGCTGTTTTGCTGAAGCTGGTGGAGGTCATCTCTACCGAGAAGTCGTCGAAGGAGGCGATCAACACCACCTTCGAGACCGCGAAGAAGATGAATAAAGTGCCGGTAATAGTGCAGAAGGACTCGCCAGGGTTCATCTACAACCGGGTCAACGCCCCTACCGCCCTGCTCCTGCAGCTCATTCTCGACAAAGGGTCGCCGAATCCCAATGATTTCGACGCCGCTTTCAAGCCGGTCATGCCCATGACCCCGTTCGAGCTGTTTGATTATGTAGGCCTGGACATTGTCCTGCACACTCAGGGCTATTACGCCAAGACTCTCTCTCCCGACTATACGCCCAGGAAGGCCCTGAAGGACCTGGTGGCACAGGGCAGGCTCGGCAAGAAAACAGGCAAGGGTCTCTACGACTGGTCTGCCGGCAGACCTCAGATCGATGTGTCCAGCCCCACCAAGGAGTATGACCCCACCCACATGGTGGCCCTGCAGGTCAACGAGGCCACCAAGCTCCTGGAAGAAGGTGTGGTGACCGATCCAAAGGACATCGACACCGCCATCGCAAACGGCGGCGGCGGGATCGGGCCGTTTACGCTTGCCAAGAGCATCGGCTACCCTACCCTGATTCAGAAGTGCAACGAGCTCGCCGACAAGTTCGGCATCGAGACCTTCAGGCCCACAAAGACCATGAAGGAAGGAAAGATAGAGGTCTGAAACACTCCCGGCCCGGAGGTCGCCTCCGGGCCGGAATCGTGAACAACTGCGGATACGCCTCAGCCGTTGTCTTTGTTTGCGGCAGAGACGACTTTGAGGCCCGGCTTGGCGCCGCGCGGTTCATGCCCGTACGGGCTGTTGCCCTGGCAGGCCAGGCATGACGATCCATCTTTTGAAGGGTACGCCTCACGGCATTGAGGACACATGGCGATGGCCCCTTTGCCTTTCTTCGGAAGCGAGGCGATCTCCACCTTCACCTGCTGCATTGTCAGAATCTCCGTCCCCGCCTCGATGATCTGATCCCTCAACGCGCTTGCATCCTGCTCTGCTTTGGGTTTGAGCTTGAAGAACCACGTCTTGATCTCCGGCCAGGCTTCCAGTTTTTCAGGGTCCAGGAACACCCTCACCCCTTCGCCCTGATACTTGTCGTACAGACACAGGGCATAGCGGCCGAAGTTCATCACCCTCAGCCAGCCGTTGCCGATGGTGCATGGCGTGAGGAGCTGAATCGCATCCGGAAGGCAGGTGCTCGTCTCGCTGATCGCGTCGAACAGAACCCCATCGGGGAGCCCGCTCCTGGCGAGATCGACCATGAACCCGCCGATGATGAGCCCCGGTGCTATGTTGCCGTGGAACGACTTGACCAGGTGCATGTAGTCTTCAACCGAGTAAGGCCCGATATTCATCATCAATACCCCCTTCTTTTATTATACAATTCGAGCTCCACGTCTCCCTCATTGTCCATGGCCGCGCGCTCCCGGCATAGGTCTGCGTCTCTTGCCGTGAGCATGAACTGCAGGAGCCATTTATGGAAGACCCTGCCCTGAACGACCGGGACGATCTCGTCGCCCAGGAAAAGCGCCTCTCTGATATCGTGTGTGACATGGATGATGGGTATCCCGAGCTCGCCCTTCATATCCGCCACCGCCTCCCGGAGCCTCCTTCGGGTGAGCGGGTCGAGGGCGGAGAAGGGCTCGTCCATGAGAAGCACCTCGGGCTCCCGGGCCAGTGCCTGGCAGATGGCGGCCCTCTGCCTCTCCCCTCCGGATACGGACTGCGGCCTGCTGTCTCTGAGGTGCCAGATATCGAAGCGTTTCATGAGCGCTTCCGCGAGCGACTTGTCCCGGGCGGCAAAACAGACGTTCTTAAACACGCTGCAGTGGGGAAACAGGACAAAGTCCTGAAACACCATGGCAAGACGCCGCTTCTGCGTCGGCAGGGCCACTCTTCCCCCGGTATCCAACCAGACCCGCTCCCCGCAGACGACTACACCTTCATCCGGTGCATCAAGGCCTGCGATGATCCTCAGGATCGTGGTCTTGCCCGAGCCCGATGGCCCGACAATGGAGAGGATCCTCCCTTTCGGGCACGCAATGGAAACATCCAGGGTGAAATGGCTCAGCCTCTTTCTGATCTCAGCCGTTAATGCCATTGCCTTCACCCCTGTTCAGCGCGTTGACGACCAGCAGAAACGAAAAGCTCACCAGGGCCAGGACCACTGACAGAACCCAGGCATCCCGGTATCTGAGTGATTCCACGGCCTCGTAAATGGCGATGGATGCGACCCTTGTCTCACCCGGAACGCTTCCTCCCACCATGAGGATCACTCCGAACTCGCCCATGGTGTGAAGAAACACGAGGATCGCTGCCGCCGCAAAACCGACGGCCGAGTTGGGCACAATCACACGGAAAAAGGCTTTCACGGGTGATAAACCCAGAACATAGGCGTTTTCGAGAATCCTTCTGTCTATCTTGAGAAAGGCCGCCTTGAGCGGCTGAACTGCAAACGGCAGGCTGTAGAAGACCGACGCGATCACGATGCAGGTGAAGGTGAACAGGAGCGTGGAATTGAACAGCCCCTCCCATGCCTTGCCGAAAGCGCCCTTCGGTCCCATCAGAATGAGCAGGTAAAACCCGAGCACCGTCGGGGGAAGCGCAATGGGCAGGTTGATAAGCGATTCCACCACCGGCCGTGCCGGCACCTTCCGGTATGCGAGGAGATAGGCGAGAAAGGCACCCAACGCCAGGAGCATGACCGTGGTCGCTGCCGCGAGCTTGAAGGAGATCCACAAGGGTACAAAAATGCTACCGGTATCCATACTTCTCCTTGATCCGAATCCCGGCAGGTGTCAAGAGGAACGCCGCGAACTTCTCCGCCGCTTCGCGGTTATTCGTCCGCGTGAGAACACAGGCGGCCTGAGTCACCTTGGGCGCCTGCGTGATGGTGTAGTAGCAGCCCTCCTTCCCCTGATCAGTCACAGCAGAGGAGAGCGCGCAGAATCCGGCCTGAACCGCGCCGGTGGAGGCGTACTGGAATGTCTGCCCGATATCCTGGGGGAACACGTACTTCGCCTGCAGGCTGTCGAAAAGGCCAGAGGCCTTCAGGGCGCTCACAGCGGCCGCGCCGTAGGGTGCTGACTCGGGGTTGGCGATGGCGAGCCTCTTCACCTCATTCGACCGCACCGCTTCTTCCCAGTCTGCGAACCGGGCGCAGAAGTCTCTGTCCGCGGACCACAGCACGACCTCGCCCATTGCATACACAAACGGCTTCCCGCTCAGTCCGTCCCTGAAGAGCAGCTCAGGCCGCTCTTCATCAGCGGCAAGGAATATATCGTACGGCGCGCCGTTTCTGATCTGGGCATAGAGCTTGCCGGTTGAGGTGAATACGGATTCGACGTGGATGCCGCTTTCCTTCTCGAAGGCTGCAGCCATTTCCTGAAACGGCATCATGAAATTCGCCGCCACACCCGCGAGAACCTTTTCATCGGACGCCCCGGCGGGAAGAGCACAGATGAATATCAGCCCCAGCACGACACCGACTCTTATCATAGTAACCTCACAGTATTTTTTTATTATGTTATATTTACCATAATAATTCCTGCTGCACAAGGTCTTTCCTCACGGCAGTCCTCAAGCTCACCCGGGCAATCGGATGCGCCCGTGGGGGGGAATATATCCCCACGGACAGGGGTGAAATACCCCCCTTTTCTCTGTGCGACCTTATTGCCTTATCATATCTCTCGATATTTGTTTATCATTTTTATTATGCTTTTACTGGCATTATTATTGCTCGTGGCCTCTGCACACTCGTAAAGAACGCATGAGGCGATTACGCAGCGCCGGCCGGATATGCAGGCGCATCATCGCTCATTGAAAGGAGCCTGTCGAATGGATACCCAGAATATTTCCGGAAGCAACGAAGGCGCTGTGGTCGATCCGGCAAAGCGGTCCATGCTGCTCGCCGCACTTTACGTTGCGCAGGAACAGACCGGATACCTTACCGGAGACGCCGTGCACCAGGTGGCGAAGCGCCTGGGATTGACCGATTCCGAGGTATACAGCACGGCGAGCTTTTACACCCTGTTCAGGATGAAGCCGGTGGGCCGCCATGTCATTCAGGTGTGCGAGGGCCTCTCATGCTATCTGAACGACGGGGCCGAGCGGGTTGTCGAATATGTCGGGGCGAAGCTGGGCATCAGGCCCGGAGAGACGACGAGCGACGGGATGTTTACCCTCGAGACCGTTCAGTGCCTCGCCTCCTGCGGCACGGCGCCCGCCATGCGCGTGAACGACCGGCTCTATGAAAACCTGTCGCCTGCAAGCATCGACGACATTCTGGAACGCCTCATGGGGGAGGTGTAGCATGGCGCAACATCAGCCGGTCCTCCTGGCGAATGTGAATCGCCCGGACTCGGAAAAGATCGCCACGTATCTGCGCTACGGGGGATACGATGCCCTTCGGAAGGCCCTGAAGATGCCGCCTGAAACGATTATCGCCGAGGTGAAGGCATCGGGGCTGAGGGGACGGGGCGGTGCAGGATTTCCTACAGGAGTCAAGTGGGATTTCATGCCGAAAGACGCCCCGGTCAAGTACCTTGCCGTCAACACGGACGAGGGCGAGCCGGGAACGTTCAAAGACCGTCTCATTGTAGAGAGAGACCCGCATTCGATACTGGAAGGCGTGATCATATCGGCGTACGCCATCGGGGCGCACCGCGCGTTCGTCTACATCCGGGGCGAGTTCTTCCTCGGGGTCAAGCGGTGGATCAAGGCGATCTCGGATGCGTATCAGCATGGATTTCTCGGCCGCGACATTCTCGGCAGCGGCTTCGATCTGGATGTCTCGGTTCATCGCGGAGCAGGCGCATATATCTGCGGCGAGGAGACGGCCATGCTGGAGTCGCTGGAGGGCAAACGTGGCGTTCCGCGGGCCAAGCCGCCCTACCCGGCTCAGAAAGGCATGTGGAACAAACCTACACTCGTACAGAACGTGGAGACTCTCGCGAACATACCCCACATCATCCTGAGAGGGGCGAAGTGGCATTCAGACATCGGCACTGAGAAGAGCAAGGGGCTGAAGATCTTCTGCGTGAGCGGGCACGTCAACCGCCCGGGAAACTACGAGCTGCCGCTCGGCACCCGCCTGAAAGAGATCATCTACGAGCACGCGGGAGGTGTGCGCATGGGGCGCGGCATCAAGGCGATCATACCGGGCGGCGCGTCCACCCCCATCATAAGCGCCGAGATGGTATCGACTCCCATGGCCTTCGAAACACTGCAGGCCGCAGGCACCGCCCTCGGGACAGGGGCGGTCATCGTGATGGACGAGACAACGGATATGGTGGAGGTGGTGAGGCGGATCACCAGGTTCTTCGTGCACGAATCGTGCGGCAACTGTCTGCCGTGCCGTGTGGGGGGAAAACGGATGCTCGAGCATCTGGAGAAGCTGGCGGCGGGAACAGGCTCGAAGCAGGACATAGAGGACCTCGAGTATCTTGCGGGGGGGATCCGTGGCCGGACCTTCTGCCCGATGGGCACCGGCATGGTCGAACCGGTTCTCTCTGCATTGAGGCTCTTTCGCGACGAGTTCGTAAAAAGGGTGTGAGGCCGCTCACGCCCTATTGGAGATGAAGGAGAAACACCATGGCCAAAGCGAAAATCCTGGTAGTCGACGACGACAATGACTTTGTCTTTTATACAAAGACCATCCTCGAACAGAACGGGTACGAGGTGATATCCGCAAGCAGCGGCAGCCACGGCAAGGCCGTGCTCGCCCGGGAGAAACCCGAGCTGGTGATTCTGGACATCATCATGTCGAGCGTTCTGGACGGTCTTGCCATGAGCCGTTTCATGAAGGAAGATCAGGCGTTCAAGGACATCCCCATCGTGATGGTGACGTCGATAGCGAACACCGACTACTCATCGCTGTTTCCGGCAGACGAGCGAATCGGCATCGATGCCTTTCTGACCAAACCGATCAAACCTGCGGATCTGACGGGGAAGATCGAGGAGCTTCTGGCAAAGAAGGGAGGGCCGCAATGAAAATCACGATCAACGGGAAGCAATGCACCGCGGCCGACGGGCAGACGATCCTGGAGGCGGCCCGCGTTCACGGGATCTACATTCCGGCTTTGTGCTATCATGAAAAAACCGGCGCGCACGCGCGGTGCAGGGCATGCGTGGTCGAAGTGAAGGGCAGCCCCGCCCCGGTGACCTCGTGCAATACGCCCGTCAGAGACGGAATGGAGATCGTCACGGACTCCGAACATCTGATCGAGGCACAGCGCTTTGTGATCAAGCTCGCGCTCTCGTCGGGCAACCACGACTGCATCGTCTGCGAAAAGAGCGGGAGCTGCGAGCTCCAGGATGCCGCATATCATCTCAAGATCGAAGACAAGGATGTGAGAAAAAGGGAATATCCTCCCGATCTCGACGACAGCTCAGCCTTCATACGCATAGACTACACCAAGTGCATCCTGTGCGGCAGGTGCGTAGAGGCATGTAATCATGTAGTGGTCAACCGCGCCGCCAGGATCATGAACCG
>DCDF01000092.1 GCA_002316295.1 Syntrophaceae bacterium UBA1062 | reverse complement strand
GCGCTGGGGTTGAACTTCAAGCCGGTGAATGCGTATGCCGACGAGCTGAACAAGATGCATCGCATCAAAACGGCGAAGCAGTATACCACGGTCTGCGCATACTGCTCGGTCGGTTGCGGCCTGATATGCAGCGTCGACAGCATGACGGGCAAGATCATCAACATCGAGGGGGACCCCGAGAATCCCATAAACGAAGGCTCCCTCTGCGCGAAGGGGGCCGGGTTCTTCGATCTGACCGAGGCAAACAAGCACCGCCTCACAAAGGTTCGGTACCGGGCGCCCTACAGCGACAAGTGGGAAGAGAAGGACTGGGACTGGGCCTTTTCGAGGATCGCCCGCCTTGTCAAAGATACCCGCGACAAGGACTTCGTCGTTACGAACGAAAAAGGCCAGCTGGTCAATCGCACCGAGTCCATCGCGCATCTGGGCAGCTCCAATATCGACAATGAAGAATGCTGGCTCATCAGCCAGTCAGTGAGGGCGATGGGCCTGGTGTATATCGATCACCAGGCAAGGGTTTGACACAGCCCCTCCGTAGCGGCTCTGGGAGAGTCGTTTGGCAGGGGTTCGATGACGAACCACTATATCGATCTGAAAAACAGTGATGTTATCCTTATCATGGGCAGCAACGCGGCGGAGAACCATCCCATCGCGTTCAAATGGATCATGCGTGCGAAAGACGCGGGCGCCCGCGTCATTCACGTAGACCCCCGCTACACCAGGACCTCGGCCCGGTGCGATTACCACGTTCCGATCCGCTCGGGCACGGACATCGCCTTTTTGGGGGGCATGATCAACTACATTATCGAGGGCAACAAATTCTTCCGCGACTATGTGGTGAACTATACCAACGCCTCGTTCCTCGTGAACCCGGACTTCTCCTTCAAGGACGGCCTGTTCTCGGGATATGACGCGAAGAAGCGCACGTACAACAAGGACACCTGGACATTCCAGAAGGACGAAAACGGCGTCCCGCTCAAGGACCCGACCCTGAAGCACCCGCAGTGTGTGTTCCAGCTCCTGAAGCGGCACTACTCCCGCTACACCCTGGACAAGGTCTCGAGCATAACCGGCGTCTCCAAGGAAAATCTCCTGAAGGTGTATGAGGAGTACAGCGCCACCGGAGCTCCGGACAAGGCCGGAACGGAGTGCTATGCACTCGGGTGGACTCACCATACTTCCGGGAGCCAGAACATCCGGACCATGGCCATCATTCAGCTCCTTCTGGGCAATATGGGCATCGCTGGCGGCGGCATCAACGCGCTTCGGGGCGAGCCCAACGTACAGGGCTCCACGGATCACTGCATCCTGTACGGTAACCTGCCCGGCTATCTGAAGATGCCCAACGCCTCACTGGCCAAGCTGGAAGAGTATCTCAAGAAGAACACACCCACGAGCAATGACCCGCAGTCGGCGAACTACTATCAGAATTATCCCAACTTCTTCGTGAGCTGGCTCAAGTCCCTCTACGGCGATGCGGCGACACCCGAGAACGGCTTTGGCTATTCGTGGCTGCCCAAGCTCGACGACGGGAAGCATTATTCGCAGCTGCATCTCTTCGACCGGATGTACGAAGGCGGGATAAAGGGTCTCTTCGCCCATGGGACCGACCCTGCGGTGAGCTCTCCGAACACGAACAAGACCAGGAAGGCGCTCGAAAAGCTCGACTGGCTCGTGTGCGCAAACATCTTCGACAACGAGACCGCTTCCTTCTGGTTCGGCCCCGGCGTCGACCCCAAACAGATCAAGACCGAGGTGTTCCTGCTGCCGGCTGCGGCCACCATGGAAAAGGAAGGCAGCCAGAGCAACAGCGGCAGATGGGTGCAGTGGAAGTACAAGGCGGCTACGCCTCCCGGAGACGCCATATCGTGCGGCGATATCCAGATTCGGATGATGGATGCGATCAAGGCCCTCTATGCAAAGGAAGGCGGCCCGAATGCGGAATCGATCCTGAACCTGAAGTGGGATTACAAGGACCGTCAGGGCAACATGGACGTGCTCAAGGTCGCAAAACAGATCAATGGCCACTGGGAGGCCGATGTGGAGGTCGTTGATGCCGGCGAGAAGAAGCTCTTCAAGAAGGGCGGCCTTGTACCGACCTTCGGCATGCTCAGGAGCGACGGCTCCACCTCGTGCGGCAACTGGATCATGTCGGGCAGCTTCGGTGCTGACGGCGAGAACAAAATGGCCCGCCGAGGCAAGGACGACCCGACCGGTCTTGGTCTCTATCCCAACTGGTCGTTTGCATGGCCGGTCAACCGCCGGATCATCTACAACCGCGCCTCGTGCGACATCTACGGCAGGCCATATAACCCCAAGCGCAAGCTCCTGGAGTGGACCGGCGAGAAATGGGTGGGCGATGTTCCCGATGGGCCATGGCCGCCCATGGCGGACAAGGAGAAGGGCAAGTACCCCTTCATCATGAAGTCGGACGGCGTGGCATCGCTGTTCGGCCCGGCTATGGCGGAAGGCCCGTTCCCGGAGCATTACGAGCCGCTCGAAGGCCCGCTCGCCAAAAACCCCCTGTCGAGCCAGCTGATCAACCCGACCATCGAGATCTTCTCAAGCGACCTCGATCAGGTGGCGAACGCCAGCGAGAAATTCCCCTATGTGTGCACGACCTACTCCTGCACCGAGCACTGGTGCTCCGGCGCGCTCACCCGCTGGCAGGCGTGGCTGCTGGAGATGCAGCCCGAGCTTTACGTAGAAATCGGCGAAGAGCTCGCCAGGGAGCTTGAGATCGCAAACGGCTCGAAGGTGAAGGTATCCTCGGCCCGTGGCGAGGCCAAGTGCATCGCCATGGTCACCAAGCGCTTCAGGCCGTTTACCATCGAAGGCAGGACCGTCCACCAGGTGGGGCTGCCCTTCAATTACGGCTGGCTCTATCCGGAAGACGGAAGCGACAGCACAAACTTCCTCACACCGAGCGTTGGAGACGCCAATACCTTCTGTCCCGAGTACAAGGCGTTCATGGTCAACGTGACCAGGATATAGGAGGCAGGCCATGAAAAAGACAGAATACATCAAATTGATCGATACAACCAGGTGCACCGCATGCCGCGGCTGCCAGGTGGCCTGCAAGCAGTGGAACGAGATGCCCGCGTCCAGGACCAGGAATTTCGGTTCATATCAGAATCCTCCCGACCTGCAGTGGAACACTTGGACGCTGATCCGCTTCCAGGAGTACGCGGACAAGAACGGAGATTTCAAGTGGCTCTTCCGAAAGGACGGGTGCATGCACTGCACCGAGGCCGCATGCATCAAGGTCTGCCCGAGCGGTGCGCTGTATCATACCGATTACGGCACGGTCGCCCTGAACCGCAGTGCGTGCATCGGATGCAAGGCCTGCGTCTCAGCATGCCCCTTCGATATCCCGCGGTATAACCAGGCCACGGACAAAATCTACAAGTGCGACCTGTGCTACACCCGGTTGCATGAGGGTCAGAAGCCGGCATGCGTTCTGTCCTGCCCCACCGGGGCCATCACCATCGGGGAAAAGAAGGCCATGATCGAAGCCGCATACAACCGCGTCGATAAGCTGGACGGCAAGGCGACAGTGTACGGTGACAAATTCGTGGGCGGCACTCACGTAATGTACATCCTTTCCGAGAATCCGGCCGCCTATGACAAGCTGCCTTCAAACCCCAAGGTGCCCGCTTCCGTCATCCTGTGGAAAAACCTTTTCAAACCCTTTACCCTCATCGGCATGGGAGCGGTGGCCGGAATGGCGGCGCTTCACTACCTGATCAAAGGCCCGCACGAGGTCCACGAAAAGAAGGAAGGAGGCGAGCACGATGTCTGATACAGTTCGGGATATGGTACGGGTAACGGACCCCATCGAGCGGATCTCTCACTGGCTGCTCGCCGGGAGCTGCCTCTTCTGTCTATTTACAGGCCTCGGGTTCATGTTCCGCACCTGGGGCTTCATACCCTCGCTTCTGGGCGGGCTGTATGCCCTCAAGTGGATGCATATCTTCTCCGGGGTCGTGTTCGGCTTCGCGTTGGTACATGCGTACACCATGTGGAGAAAGGACTGCGCCTTCGAGCCCGACGACGCACAGTGGATCAAACAGGGCGGGGGATACCTCTGGAAGACGAGCAGCCTGCCGCCGGTTTACAAGTACAACGCCGGCCAGAAACTCTTTTTCTGGTTCGTGGTCGTTTTCGGTGTTCTCATCGTGCTCACGGGCCTTGTCATGTGGAACCCGCTTGCCTTCCCGGTTGCCGTGGCACGATGGTCATATGCGCTCCATGCGCTGAGCGCCCTGGTGATCGGGTCGTTCTTCGTGGTGCATCTCTACCTGGGCACTATCGGAAACCCGGGAACTTTCCAGGCCATGACCACCGGCTGGTGTTCGAGAGCATGGTGCGAAACCCACTGCCCTCGGTGGCTTGCGGATCACTATAAGAAGCCTGAATAAACGTTTGAGTTTTTAGCAGCAATTTCTTCCTCTCATTCGGGAGAAACCCAATGGCCGGGGTTTCTCCCGAATCACTTCAAAACAGTCGGAAACGCCTGCGTACAGAACCGCTCAGCGGTTATTCCCGTTTGTCGGCCGTGCCACGCTCCGCGCTCATCTGATGGAATGTCTCCAGGAGGCTCTCCGGGGGCTGGTAGAGCTTGTCCGATGGCTTTTTCACGAGCAGGCGGATCTGCTCGGTGCACGTGCTGACGCACAGACCGCACCCGATGCACCGTTCCTGCTTCGTAACCGCCCTGCCCTCTTTCACCCGGACGGCTCCAACCGGACACCGCACGGCGCAGGTTCCGCACCCGGTGCAGAACTCCGGTTCGCTCATGCAGGTGTAATTGCTCTTGACCTCTCTCGCTGGCGCGGGAAAAAGCTTCAGCGAGATGAGCATGCCGCAGCAGCAGCCGCAGCACGCACACATGGCCTCCACGTTCCGCGAGTTCAGGGCCTGAATCACGAGGCCTGCCTCATCGTTGGCCTTGAGGATGGCGACCGCCTCGTCTGTGCTGATGGGCCGCGCCATATGGTTGTCGATATAGTATTCGGCGAAGGCATCAAACTGAAGGCAGGTCTCCAGGGGATGGGCGCAGCCTTTCCCGTACATTCTCACCGCCTTGCGGCACAGACATTCGGCCACTGCTATGGTCTGCTTCTTCTCCACGATGCTCAGCGCGTCGTCGTACGGGGCGATGGGCCACGAGGAAACCATGCCCGTGTCCACGGGCACCGTGCGCAAGTGCGGGATCCTGGTGGCGTGGAACGACTGGCCGAGACCTGCGAGGTAGTATTCCGATACGCTTTGCAGCAGCGAGGCATCCAGGGATTTGACCTGAAACTCATAGATCCCTACGATAAAGGGCACAGCCAGATACAGGGGACCATCCGGGCTCCTGAGTCTGAAAAGGAGCCCCCGTGAAGCCATGTCCTCCAGACGGAGAGCAACCTGCCGTGCATCCGCCCCGATGCGCGCAGCCACCTGCCCGGGTGTTTCCGGGACATCGGTCATTTCCATGAACAGGGAAGCGTCCAGGGGGCTGAAGATTTTTTTCAGCAGCGCAAGCTCCACCCCGCTCGGCGTTACGGGATATCCGGTTGCCATGGCATCCAGCCGTGCCCTCAAACGTCTGTAGATCTCATCCATGAGCCCCATCCTTTCAGATTCAATCTGATGAAAATCAGAGGTCAATATACACTTTTTTTCAGGTCCGTGCCAGAGACAGCCGCCGCCTCTGCAGGGACGCACCAGGTCTTCCGACCCCTTTGCTCTCTTTACAGCAGGCCTCTGCTCTGGTGTCGCCGTATTGATTTTCTCCACCTGCCCCCTACTCTAAATCCTAAGATATGTTCAGGTATCGCCTGTTTTGCATATGATACAGGGCATTCATTATCTCCCTGCATACAGGACAAATGAACCCATGAAGGTGAATGTGTTTTTTCTGATACTGGCGGTCGTGATCGCGCCGGGGTGCGCCGCAACCGAAGAAGAGGCGTGGAACCCCTGGTGCGATTTCAGAGGGTACTGCCGGCTGAAGCTCTCCGTGCAGGTGCAATCAAAGCCGGATGGAGCTCAGGTATACCTGGGAGAAGAGCTCATGGGGGTAACCCCATGCACAGTAGTCGTCGAAGCCGCACCGGTCATCACCGGACAGAAGCAGATCATCACCTCTCCTGTGGACGGCAGCAGACATTATTTCATCAGGGATTCGAGTTATCGAGGGCAGACATCCTACACCATCTGGGTGGCGAAAGACGGCTATGAACCCCTGAGCCACACCATCGTCATGGAGGAAATGTTCCCGGCAGAGGCGCTGCTGCATGACAAGCTCTACGAAAAATCGGTCACCATGATTTTCGAGCTGGAGGAACGCAGATCACCTCCGCCCTGATCTCTGTACAGAAGCGGGAAGACCGGATCTGCACGAGCGATCCGGAGCAGGCGATCTCGGCACGAAGGCAAAGTTTTCCTCTCACGGTATTGTCCCTTTTCTCTGATATAACATTCTGTTATATACTCGGAATAACATTGAACACTTGCCCGGCCGGCTCTGTCCATCTGAATCTGGCGAGCATGTACGGCCGTGAATAAACGAGAAGAGGACATGCGGATGAAAGGATTCCCGGCTTGCCTGGAAGACCTCAAGGCACAAGGACGCACCCTCGTGGGGTGCTTTCCCCTCTACCCTCCCCTGGAGCTGCTCCACTCGTTCGGCCTCACGCCTGTGGTGCTCTGGGGCATGAGGGAAGACATCACAAGCCTGGCCCTGAGCGACAGGCACCTCCAGCCATATGCCTGCGGAGTGGCACGGTGCCTGAGCGAACTGGTGATCTCCCGGGGACATGAGCTCCTGGATGCACTCTTCATGTACAATGCGTGCGACACTCTGAGAAACCTGCCGGAGATCCTCCAGGCAGCGTTGATCAGAGACGGTCGCGAGCTTCCTCTGTTCAGGATGCATATACCGGCAGTCCCGCTCGAGAGGCCGTATGCGGCATCGTATCTGAAAGACAGGATCCGCCTGCTCGTCAGAGAGCTGGAGGCGTTCACCGGAAGGCCGTTCTCTCAGGAGAGATTCCTCAAGAGCGTCAGCCTCTACAGCAGGCGGCGCCGGCTGTGCGGCGAGCTCGAAAAAGCGGCTGCAGAAGGCCGCTTCAGCTTCGCGGATTGCGCCGGGATCATTCTTGCAGGGAGCCGGATGCCGGTGGAGGACCACATCCCGGCCCTCGAGAGCTCGATCCAATCGGCCGGGGGACGGGACGTGGGAGGTGAGCGTCCTGGAGTCATGCTCAGCGGCATCCTGCCTCCCCCGATGATCCTGCTGGAAACTCTCGAGCACTCCGGGCTCAGGGTGGCTGCAAACGATATCGCAGCACTGAAGCGCTCCTATGCGTACCAGCCTGCAGAAACAGATGATCCGGAGACATATTATGAAGACTTCTACCGGAACCATTACCCCTGCACCACCATCCTTCCCTCAGCGGACCGGAGAGTCGACACTATCAGGCGGATTGTGAGGGAAAGAGACGTGAAGGGGTTCATATTCATCGGCGAGAAGTTCTGCGAGTACGAGTACTTCGAGATCCCCGAGATGGAAAAGATGCTCAGGAATGAGGGCGTCCAGGTGCTTCAGCTCGAGATGAGCATGGATGACATCCTCAACCTCGACGCCTACCGGACGAGGATCGAGGCGTTTTCCGAGATGCTCTGCCAGGGCAGACAGTGCAAGGAGGCGTGAAGATGTCTTCGGAAAAATCACCGGGAAAGTTCCAAAAGAACACATCGGGCAAACGCCTGAGCGGCATTATCGCGAACGACTATCTCACCCTCCACCGCAGGGCCTCCGAGGGGGCCTTCGTGGTATGGATCGCCATCATCGTACCCGCCGAGCTGTTCAACGGCTTCGAGAATGTGGTCTACGCCGTGCCGGAAAGCCACGCGGCCCTGTGCGCGGGCAAGGGGGCGGGCCGGATCCTGTGCGAGAAGGCCGAGGGTTCCGGATACTCGACCGACCTGTGCTCCTATGCGAGGATCGACATCGGCACTGCATTCGACGGAGGAAAGGACTCTCCCACTTTCGGCCTGCCCCGTCCGAACCTTCTCGTCAGTAACAACAACAACTGCTCGCTCTTGGTGAAGTGGTTCGACGTTTATCACCGCGCATGGAACGTGCCGCACCTGGTGCTGGACATCCCGTTCTGCTACGAAGACCAGAAGGAGAGCGACTTCAGGTACATTATGGAACAGTTCGGAACGCTCATCCGCACGATTGAAGAGATGAGCGGCCAGAAATTCGACATCGAGAAGGCCAGGGAGTCGGTGAAGCTCTCCAGCGAGGCGCTGAAGGAGTGGAAGCGTTTTTTGAGCTTCGCCGCACACCGGCCTTCGGGCATCACCGCCTTCGACTCCTTCGTACAGATGGCTCCCATTCTCACCTCCCGCGGGTCGCGGCAGCTCCTCGACCACTACCGCATGCTCGCAGACGAAACCGAGGAGCAGGTCAAATCCGGCATCTTTCCGGTCCCCGACGAGAAATACCGGCTCCTGTGGGACAACATCGCACCCTGGCACCAGCTGAGGAAGATGTCCGGCAGGCTCGCAGACCTGGGCGCCAACATCACCTCGGCGAGCTACACCTACTGCATCGGAGCCCTCGAAGGGCGGTACGACCCGTACATGTTCGACGGGGGAGATCCTCTTGCCTGGCTCGCGAGGCTGCAGAACTTCTCCGTCTGCCCCCACGGCCTCAACCTGAGGGGAAAGGCCATGAAGGAGGTCATTGCGAAGAACGCCATCGACGGGGTGATCTTCGCCAGCAACCGCAGCTGCAAGGTCTACTCCCTGATGCAGATGGACCAGATGAGACACATCCGGGAAGAGCTCGGGATTCCCTGCATCATGATCGATGTGGATCATGCGGATGTGCGCAAGTACAGCGAGGAGACGGCCTTCACGAGGCTGGAGGCGCTCCTTGAAATGATCGAATCCCGGAGAGCTCAGTGAGGCGATCCGTCCGGGCATCACGCACATCGTATGAGTTCTGATCCGGCCCTGAATGGACCGGAAACGTCCTGTCTGCAATCGTTTACTCAGGCTCTGATGCCTATTCACTCAAGGCATGACTGCGCCTCTTCCATGCATTCTTCGCATTTGACTTCCGCCGGATCATGATCTACCCCAGAGACAACGGTGTGGATTCCTGATTTCTCGGGCATCTGCAGATGAAGCAGGGAAAAGGTCCGGCGGCTCGTGAAAAAGACAGTGTATCTCGACAATGCAGCGACCTCATGGCCCAAGCCTCCCGGTATGATGGAAGCCATGGTGGAATACAACCGTTTCATCGGGGCCAGCCCGGGGAGATCCGGGCATACGCGCTCCGTGGACGCGGGGCGGGTGCTCATCGACGCGCGTCAGGCTGTGGCCAAACTCTTCGGAGTCCCTGACGTTCTCAGAGTCATATTCACGAAAAACGCCACAGAAGCGCTCAACATAGTGATCTCCGGTCTGCTTGGAGAAGGCGGTCACGCGGTGGTCACCGGGATGGAGCACAACTCGGTGATGCGGCCGCTGAACGCCGCCCGGTCCCGCGGAGCGGACTTCAGCGTGGTCCGCTGCTCCGGCGGCGGCGAGCTCGATCCCGGAGATGCCGTCCCCCTCATCAGGCGGGATACCAGGCTCATCGTGATTACCCATGCATCCAATGTGACCGGCACCATCATGCCGGTCGCCGAGATCGCGGCGATCGCCCGCGAACGGGGTATTCCCCTGTGCGTGGACGCAGCCCAGACCGCCGGGGCCGTTCCCATCGATATCGAGGCCATGCACATCGATCTGCTCGCCTTTACCGGCCACAAGAGCCTGTACGGCCCCCAGGGAACCGGGGGGCTCGTCATCGGCGGCGGACTCGAGCATGCGATCGGCCCGCTCATGCACGGGGGCACGGGCAGCAGGTCCGAGTTCGAGGTGCAGCCCGATTTTCTCCCGGACAAATATGAATCCGGAACTCCCAACACGATCGGCATTGCGGGCCTTCACGCAGGGATCGGCTTCGTGTCCGGAGTAGGGATCGATGCTGTGCGCCGCCATGAAAAGTCTCTCACCGCCCGGTTGCTTGAGAGGCTCGAGTCGATCGACGGCGTGCGGGTGTACGGGGTGAAGGACCCGGACCGCCAGACCGCGGTGGTGTCGTTTGCCGTGGACGGAATGAGTCCTTCGGATGTCTCGTTCGCCCTGGACGAAGAATACGGTGTCATGTCGCGTCCCGGCCTGCATTGCGCGCCGTCAGCCCACAAGGCTATCGGCACGTTTCCCGAAGGAACTGTGCGCTTCAGCGCCGGGTTTTTCACGACGCGCGAAGACATCGACTATGCCGCGGATGCGGTTGCCGCCATTGCCGCACGCGGAAGAAAAGGAGCGGGTAAGTGACAAGAGAAGTGGACGCTCGAGGCAGGGCCTGTCCGGAGCCCGTCCTGCTGACGAAGAAGGCCCTGGAAGAGTCCGGCGAGATCACGGTCATCGTGGACAGCAGGACTGCCGAAGAGAATGTCAAGCGCTTTGCCCTGAGCATGAAGTGCCGGGTCCGCATCGAGCGCAGAGGAGAAGATTCCCTGCTGTTCATCGAGAAACCCTTGTCCGCCGAAGCCTCACCCGAAGCGCCGCCGTATCCCGCCTCGGGGCCCATCGTCCTGGTCATCTCGTCGGATCGGATGGGCAGGGGCGACGACGAGCTGGGAGAGGTGCTCATGAGGAGCTTCATTCACACCCTGGGCGAGGCCTCGCGAAGGCCGGAGACCGTCATCATCTTCAATACGGGCGTCAGGCTGGCCGTCCAGGGATCGGCGGTACTGGAAGACCTTCGGGCGCTTTGCAACGAGGGGGTGCGCATCCTGGTGTGCGGGACATGCCTTGGGTTTTTCGAGATCAGGGACAAGCTTGCCGTGGGGCAGATCTCCAACATGTATGACATTACCGAGACCATGCTCGGAGCAGGGAAGATCGTCCAGATATGAAAGGAGCCGATTACTGCGTCATGCTCTTCGATTCGGTGAGCTCCACCCTGCTCGCCGAAAAGATCCTGAAAGGGCAGGAAATCCCCCACAAGGTGATCCCGGTGCCCAGGCACATCAGCTCCGACTGCGGGGTGTGCATCCGCTTTTCATTAGACCTGCGTAACAGGGTCGAACCGGCACTCGCAGGCAAAGTCGAGTTCCGGGAGATCTGCGCCCTGTAACGGGATTTATCTCAGGTGGGGGCCGTAGCGTCTCGGAGCAGGAGATCGTTTCATACCGGGTCGAGATGCACGGTGATCTCACCGATGTCCTCGACGTGAGCTCTCAGATATTCTCTGGCCTGGTTTATGATGAAGTGGCCTTCGGCAATGCTCAGGGTCCTGTCCACCTCCAGGTGCACCTGAATCTCCAGTATGCCGCCCGTCGATCTCACCCTGAGGTCGTGGACTCCCCTCACCCCTTCGACGCCCTGTATGCACTCCCGGATTCTGTCCATCACCTCGGGCCGGGGCGCCGTGTCAGCGAACTCTCTCAGGGCGCCCCAGAGCACGTCGATCCCAACCTTGACGATGAACAGGGAGACGAGCAGCGCGGCATAGGCGTCCAGAATATGCCACCCGGGCCTGAGCTGCGCCCCGGTCACTCCGATGAGCACGGCCACGGACGAGAACGCATCGGATCGGTGGTGCCATGCATTGGCGATCACAGCCTGGCTGTGAATGCGCCTGCCCACCATGACCGTGTATTGATAGAGTATTTCCTTGACCAGGATGGAGGAGGCCGCGGCTGCTATGGCGATCCAGGTCGGGTTCCGCTCTGTGTGATTGTAGATGTCCAAGGCCGCGCTCAACCCGATGCCGACCGCCACCGCGATGAGAGCGAAGCCTACCACGGCCGAAGCCATGGTCTCGATCCTGCCGTGGCCGAAATGGTGGGACTCGTCCGGAGGCTTTCTGCCGAGCTTGAGGCCCAGAAGCACGACGAAATCGGTAAAAAGATCGGAAACCGAGTGGACCGCATCCGCGATGAGGGCCTGGCTGTGGCCGAAAACTCCGGCCGAAAACTTCACGGCGATGAGCACGGTATTGACCGCAACCCCTGCCCAGGTAACCCTCTTACCCTGTGCCTCCTGTGTTTTTGTCCAGGGCATTTCCGCTCCCCACCCTTCTCTTCGGGGCATTCTGCTCAGAGACATCGTGCGAAAACCCACACCCGTGATGCACGCATGACAAATCCGCCCTTCACCCCGTCTGCGGCTCTCCGTCTCGCGGCAGAAACCTTTTCACGGCGCATCGATGAAGGCGGCACCCTCCCCATACCACAACAAGAGACCAATTGACACATGACAACATGGCACGGACTGCCGCTTGGACTTATGAAAGACGGGCGGCAGCGGAGCCGCAGGGGATCTCAGCGGCGTTCCTTCAGAGCTCGCATCCTGCCTTGTGCCCTTCGTGGATCGCTTCCAGAAGGCGTCTGGGGCTCCTGGCATCGCCGACGACCCGGCAGGGGATTCCCAGCTCTGTGAGGACCTCCTCCAGCCCGTTCTCGGACCGTGCGCCCATGGCGGTCACCACCATGGCGGCCGGCTCTCGAAGATTCCGGCCTCTCTGGGCGAAAGAGACGGCATCGGGCTCGATGCCCGTGACGCAGGCCCCGAGCATCAGCCTGCCACCGCCTTCCCTGATTCTCTTGTGCAGCCAGTATCCGTGGGCGGTGAACTTGCCCACGGGCGGGACGGTCTGCATCTCCAGGACCGTTACCTGCACACCTCCTGCGATGAGAAAATCGGCGGTCTCCATGCCCACATAGCCCGCTCCCAGGATCACGGCCGGACTCTTGGGCTCCACCCTGCCCAGAAGTACGTCCCGGGCGTCAAAGACGTGATCCGAGTCGATGCCCGGTATCCCGGCGACAGCGGGCATCGCTCCGCTGGCGAGAATCACGGCGTCGGGCCTCTCCTTCCGCAGCCTTTCCCTCGTCACTTCTTCGCTGAAGCGGATAGGGACACCGCGCGTGTGGAGCCTCCTCACGGCCCAGCTCACCCAGTCCATGAACGCTTCCTTGCGAGGAGGCCTGCTTGCGGACCTGATCTGTCCTCCGGGCGAGTCCTCCTTCTCGAAAACCTCAACCGCGAATCCGCGCTCTGAGGCGGACAGGGCCGCCGAGAGACCGGCCGGGCCGGCGCCGATGACCCACACCTTTCCGCCGTTTGCTGCCGGCCGCGGGGTGCCGCCTTTTCCGGCGGAGAGGGAGTCCGCCGTATACCCGATGCCTGCGGGCGGCTTGTCTTCCTTGAATTCCCGGCCGCAGACAGGGTTGAAGGTGCAGGTCGCCGATTTCATCTCAAAGCTCAGCCGCTCGATGCATCCCTGATTGCAGGAAACACACCAGCGGATGTCGTCGATGTTTCCCCGCTCGAGCTTGCCGATGAAATCAGGGTCGCACAGGTGCTGCCTGCCGAAGGCGACGAGGTCGGCATCGCCCCGGGCAATTGCCTCATCCGCCATATCCGGCCTGATCCTTCCCACCGCGATGACCGGGACGCCCGAGGCATCGCGGACGGCCCTGGCGCGGAAAAGGTTAAACCCGGGGTCCGTGTCCATGGACGCGATACTCAAGTTCCCGGGCGTGGAATAGACACCCAGGGATACATGGATGGCATCCACGCCGGCTGAGACCAGGCGGGGAGACAGTCTTTTCATGAATTCCAGATCATATCCGCCCCTGATCAGCTCGTCGGACGATACGCGGATAATCACCGGATAATCCGGCCCGACCGCCGCCCGGACGGACTCGATGACCTCCAGCACGAAGCGGGACCTGTTCTCCTCAGACCCGCCATAGGCATCTGTTCTCTGATTCGAAAAAGGCGAGAGAAACTGGGTAAGGAGATAGCCGTGCGCCCCGTGGATCTCCACGGAATCGAACCCCGCCCTCTTCGCCCTTCCGGCCGCCTTTCCAAAGGCCTCAACCACCTCGGCGATGCGCGCGATGCTCATCTCCTCGCAAGGCTGGCCGAGAATCGCGCTCGGGATGGCAGAAGGGGCCTCCGGCATGCCGCCCGCCGCTACCGGGAAGGTCTCCCTGCCCGCATGGTGGAGCTGGAGCACGGCCTTTGCACCGAAGCGGTGCAGGGCCTCCGGGATACGCGCCAGGGAGGGGACGAGCTCGTCACTCCAGGCGCCGAGCTCGTTGGGGAACCCCTTGCCGCGGGTGTCCACGGCGCACACCTCGGTGATGATCATGCCGGTTCCGCCTGCAGCCCGCCTGGCAAGATACGACAGGAGACGATCCGTTACCGTTCCGTCGGGGCCGGCGTACCCGGTGCCCATGGCAGGCATGACGGCACGGTTCTTCAGTGTCATGCCCTTGAGGGTAAAGGGCGAAAAGAGATGGTCCAGTTTCATACAGCCTCCATCAACGTAGTTCATATTCGCTCTCCCGCCATTGAGCGGACATATCGGGGAGTGAAGCCCTATGCCGCTTCCGGATAAGGGTGCGGCACGGACCATACCTCCTCCGTGAGATCGATGGTCTCCCTGCCCGCTCTTTCACCGGTACGCCGGAAAGGCCCCCGGATATGACCGGCCGCCGTTGAAGACGGCATCGGGATACCGCGGCCCAAAACCGCGATGTCTCTGCCCTGCCGGGCTCGGACATGAGAGCATTCATCAGTAAGTGACTATCGCACCCGAGCTGTCAAGATCAAATATACCAATATCGGCTTGGAAAAAGGCCTCTCCCGATAAAACCTTCCTGCCCCGCACCGTCACTCCCGTTCGGCGGGACGCCGGCGGGCAGGCCTGCCGGCCAGCCGAAGCAGAGATGGTAAAGCGAACTGCTATTTGGCTGTCCTCCGCTGGAAGAGGGCCGAGATGGGCATCCTCGATTCCTTGATCCGAAACGGCAGAACATTTTCACTCACGAACCGCACGTCTTCGATGGTGTAGAAGGCGTTCGGATTGAAACGCTTGATAATGCTTACGATATTCGGTATGTCATGGCGCTCCACCACGGAGAACACCAGCTTGACCGGCCCGGTGGCCCCTGTCGCATTCACGCACGTGAGGCCGTAGCCGGACTCCTTCAGATATTCCACAAGGTCGCCCGCTTCCTTGCGGGTGATGATCCGGATCAGCACCCTCCCGAAGGACAGTACGTTCTCGAGATACATGCCCACAAAAGTTCCACTGGCGAAACCGGCGGCATATGCGATGAGACAGATCACGTTATTGCCCTCGCTGAGCATGATCTGGCGGATGACCAGAAGCCAGATCAGGACCTCGAAAAAGCCGATGAACGGGGCAAAGTACTTGAGATCACGAGAGATGAAAATGATCCTGATGGTGCCCAGGCTCACATCCAGAATCCTTGCGAGGAAAATCAGGACCGGAAGTATACACCATGCATAAACATCCGCACTCCACAGGGCTGAAAAATCCATACGCATCCTCTGGAGAAGGGGCTATACCACATGCAGCCAGAATCTCAAGAGTGATTATTCATGCACGTTTCACCCCTGAAGAAGAGGTCGGGAACGCCCCGGAAACCAAGAGGTTTTCCCCGGCAGGCGGAGAGCCTCTCCAGCTGTAACACCGGAGGGCCCGCCGTGAATTCCATTACCGGCTGGTGTCGGCCTCTGCCGGGATCAGCTCGACGTCCAGCATCTCCGCACGCCTGAGAACGCCCAGCCTGACCGGATCGCCCACAGGCCATTCAGAGAGAAAGCGGTGGAGGTCATCAATGCTTTCCACCCGCACCCCGTTCGATGAGATGATCACATCCCCGATGTGGAGGCCCGCTTTTCTTGCGGGGCCATCGGGCTCGATGGAAATGATCTCCACGGCGCTCTCTCCGGACAGTCCGTGATACCGTGCAAGCTTGCGGCCGATGGGCCGGGACCTGCCGGCTATTCCGAGATATGCCCGCCGGACCCTTCCATGGGTCAGAATCTGGGAAAATACCCATCTGGCGGTGTTCGAAGGGATGGTGAAACCGATCCCCTGTGCCATGAATATGATGGCCGTATTTATTCCCACGACCCGACCGGCGGAGTCCAGGAGCGGACCCCCGGAATTACCGGGATTCAGAGGGGCGGTGTGCTGGATAATGTTCTCAATGAGTCTGCCGTCCCGGCTGCGAAGCGTTCTTCCCAGAGCGCTCACCACGCCGGTGGATACGGTGGACTGGAAGCCGAACGGGTTGCCCATGGCGATCACCAGCTGGCCGGCCCGCAGCTGTGACGAGTCTCCAAGCGTTGAGTACGGGAGGTTCGAGCCGTCGGCCCTGATCACGGCCAGGTCCGTCGCCGGGTCGCTCCCTACCAGGGATGCGGTGGTGCTCGTCCCGTCGGTGAGGGTAATCTGAAAGTGACGTGCGTCATTCACCACATGGTCATTGGTCAATGCGTATCCGTCAGGGGTAAGGAGGACGCCTGAACCCGAGCCCTGAGGCTCCATCATCGCGGCCCTCTCCTTCCTGATCCCCGCAGACACGCTCACCACCGAGGGACCTACATGGTCCACCACCGATATCACAGCCCTGGAATATGCATCGAGCAACTCGACATCCTCTCTGACTTCCGCTGCATCGGTATTCCGCTCCGGCTTCAACGGCGATACGCCGCTGATGAAGCTGAGTATATGTTCGACATTCTTTCCCACTGCTGTTCCTTTCCTGTGTTCTGGCTTCACCTGAGGCACGGACAGCAAGACTGTCTTTCATGCCCGTCCTGTCAGCCGTGCGTGGTTCACATCACTTATTATAGGGGCATCACGCTCCGTTCGACAGGCGTACTGAACAGGCTTTCGTGTGAGAGTCGAATGAAATGCAGTTGCCATCGCTTCCAGTCTTGTCTACATTGTTGCATGAATATTGAGCGATAAGAGGAGAACACTGCATCAATGCACCGAAAGCATGTCATACCGTCGAACGAGGATCTCTTCCGGGCCGAAAAACAGGTATTTGCGGGGATCTTTGGGCGCCTTTACGTCAAATACGTTCAGCGCTATGAACAGGACGATGCATCACTGCTCGCCCTCGCCATTGCCAGGATCCTTCTGTCCATGCAGGGAGAAGACGAACGGATAAAGACATTTATCGAGCGGAATCAGGACCGGATCAGGAAGGAGATCATGGCCCTGCGGGATGAAACCGAGATCAGGAGGATGGTGACGGACACCATGGTCATGCGGGTGATTGCATTTCACAAACGGGGCGGCTGCGATACGGACAAATCAATCGAGCCTGTCGACCGGATCAAGACCCTGGGAATTTACCTCGAAGGGAAGCAGCCTCCCACCCCCGGCTCGTTCGTCCGCACGGCGAGCAGCTTTTTCTCCTCTTCACCGGTTGCGCACGCAATTCCGGGGTGGAACGGCTGAGAACAGACCGCAGAGTGTTCAGTGATCACGAAGCGGCGGCATTCATGAGAAGGATTATTTTCTTTTGATAGGGGGGTACCATGTCCAGAAGAGGGTTCCTGGCAGCTGCGGTCCTTTGTGCTGTGTGTCTGCTGTGCGGGTGTTCTTCTTTTCAGAAATCACTCTTTGAGTGTTCCATGTCCATCGAGCGCAGACTCTCGAAGCTTCAGCCGAAAACATTGCAGGCAGGGGGACTCACCTTCTCCTACCTTGAGCGCACGGGCACTGGAGAGACGATCGTTCTGCTCCACGGTTTCGGAGCGGACAAGGACAACTGGGTCAGGTTCGTGCGCCGTCTGCCCGGGGAATACCGGGTCATCGCAATCGATCTTCCCGGCCACGGTTCGAGCACCAGAGATGCTCAAACGACCTATACCATCGAATTCATTGTGCAGGGTTTCGCCGCCGCAGCCGAAGAGCTCGGGCTCGAACGTTTCCATCTCGCCGGAAACTCCATGGGCGGATACGTCGGCGTGCTCTACAGTGCTCACAACCCCGGCAAGGTGCTGACTCTATGCCTCATAGACCCCGCCGGGGCCGCGTCTCCTGTGCCGAGCGATCTCCAGCTGGCCGTCGAGCGCGGGGAAAACCCGCTCGTCCCGAAGTCCAGGGATGATTTCGACATCCTTTTGTCTTACGGCTTCCATAACAGGCCCTTCATACCCTGGCCCATCGCCGATGTGCTGGCAGACCGGTACGTGGAGCGCAGCGCCTTCAACGAGAAGATGTGGACAGACATCCATCGTCACTGGGAAGACATCTCCCGGTATCTGGGGGCGCTCGACATGCCGGTTCTCCTCGTCTGGGGCGACAGAGACAGGATCCTTCATGTCTCGTCGGTGAGCGTCTACCGCCGGCACATCCCGCACCTCGAGACCGTGATCCTGGAAGAATGCGGGCATCTTCCCATGCTCGAGCTCCCCAAGGTGACCGCGCACCGCTATGTTTCGTTCCTGAAGGATAAATCTGATGGCACAGAGCTCGGGCGGTAACTGCCTCCGATATGAATGAATAAATTAATTGTTCATATCTTCATTGCATGGATGACGTTTTCCATGGTATGGTGAATTGCAGCTGGCAGTATCTCTTCGTACCGGAGCTCTCGAACGTTTCAGCCCGAAAGGAGGAATGCCGATGACCGGGAAAGTCGCCTATCTGAGCAGTGAATGGAGGGATGAGGTGGAGAAGCGTCTCAGGGATGAGCTGAGCCCTGAGAAGATGAAGTTCATCACCACCTCGGTTTCGTTCAATTACACCGGCTGTCCGGGCGGCACGGACAGATATCTCTACCTGAAAACCGAAGACGGAGTAATCACCGAGATTAAAGTGGGCTTCGGCGAACCGCCGAGCGCCGAGTTCATGATCACCGGCAGCTACGATCTCTTCTCAAAGGTCACCCAGGGCATAGTCTCGTCACAGCGGGCGCTCATGAGCGGGAAGCTCAAACTGAAGGGAAACATGGTCAAAGCGTTGAAGCTCGCATCGCTTTCGGACCGCATCAACAAGATCATGTCGCAGATCCCCGCAACATATTGAGAAGGAGGCCTGAGACCATGGCGAAGAGACAGAAGAACGACCCCTATTTCATCGATTTCGCGCACCGCCTGATGCAAATACAGGAAATGATGGCCCGGGAAAATATCGACGTATACCTGGGCTCCCGGCTTCGGACCCTGTCGTGGGTGACGGATGCGTTCTGCCCCTGGAGATCCTATATCGTGATACCCGCCGAAGGACTGCCCACGGTGTTCACCTTTGTCATAGACGCGGCACGGGTGGCAGACGAGTCATGGCTTGGAGAAGACCACGTCCTCGGGTACGCCCCTATGGGAGGGATGGACCAGATCACGCAGATATCCGATTTCATCAAAGACAACCTGGGGCTGAAAAAAGGCCCCATCGGCGTGGAAAACGGCATGTCCAATTATCTTCCCGAGGGCAATCTCACCCACTACGAGCACGAGAGCTTCAAGGCTTCTCTGCCGGGCTTTGACCTGGTGAACGCCCATCACATCGTCGACCGGCTCTCCCTCATCAAGGACCAGGGCACCATCAACCGGTTCAGGGAGGCCTCCCGGATCGTGGACAAGGGGCATAAGGCGGTGAAGGAGGCCATCTCGAACGGCGGATGGAAAGGCATGACAGAGACCGAGATTGCGGGAATCGCGGCGTTGGCCATGCGCAGGGCGGGCAGTGTGTGGGAATGGTCATTTACCGGCGGCAACGAAATCGCAAGCGGCTATCGCACCGGGCTTGCAGGCGGGGCATGCACGCCGGCAACCGCCCGGAAGCTCAAGGCTGGAGAAGGGCTCATGGTGGATATCCACGCCATGTTCAAGCTCGCCCTGGGAGACCATGCACACAACTATTTCATCGGCTGCGCCTCGAAGCGCCAGCTCTGGCATGCGAAAAACTTCACCGATATCGTAGCAAGAACGCTCAAGGCGTACAAAGCCGGGGCATCGCCTCTGAGCATCGCTGAAGAGATGATGGACTTCGCCGAAACCAGAGGATTCGCCGAGTACATGGTCCCGGGGTTCGAGCACGGCATCGGACTGATGGGAGACGAATGGCGGATCGGCATGAACGACGGCCCTATCCCCTACTGGACCAATCCCGACCACACCTATCAGGAAAACGAGATCGTCATCTGCGCCATGCAGTATGCCTGCCCCCAGGAAGATATCGGCTTCCGCTATGAAAACCCTATCCTCATAGGCAAAGACAGATGCGAGCCGCTCTCGAAATTCGGACTCAGAGTAGAAGTGATCGAATAGAATGGACGCCACTCAAGGGGCTCTGCACTGAGGCGTTACCGTGTATGGCATGCTCATTGACATCCCCGATTGGCAAATCTATTTTCTTTTCTTGAGGGAGCAGGCCGCAACCCTGAATTGCAGCCAAGGTTGCGGCCTGAGGAGGAATAGGATAAAAAACCGTATAAGAGCGGTACCTGCTTACTGATTCATATCCTCTCAGCGGACGGCGGCGCGGCGCATTATCCCTTTTTTCCCTTTTCAATCCCGGTTTGCGCCTGGAGGCGCGGCCTCCCGTCGATGGTGAGCGGAATGCTGTGATATCGCCGTATCCCCTCTTCATCCACGTACGAATGCCAGTATCTCAGAGACGGCACCCGGTCTTCTTTTCTCAGGTATTTGATATGCCTGGAGATATCCCCGTTCTCAATGACGATCAGATCGTGCCATATCTTGCCGTTATATGAGTATTGCAGCTTATAGAGATGATACGGAGGCTCCGCACGTGACATCCGTGCTTCGCTTTCCTGCGCCAGCATAAAAAATAGGGTTACGGCCACGATACCCACGATAACCGTAACCCATAAAATTGGTGCTCTCATCTTTTTCCCCTTTTTATATCGGATGTTCCACCTCAGATATGTGGAATGCCCGATCAGACTATAATTATTCAAGAGCCATGCCAATTGAATTATTTATATTTTTATATAATATTATCATATTGTTATAGCATTCTTTTCACATTTGCGGTCCCGTCTCTTCCGGTTCCGGAGAGAATATTTTTACCCATTTTGCCGAGTTTTAGTGGAATAATAGTTATACTTTATGCTGTATTTGAACAGCATTATGGGCATGCACTATGAATGTGACTACCCATGGGGCCGCAGAGCCATAAAAAAAGGAATTCTCCCGGCCCGTTTTTCATAACATCACCTGAGAAAATTTCTTCTTGCCAGGCTCCGGCAAAATACCCATACTGAAAAAAACTCCAAGCACACGAGGAGGTCAGCATGTCTGCACATGTTCCGAGCCGGGAGGATGCCGTGAAGCTCCTTCATGAGTATACCAAGACAGACAATCTGCAGAAACATGCATATGCCGTAGAGGCGGTTATGCGCTACATGGCCCGCAAAGCGGGCGAAGACGAGGAAAAATGGGGAGTCATCGGGCTCGTTCACGACCTCGATTACGAAATGTACCCGGATCAGCACTGCATCAAGACCCGCGAGATTCTCGAGCAGAGAGGATGGCCCGAAGAATATATCAGGGCGGTGGTTTCCCACGGGTGGGGAATATGCTCAGACGTTGAGCCTCGGACCAGGCTCGAGAAAACCCTTTATGCGATCGACGAGTTGACCGGGCTTGTGGCTGCGAGCGCTTTGGTGCGTCCATCGAAGAGCGTGCTGGATCTGAACACCAAGTCAGTCATGAAAAAATGGAAATCTCCGGCCTTTGCCGCCGGGGTGGACCGATCGATTATCACACGGGGAGCGGAAATGCTCGGTGTGGAAGTGGCGTCGCTTATCGAAGACACTATTATGGGTATGAGAGAGGCGGCGGAACAGATCGGGCTGAAAGGCGAAGGGCAGTAAATCTGCGGCGCGACCTCTTCGGCGGCGTTTTTTCTTGCCCGCATATCCGCTGAAACCGATGCAGCCGGACAAAGCGTGCCGCAGCGACCTCATGTGAAAGGATACCCGAAATGCTGATAAAGGTGATCGACGGCCTGTATGGCTTTATCTGGGACGACTACTCAGAGAACAATTGCAACACATATCTCATCGATTCGTCGAAAAAGATCCTCATCGACCCGGGACATGCACATCTCTTCGGGCATGTGAAACGAGGCCTCGATATTCTTGGAATGTCCCTGAGCGAAATCGATATCGTGCTTGCGACCCACGGGCATCCCGATCACCTGGAGGCGGCCCTGCTCATGCGGGACACGTCCCGGCTGGCCATGCACCGGACGGAATACGATTATATCCTCGAGCTGACAGGAAGCACCTCCAGGAAATCCGAACCGGACATCTTCCTTCAGGAGGGAGGCCTGGACCTTGATGATGATCACTTCGAAGTCATCGAGACTCCGGGGCACACCCCCGGTTCGATATGCCTGTATTGGCCGGCGAAAAAAGTGCTCTTTTCCGGAGACCTGGTGTTCCCGCAGGGTGTCGGCCGGACTGATTTTCCGGGCGGCGACAGCGGACGGCTCAAGGAAAGCATCCTCAAGGTCATGAACCTGGACATCGAATACCTCCTGAGCGGCCACGGCGGCGTCATCGCCGGGAAAAAACCGGTGCAGGAGAACTTCAGGGTCATCCAGGACTACTGGTTCAGGTACCTATAAAATACCTGTGATCTCCCTGGTAAGACTGTCCTGAACCTTACGGGCGCTATCCTGCCAGGATTCACTCCTGGCAAGGTTGGGAACGACCGACGACCCCCTGATGCCCTCTTTTTCCAGCTGCAGCCGCAGGTGCTCCAGATTCCGGCTCATCAGCGCGTCGAGCTTTGCCTGATGATCGTCGATGATCGCTGAAATCTTCCCCCTGTCTATACCGCAGACCCTGTCCAGGGCGTCTATGAGTTTATCATTGTCGGCGCCGAGAAGAATTCCCGATACGAGCTCGCTCTTCAGCAGAGAAAGCTCAAGCGGCCTGTCGTCCTTGGAGGATTCGACACGAGCCCTCATTTCATCCAGGTTCATCTTTCCGTCCAGGTATCTCTGGACCCAGGCCCTGACCGTATCGGACAGCTCTTTTCTTTTGAGGTTCTCCCTTTCCTCACTTGTCATGGAAAGGTTCTTCGTGCGGTCCATGACAATATCGAGTGTGCTGCGAATCTTTCCCATACTCTATTCCCACCTGTTCTGAAGGGTTCTCATGTATGTGATAGGAGAAAAACGAATGGGAATCAAGGATTCAGACGCCCTGTTTCCGCACCGGCAGCCCCGGAGAGTGAGATATCTACCTGCTGCGGGCGTGGATGTGGCGGACAATGGCGTTGATCACATTGCTCCACACGGCTGGGGGGAGAGCGTGTCCCATGCCCTTGATCACTTTGAGCCGCGATCCGGGTATGCCTTCAGCCAGATCGACGCCGCATTCTATCGGCAAGAGCGGGTCCGCGTCACCATGCACCACCAGGGTCGGAATGGAGATGGCGGAAAGCATGCCTTTTCTGCTTCCCGAGGAAAGGATCGCCGCGAGCTGGCGGGCACTGCCGCCCGGAGACACCCCGCGCTCGAACGAGCACTCGGCCAGCCTGCGCAGACGCGCTCTGTCGATCGGGATTTCTGCGCCGTTCAATATCCCCCATGTTTCCAGAAAATGCTCAATGTATTTGTCCCGCTGAAGAGGTATCGGCCTCAAAAGCACTCGAAGCGCCTCTGGCTTGGGAGGCGGCAGAAAGGGATTGCCCGATGACGACATGATGAGCGTGAGGGTATGGACCCTCAGGGGATTTTTCAGGGCGAGAAGCTGGGCGATCATGCCGCCCATGGATGCCCCGACGATATGTGCGCGTGAGATGTCCAGCGAATCCATGAGTCCGAGGGTGTCATAGGTCATATCATGAAGCGTGTAGGGAACACCGGCGGGCCGGCCGGGGAAAATGGCATTGAAATCAGGCACGGCCGACATATCGAGCTTGGTGGACATACCGACGTCCCGGTTGTCGAAGCGGATGACGAAAAATCCCCTGCCCGCAAGCCGTTGACAGAACTCGTCCTCCCACATGATCATCTGGGTGCTGAGCCCCATGATCAGAAGCACCGGCGGATCGCCCCGGACGCCGAAGGTCTCGTAGACGATCTCTACCCCGTTGGTATGCACCCGGCGCTCGCCTGTACGTCGAAGTTCAGCCTCTTTTTCTTTTTTTTTCACACACAACCCTTTTGCTGGGATCTTTTTTCCCCGTCGAATACCATAACAAAAAGATCAAACCTGAAAAACAATTGTTTATCCTTGTGAATTCGATCTGTTAAAAATTTCCATCCGGTATTGTCTTGAGCTTGGGCGCTGGTATATCATAATAACAATTGCATTGCCTTTATCTGTCTTGAAGGAGCATATCTGCTGAAACGATCCATGGCAGGGAGGAACCATGAACCCGGAAAACGATATGCGGGCGATCTTTTCTCGGGCGCTCGAACGGGTCGATCCTTATGAAATGATAAAGAACTCGATTGCGGTCGAAGACGACACCCTCGTCATCTCCCACAACGGGCAGACGCTGCGCGAGAACCTCAATGCATACCGGGATATTGTCGCGATCGGCATCGGCAAGGCCTCCTCCAAGATGGGAGCCGCAGTCGAAGATATCCTGAAGGAGAGACTCTCCGGAGGCATCGTCGTCACCAAGTACGGTCACGCCGAAAGGCTGAAGGGTATTCAGGTCATTGAGGCGGGGCATCCGATACCGGACGAAAACAGCGTGGCCGGAGCCGAAGCCATTTACCGGATTGCCTCGAGGGCTGACGAGAACACACTGATCATCAATCTCATCTCGGGAGGCGGATCGTCACTGCTCAGCCTCCCGGCGGAAGGCGTCACCCTCGGCGACAAGCAGGAAACCACACGGGTCCTCCTGGAGTCCGGGGCGGACATCAGGGAAATCAACTGCGTCCGCAAGCACATATCCAGGGTGAAGGGCGGACGCTTCGCCCATGCCGCCTTCCCCGCCCGGATGATCAACATCATCCTCTCCGACGTCGTAGGAGACCGCCTCGACAGCATCGCATCCGGGATCGCGGTGCCCGACGACACCACCTATGCCCAGGCCGTTGGCATCGTTGACAAATACCGCATCCGCAGTGTGCTCCCTGCCTCGGTGGTGAGCGTGCTCGAATCCGGCAAAGCGGGGAAGAACCCCGACACGCCGAAGCAGGGAGATCACGTGTTCGACCGGGTGCTCAACATACTTCTCGGCAACAACCTCGCGGCGTGCAGAGCAGCCCGTGACCACGGCACGTATCTCGGGTACCGCTCCTTTCTCCTCACCTCGATGCTCACGGGTGAAGCCAGGGAAGCGGCCAGGTTCTTCGCAGCCGTTGCCCGGGACATCCGCCGGTGCACCTCCGATTTCGCGAAACCCGCCCTGGTGGTTTCCGGAGGAGAGACCACGGTGACCGTCAAAGGCGACGGAAAAGGCGGGAGGAATCAGGAAATGGCGCTCTCGTTCCTGAATGATTTTCAGGAGGCTCAGGACGATATGGAGGGCATTCATTTCCTTTCCGCCGGCACCGACGGCACCGACGGCCCCACGGACGCGGCGGGCGCTCTCGTAGGCCCCGGTCTGCTGCACAGGGTCAGGAGCTCAGGACTGAATACGGGCGCGTATCTGGAAAAGAACGACTCGTATCATTTCTTCCAGAAGGCGGGAGGGCTGTTCGTCACAGGCCCCACAAACACGAATGTGTGCGACATTCAGCTGCTGATCGTGATGTAACAGAAGTGATCCAGGAAATGATTCCTCAAAAGACAGGCTGAAAAGACAAGGCGGTGAGAAACCATTCTTGCGTTTCCGCCGCACATTGCCGGCCGATGCAGAAAAAGGAGGTTGAGCTTATGCATGATCCGATAGAAATTGCCAAGAATATCTATTGGATAGGTGTAAACGATTATGAAACCGATCTCTTCGAGGCCCAGTGGCCGCTTCCCGAGGGGGTTTCCTACAATTCATATCTGATTACAGGCGATAAGATGGTGCTCATCGACACCGTCAAGAAGACACATCTGAGCCAGTATGTGGAGAAGATCAGGAAGCTTGCCGGAGACGGCGGGACCATCGACTACCTGGTCATCAACCACATGGAGCCCGATCATTCCGGTGCGATACCGATCATGAAGCAGCTTTTTCCAGAGATGAACATCGTGGGCAACAAAAAGACAATCGACCTCGTGAAGGAGTTCTACGGCATCACTGCCGGCGTAACGACCATCACTGACGGCGACGAGCTCGACCTCGGCAGTCACAGATTGAGATTCGTGCTCACCCCCATGGTTCACTGGCCGGAAACCATGATGACCTATGAGCGATCCTCCCGGGTGCTCTTTGCGGGAGACGCCTTCGGTTCGTTCAAAGCCCTTGACGGCGGGATTTTCGACGACGAGATCGACAGATCGAGATATGACGACGAGATCCTTAGATACTTCTCCAACATCGTGGGCAAGTACAGCCCCATGGTGCAGAAGGCCCTGGTCAAGCTCAAGGGCACCGACATCAGGGTCGTCGCATCCACCCACGGGCCGGTGTGGAGGACCTCACCGGAGTACATCATCGGCAAATACGATATCTGGAGCCGGTACATAGCCGAGACAGGGGCCGTGGTGGCATATGCCTCCATGTACGGAAACACCCTGAAAATGGCAGAAGCAGTGAGCAGGGGGCTTTCGCTCGGCGGGATAAAGGAAATCCGGATGTATGACGTGGCGCGAACCCACCCGTCATCCATCATACGGGATGCATGGCGGTACAAAGGGATCGTCCTGGGCAGCTGCACCTATGAGATGGGGCTTTTCCCGGCGATGAGAAATCTCGTCGAGCTCCTTCAGGAAAAGGGCTTGAAAGACCGGGTCTTAGGTATCTTCGGGTCATTCGCCTGGACCGGTGGAGCGGTGAAGAACCTGCGGTCCTTTACAGAGAAGAGCGGCTGGAGGCTCATCGAGCCGGTCATCGAGGCCAAATGCGCCGCCGACGGGCATCAGCTCGACGAATGCGTGCGGCTCGGGAACTCCATGGCAAAGGCGCTGTCGGCCTGAGCATGTCACCGGTCTCTTAAAACGCTCCGACTGCAATATCCCGAAGCACCCTCACCGGGCGATGAACGGACCGAAGGCCTTTTCCGCAGGCTGACGCTCTCCGGAATCGTCCGGCATCGTTATACGATCTCCTTCCAGGCCCTATCGCCGGTTATGAAGTCAACAGACCGCGGAAACAATTTTTTCCGGTAAGCCATCTTGAGATCGGCTCATGATGTACCCACTTATAATGGTAATGGAATATCCCTGTGATCACACAATAACACATCACGATACAGGAACTTCAGACAGTGGATGAGCGAGGCGTCACCGTGAAGGCTGTTCGTCTTCTGGATACAGGCGAATGAGCATCAGCCGGCAGTCCTGCAAGAAAGAGCCCCTGCTCGTTCAGAAGAGTGAGGAAGGGCATGAAACTCATGAATTCGATAATCGGCATATCCCCGCTGACATATATCCGCTTCGGTCCAGCCGTTCTTTGCTTTGCCGCGGCCGCATTCTGTCTCTTCGGGTGTGCGAACAAGACGCCTCCCCCACAGTTGCCCCCACCTTACCCCGGGGCGGGTCTCATCGATGAATATGTGCTCCAGCCGTATGATACATTGGAGATCAAATTCTTCAATAACGCCGAGCTCAACGAGGTCGTCACGATCAGACCGGACGGGATGATATCCTTACAGATGATCGACGAGGTAAGGGCCGCAGGGCTCACTCCATCCCAATTGGATACCATCCTTACCCAGAAATACTCCCTTCTGCTCAACCAGGTGATGATCACCGTGTTCGTCCGTTCTTTCAGCGATCAGAAAATCTATGTCGGCGGCGAGGTCTATATTCCCAGGGTCATCCCTCTGAAGGAGAGGATGAACGCGCTCCAGGCTGTTTTCATGGCGGGCGGGTTCAAGCCCGATGCCGATGTTTCCAGCGTAGTCATCATCAGCCGGGGACCGGACCAGCGACCCGTAGCCCGAAGAGTGAACCTGAAAAGGGCGCTCAAAGGCAGACTGGCTTTTGATGATTACCGGCTCAGAGCGCACGATATCGTTTTCGTCCCGAAAACATCTCTGGCAAAAGCCGACCAGTTCATGACACACATCTATAATTTCCTGCCGAGGCAGGTCTTTCTGTCGTTCGAGTATGAGATCCATAACGAACCCTTAGATGTGGAGCTCCGATAACGTCCCACCGCCTGCGCATCGGAATGGCACGACCGCTCATGACGCCCGGTCCGTCTTTTTTGAGTTGTCCGCAATGCGTTAATCATATACACTTCCTTCATTATCGCATTTGTGCACTTATGCCGGGTACTTGGAGACGCGCGGTCTGATCTGTGGGACTCTATTATCATAAGAAAGGAGGATTGCATGGCGGAAGAGCGGAAGAATCATCCATCCAAAGAAGGAAAGCCCCTTGAAAAGATGACGGTGAAAGACCTCAAGGAGATCGCCCTGGCCATTCCTCATGAACACACCGAGGTTGCTGTCAGCGACATGAAAAAGGACGAGCTCATCGCGTTCATAAAAAAAGCCAGAGGCATAACGGAGGCCGCCCCGGCCAAGAAGAAGAGTGTGAAGCCCAAGGCGGCCCTGACCAGACAGGAGATCAAGCAGAAGATCAAGAGCCTCCGTGCTGAAAAGAAATCCGCCGGAGAGGCGGGGGAGAAGCCGAGGGCACGCATAATCCGACGCAAGATCAACAGGTTGAAGAAACTTTCACGCAAGGCGGTGTGAGAAATCCCGTGCGCCCGCCAGAGGGCCGGCCTTGGGAGAACGGCAAGTCGGTCGACCCTTACGGGCGCGCTTATCCCCCGGGGCATGCGGTGCCAATCGGCTCTGTATAGGCCTGGGGCTCTCTTCCGGAGGAACGTTCATGGACCGGACCATCAAAGCGGCTGCAATACAGATGTGCGCCGAAGTGGGAAACATTGCGGCGAACCTGGACAAGGCATCGCGCCTCATCGACGAGGCGGCCGCCAGGGGCGCGCGCATGATCATCCTGCCGGAGTTCTTCCCGAGCGCAATGGCCTTTCACCCTGCACTGCTCGACGCGGCCTTCGGACCGGACGGCAAGGCCCGTGAGCTTCTTGTCTCCAAGGCAAGGCGGTTTCAGGCCTTTGTGGGCGGTTCGTACATCGAGGAGCGGGACGGGCAGCGGTACAACACCTTCGTGCTCGCCATGCCGGACGGATCGACGGCCAGTCATGACAAGGACCTGCCCACCATGTGGGAGAACTGTTACTACGCCCCGGGCTGCGACAACGGCATCCTGGACACCCCCTTGGGGCCCCTGGGCGCCGTGTTGTGCTGGGAGTTTATCCGCGTCCGTACCGTGCAGAGGCTCCTGGGAAAGGTGGACTGCGTCGTGGGAGGGTCGTGCTGGTGGTCGGTTCCCATGAACTGGCCGTTCAAGCCCTTCTGGCAGCTGCACCACCGGAAGAATCAGGGTGTCATGGCAATCACGCCGCTCACCCTCTCACGGCTCCTGGGAGTGGCCGTGGTCCATGCCGCACACGCCGGAGAGTTCAGGGCATCCATGCCTCTGATGCCGGGCATTCCCTATGATTCACACTATCTCGGGGAAACCCAGATAATCGACAGATCGGGGAAGATCGCAGCGCGTATGAAGCAGGAGGAAGGCGAAGGCGTAATCGCGGCGGATATCACCCTGGGGAGGGCCGGCCCCTCGCTCCAGTGCACTCCGTCCTTCTGGATTCCCTGCCTTCCCGTTCTGTTCCGTATGGTATGGCATTATCAGAACATGTATGGAAAGTGGTACTACGTGCGGTCCAGGAGGTTTTGGAGCCGGGCGAACCCCTGATGACCCGGCGGAGTGTCCATAGGGGAAAAACATCCCCGCAATCGCCTCCTGACATTGTTTCTGCTCAGGCGGCCTTGGGCATGTTCGGAAAGTCCCAGGCATCCGGCTGCAGAGGTGCAAGGCCCCACGCGATCCGTGCGGCGTCGCAGCGCTCGTTGGGCTTTCCGTTGACCCAGGAGGCCTCGAATTCCCGGCACACCGAGGAGCGCCTCTCATAAATGGAGCAGCAGACCTTTTCACCTACGGTCCCTTCCAGCGCGATGCACCGCGGCCTGCTCCCTTCGGATCCGATCATCACGCGCCTGTGCTCATTGAGTTTTCTCGTGAGATGTACCGGAACTCCACCCGGTGTCGCATCATCGGCCTCAGCCCAGTAAAACGACGCCCGGTAATACGCACAGCATGCTCCACATGCAAGGCACGGGTTGGGTTTTTCCACGGTTGCTCCTTCTGATGTTGTCTCGCCCGCTTGAGGGTGCGATTTCTATTCTCCTGTCTCGTGTTCATGACGGCCGTCAGGTCGGCCGGCATCAACCGATTCGAAAGCCGAAAAATATCTGGCGGCGGATTATATGAGCAGCTCCCTGAAGAAAGCAATAAAAAACAGAGAGAGGAGAAATAGTTCCCAATTTCTGGAATTTTTTTTCTCTCAACTTCCACACATGTCAGCTCTGAACCTATTAGTTCCGTATTTTCATTATGTTATGGTGTGGTAACATGGTAATGGTTTTGCATGAAAGCAATGATATGTGTATGTATTTAATACATTTTAATATATGGTGCCAATTTGGAGCATACCATGAAAAGATGTGCACTTCTGCTGTTCCTCCCTCTCATTTTTCTGTTCATCTGCGGATGCAGCATGAGAAGCGGCGGCAAAGCCGCGATTTCCAATGTCACGGCATCCGTCGAAGGACTCGACTCCCGGACGCTTGAATCGTATGCAGAGCCGGCCGGCAAAAACAATCAGTCAGGAAACCCGGCAGGGACTGAAACAGCAGGGAAAGCCGACACTGCGGCCGTTGCATCCGCTCCGGACCAGGTTCCCCCTGAAGCTGATACATCCATTGTCCTCAGAGGCAGATTAACGCTGAACGTACAGTTCGATACCAGCATGGACACCATCCGGGAAGAGTATCGCGATATACTCGTTCGATTCGCCCGCGTCATGAAGAATCATCCCGGCCTCAAGGTTATGATCGAGGGGCATACAGACAATGTCGGCAATGCCGAGAGCAACCTGGAGCTCTCCCGAAAACGGGCCGAAAGCGTCAAGAGCTTCCTCGTGTCGGAAGGAATCGATGCCTCCCGCATAGCGACAATGGGATACGGACAGAGCAGGCCAGTCGCCGACAACGCCTCAGAACAGGGAAGAGAGAGGAATCGCAGGGTTGAAGCGGAAGTCGAATATGAGAAAACCCCCTTTCTGAAGAAGGCCAAATGACATCCCTTCTCATTTCCACCCATCCTTGCGGCCCATTGCGTATGAATCGGCGGGAATCATGTCCGGCTCATACGGCCAGAGATTCCGGGAGAGATCGAGCCAATCGACGGCATGCGGAAAATTCCGGGAGCGAAACTGCATCTCAACTATTCTCCGGGCAGGGATCTTCCCTGGAATCCATTCATGTCCCCATCGGTCTTTGCAAGACGATTGATAGAAAAATCCTTTTATGTGCAGGCTCACGTGGAGGAGCACATGACTAGAAGAAATTCTTCTTGGAGCTTTTTCCGGCGGTTCCACAGGAAATCCAACACGATCAGGCCGATCGTCGCAGTCCTGACCATTTTCTCTTTTTTCCTTTCGAATATCGTCTTTGCCGCGCAGATCGTAACGGACGGCATGACCAGCACCCAGGTATCCGCGCCGGTTGATAACGTCACGAACGTGACCACAAGCACCATCCACGGTATCAATGCCTTCAATTCATTCTCTCAGTTCAATGTATATTCGGGCGATGTCGTCAACCTCCATGTCCCGGGCACTGCACTGAACCTGGTGAATCTGGTCCATTCAGAGGCAACGACGGTAAACGGCCTGTTGAATTCCATACAGAACGGCCAAACCGGGGGGAACGTCTTTTTCCTGAATCCGCATGGGTTCGTGGTGGGGAGCCACGGCGTGATGAACGTCGGCTCACTGACCGCTATCACTCCCACAGCGAGCTTCATGGAGGGGTTCTTCGACTCTCCCGGGGATCCCTCACCTGCATCGGTGAACATGTTGTTCACCGGAACCGTGCCGATCAGGGAAAACGGGCTCATCTCCATCCAAGGAACAGTCAATGCGATAAACGACATCACCCTGCTCGGCGGGAGCGTGGACATCGCAGGAACCGGCCTTCTGACGACAGGCGCCTATTTCGACTGGGACGACGTCGATTTCAGCGACGTGGTGAACACCGGCGAGGTCGAAGACGGCGCGGCCTTCTCGATCGAGAACGGAGACATCTACATCCGCGCACTGGGCGATGTCCAGCACAGCGGGACCATGAAAACCGACCCGGCCGATTACTCCGGTCCTCAAGGCGTCGATGCCGGAAACATCGAGATCAATGCAGGCGGGTCCATCACCCTGCACGAGGATGCCGTCATCTCCACGAGAAACGTATCCAGCGGAGCGGACCTCCTCACGGACGATTCTCTGGGGAACTCCGGGAAGCTGACCTTGAACGCCCCGGAAATCATTCTTAAGGCAGGCTCGAAGCTCCTTGCGAACGTCGAAGACGGCAGTCTCCACCAGGCCGGAGACATCACGCTCGAGGCAGTCGATATCGAGGAAACGCCGCTGATCAGGCTGGCGGGCAATGAAAGCAATGCAGCGAAGATCACGATCGACGGCGCAACGATCAAGGGAAGGAATATCGACATAAGGGCCTCGGCCGGCGATTCGAACCCGGAAGACGGCGCGCCCACCATCCAGGACAACTGGACCTTCGGAGAGCTCGAAACCCTGCTCGACGACAACATCTCACTGCCGGCTGCGGTCATGATCAAACGCGCCGAAGCCTCAGTCAAGATCAACGAAGATCCGGCGAACCAGACCATTATCTACGCAAGCGGAAACGTGAACATCAGCGCACTCTCCTCTGCGGATGGAACGGTGAAGGCGATCAGCGGCGGGATCGACCCGCTCACGAACAATCCGGTCGCCAACATCTTCAGCGTCGGCTACAGCAAGGCTGAGGCGACCGCAAAGGTCGAGGTCGGATCAGGCGTCGTCATCGGCGCTACAGGCGATGTATCGCTTCAATCCGATGCCTCCGCTACGGCGAGCGCCACGGCGCGCACGTCCCAGAACCTGGGCGTAGGGCCCTCCAACCGCAACAATATCGCTGTCTCCGTTGCCATCGCAAATTCAGACACCACGTCTCACGCAACCGTGGCCGAGGGATCGTCTGTCACTGCAGGCGGCACAGTCGCTGTCCACGCCCGGGGACAGAGCACGAATACAGCCAGCGCCGAGACAGGCACCTATGACGACGGACTGGCAGGGGTCGCGGTCGGGCTGGGGTTCTCAAATGCGGATATCCTGGCCAAGGCGGGCGGGACCCTGATGTCACAAGGCGTGCTGCCGGTCTTCGATCCGGCCGCGGCCGTGACGGGTGGTGTCTTCGATCTCGGCGCCGGTCACGGACTGATGACGGGCCAGCAGGTGAGATACGACAACGGCGGAGGAGCCGGCATTGGAGGGCTCGAACACGGGAAGACCTACTATGTCATCGCCGACAGCCTGAACCCGGGCCAGGTGAGGCTTGCGGAATCCTTCGAGAAGGCACTGGCCGGAGATGCGATTACTGCCATCGATGCCACAGTGGCGACAGGGAGCGCTCACCGGTTCATCCAGGGCATCGACATCACGGCCGAGCTCGCGGCCCAGGAAACCGCAAGCGGCGTTGCCGGCATCCGGGGAGACCCGCTGGTCAAGGACGCCCTGCTCAAGGGTGAGGTTGCGCCCTTTCTTCCCTTCATTCTCTCCGGAACGACAAAAGGCTTCAGGAATCGTGTCGGCGGATGGTGGGGCGGCGATACCGACTGGAGCCTGGCCGGGAGCCTCGCCTACGCCGATGTCGACAACACGGTGAAAGCGGAGGTAGGCGATGCGGCGGTCCTGAAGGCCGGCATGGACGTGAATGTCACGGCAAAGATCACAGACAGGGTCCAGACCGTTGCAGAGACCGTCATTTCTCAGCAGGAACCCGATCCGGGGAGCGAAGATCTCGACAAAGCCGTCAGCACGGCCGTCATCGCGGGCTCGTACAACAATACAGCCAGAGCGATCATCTCAGGCAACGCCGAGGTGGATGCCGGGCGCCGGCTGGACGTGGATGCGGGCATCACCTACCCCTTCCTGACCGAACCGGGCCTGTCGCTGCTCCCCTTCACCAAGGAGGACTTCGAGAGTCCGACGAAGCTCGGGACCGTTCTCGATCAGAAGCTCGGCCTCCAGAGCCTGCTGTTCAACTCCTGGGCGCGAAGCGTCGCGACAGGGGGCGACCTCGGCATCTCCGGGGCTGTGGATTACATGAGCTTCACGAATACGGCCGAGGCCGTCATCGGGAAGAACGCCCTGATCAACCAGGACAGCGATTACCGCACCGCGGACCAGAGCGTGTCCGTCAATGCGGCGACCCGGATGAACCTGATCGATATGTCCGGGGTCTTCGACCTCAATTTGCAGGTCTCCACCCTGACGAACATGAAGGCCTGGAATCACCCCTTCGCGGATTGGGTCGACATGGGCGCAACCGGGAAGGCCGGGGCCGGCGGTTCGGTTCTGCTCATGTTCCTCGACAACACCACGACTGCCAGGATAGAGGACGGGGCATCGGTCTTCACGGGTGCACAGGGCGGCCTGAGCGTGGATGCACGCACGGATGTCACGAGCATCGCCCTGGCACAGTCCGGCTCCAAGGCAAAGACCTTCGGGGTGGCCGGCACCTTTTCCTACATCGACCATAATGACGAAACCCTCGCGTTCATCGACAGCGGTGCGAAAATCAGCGGTTCAGAGGTGAACATATCGGCAACGGATGACACCCTTCTCTTCAATGTTTCCGGCGGCGTCATCAAGGGAGAGAACATGGGCGTGGGCGCTTCCGTGGCCATCAATGCGATCGAGCGGGACACCCGGGCGCTCATCGGGCACGCCTCATTCGATCCGTCCGCGTGCCTCACCGGAGGCAACATCATCGACCTCGGCTACAAGCACGGCTATGAAACGGGCGATGCAGTGGTCTACCTGAACGGAGGCGGCGCAAGCATCAGCGGGCTGGAGAACGGGAAGACCTATGAGGTCATGGTCGTGGACGAAACGAAGATCAGCCTCATGGATACGGAAACAGGCGCGATCATCGACCTGGCCGCAGCCGCGGACATGGGCGCTTCGCACATGCTCGTCAGGGAAGACGGATACTTAAGCTCGGGGAGCGATGTCAGCCTCACGGCCGAGAACACGGGGTCCTTGAGCTCCTATTCGCTTGCCGCAGCCGTTACTACCAGCAAGAATGACGACGAGTCACAGGAAGAGACCTCGCCAGTGCCGGACAAGATAGCCGAGGACGACCCGCTCGACGGCGTATCCCTGCCCCGGCTGTTCAACGAGGACGAGGACGAGGGAGACGCGCAGCCCGAGAAAAAGCCCAAGGCGGCCATATCCGTGGCCGGCGATGTCTCGGTCAACCTGATCACGGACAACACGCACGCCGCCATCAC
>DCDF01000285.1 GCA_002316295.1 Syntrophaceae bacterium UBA1062 | reverse complement strand
ATCTGCACTCGCGGCAAGGATGCCCGAGAAACCCGCAGGGACAGGGATTCATCGCACCGATGAGCTGAAACCTGGCCGGGAAGGCCAGTGAGGTATTGGCCCGGGAGATGATGACGCGCCCATCTTCGAGAGGCTGACGCAAGGCTTCGAGGGCGCTGCGTCTGAACTCGGGCAGCTCGTCCAGGAAGAGGACGCCGTTGTGCGACAGCGTGACTTCTCCCGGCGAGGGCGTACCCCCTCCGCCGATGAGCCCCGCATCCGAAATGGTGTGGTGGGGCGAGCGGAAGGGACGGGTTGTCTTGACTCCGAACGAAGAGAGCCTCCCCGCGGCCGAGTAGACGCGGGTGCATTCGAGAAATTCCCTCTGCGAGAGCTCGGGCAGGATCGTGGGCAGGCGCTTTGCCAGCATGGACTTGCCCGCGCCGGGAGGGCCGAGAAAAAGCAGATTGTGCGAGCCTGCCGCCGCGATCTCCAGAGCGCGCTTCGGCATGGCCTGGCCGATGATGTCCGAGAGATCGAGGAGGCCGTCTTTACCGGCGGCCGCCTGGCACTCGGCCGGGATAAAGGGCTCGGGCAGCGAGCCCTTAAGAAATTGGACGATCTCCTTGAGATCCTTCACCGGCCAGACATTCGTGCCGGAAAGAGCTGCCTCGGCTGCGTTCGCTTCCGGGCAAACGATTCCCTTCAGGCCGCTTTCCATCGCAAGGAAGGCGGACGAAATCACACCCCTCACCGGCCTCACGCCCCCATCGAGGCCGAGCTCGCCCACGAACAGCAGGTCAGAGGCCCTATCCCGCGGGACCACGCCCAGTGCGGTGAGAACGGCGATGCAGATGGGGAGGTCGAAGACCCCGCCTTCCTTCTTGCGGTCTACAGGAGCGAGATTGACGGTGATGCGCCGAGGCGGAAACTCGAGCCCCGAGTTGATAATGGCTGCGCGGACCCGTTCTCTGCTCTCCTTGACCACATTGTCGGGCAGACCCACGATGGAAAAGCTCGGAAGCCCCCCATGAACATCGACCTCCACAACAACACCCAAGGCATCCGTCCCCCACAGGCACGCCGAATGCACGACTGCAATCATAATGGCTGAGTATACCGTTTCATGACCGTGAAGTCCAGCCTCCAGGTATCGAAAGAAGCCGGCCTCCGGACACGGGTGACAGGGGCGCTTCAGATCCCGTCGAAGAAGAATCTTTCCAGGACCCTCCGGCAGCGGTGGTCGATCCGGGTGAGACCGGCATCGTCGGCCGATTTCAGGGCTTCTTCGTACTCGCGGCGGGTTATCCTCCGGGAGATGCTCCCGTCTTCGCAGGCGAGGTAACACGACCGGTACTGATCCATGACGTTCACGTAGGTCTTTTTCGAGATCTCTTCGGCGATGAAAGACATGATGCGAGCGGTGCCGGCGAGGCCCCCGGGCATCACCAGATGCCTCACCAGGAGCCCCCTGACGGCGATGCCGCGTTCGTCCGTCACCAGGTCTCCCACCTGGGTGTGCATCTCTTTCAGCGCCGCCCGAGCCTTTTCCGGATAATCCGGCGCACCGCAGTACGCCGCTGCCGGGGCCGGGTCCCAGAACTTGAAATCCGGCATGTAGATGTCGATGACGCCGTCCAAGAGCCGGAGCGTCTCTATGCTGTCGTAGCCCCCGGTGTTGTATATCAGGGGCACGCTGAGCCCGCCCTCTATGGCCGGAGGCAGCGCCTCCAGGATCTGGGGGGCCACGTGAGATGGAGAGACGAAATTGATGTTGCAGCATCCCGCCTTCTGCAGGCGGAGCATCATATCCGCCAGCTCCTGCGGACCGGCCGGTGCTCCTTCATTGAAATGGCTGATCTCATAATTCTGGCAAAAGGAGCACAGCAGATTGCAGGAGCTGAAAAAGATAGTGCCGGACCCCCCTGAGCCCACCAGGGGAGACTCCTCTCCGAAATGCGGGGAAAAACTCGCCACGGATGCATATCTGCCGGTTCTGCACCGGCCCGTTTCTCTACCGGTTCGGTCGACCCGGCAGTCCCTGGGGCAGACGCGGCAGGATCTGAGCGCTTCGAGCGCCGAGACGATCCGTTTTTCGAGCGCACCCGATTCATGGAGTTTTCTATACGACGGTTCGGCCATGTCCGGTTCTCTTGAGCGATGTCATTCCCTGGCACCATATACCACGATCCGTGAGTGGATTCCACGAGGGGTATGCAGCGTCCATCGAAAAAAAGACGGCTGCTGGCGGAGTACAGCCGGGCGCCTATCTCCTGAACCGGCCCATGAGCTCTCCCATGCCGAGCAGATGGCCTTCCATTGCCTGGAGAACCTCCTGACTGTTCGCCCCGGGCGGCAGGTCGAGCTCGGTGTCCACGGCATAGATCCTGAAATAATACCGGTGTATGCCTGATGGAGGGCAGGGGCCTATGTAGCCGATAGTGAGAGCGTCGTTGATGCCCTGAGTGCCCCCGGGTCCAGGCTTCTCTTCGGCCGGTATGTCCTCCGGCAGGCCGGATATCTCCGGCGGAATATCATAATACACCCAGTGAACCCAGTTTCCCATGGGCGCGTCAGGGTCTTCGGCGATGATGGTGATGCTTCTGGTTCCTTCAGGGACTCTCTGCCATGCAATGGGTGGCGATACGTTCTCGCCGTTGCAGGTATGCTTTGCCGGGATCATCTCCCCGTCTGCGAATGCCTGGCTTGTGACCTTCATCTGCTTCCCTCCCTCAGTGCCTGCAAAAGCGGGATCCAGATCCGTACCGACGAAGAGCATCGCTCCCGCAAGCGGCAGGCGGAATCGTCCGGCCATGGAAAAAACTCCTTCATAACCACCGGCTGGGAATTGTTTCTTTACCTCATAATAATCTTCACTGCGTGAAAGACAATCGACTTCGGGAAGGTGCCGCGCCGGGTCGGGCGCGCTCTCGTTGCCGCCTCAACTCAGCATTTCACGAAGGCGCAGGGCGTTTTTCGGGGCATACCCCATAAAATCGTTGTCAAAGTAGACATACGCATCTCTGTCCCACGACCTGATCCGCTGTGCCCAGGACATGAGCTCGGTTTCGGTATACTCGGATGCATAGAGCTTCCGGGAGCCGTGAAGGCGGATATAGACGTAATCGGCGGTAACCGCCTCCAGATAAGGAAACCGGCCCGCGGTATCGGCGATGCACCATGCGATGTTTCTCTCTCTCAGCAGGGAGAGAACTGTCTCGTCCGCCCAGCTGGGGTGTCTGGCTTCCACGGCATACCGCCCTCCGGAGGGCAGGAGATCGAGGAAGCTCCTAAGAGTTGCTCCGTCAAACTCCAGAGCCGGCGGGAGCTGGAAGAGCAGGGGGCCGAGCTTCTCGCCCAGGGCTGACACATCGTCGAAAAAGATCTTCAGCGGCTCTTCCACTCCTTTCAGCCTGTGGATATGGGTGATGAGCCTGCTCGCCTTGACCGCCCAGAGAAAGCCTTCGGGGGTGGACACGCGCCACTTGAGGTACGTGCTCCGGCGTATCCTGTGGTAAAAAGTGGCGTTCACCTCCACTGTATCGAAGATGCGGGAGTAATAGTCGAGCCATTTTGTCCTTGGACGGTCCTGCGGATAGAAGTTCCCTCTCCAGTGTCTGTAGTCCCATCCGGACGTGCCGATGTATGCTCGCACGAAGATCTCTCCGGAGCAGCCTGTCAGCAGATGTCAGGCCTGAGCGTCCATCTGATGACCCAGGCGCCCCGGGCAGGGTCTTTTTCCAGGCACACCATTGTCCCGCTGCGGAAAGACACCACCCGCTCGTCCGGCGATCCCGTGACCAGATACGAGCACAGACGCTCCAGGAAGGGTAGATGGCCGACCACCATGATATCGTCGTTCTCATTTATCGATCCGGCAAAGGCTTCCACACTGTTGGACGGACCCAGCCCCGCGACCTCCATGGCGTCGTGGCCGGGCTTGAGGTATGAGGCCATGATCTCGGCTGTCTGGCGCGCACGGGCCGCGGGGCTGTGTATGATGGTGTCGACGCGTATGCCCCTGTCCTGTGCATGCGCAGCCACGCATTCCACCTCGGTGATTCCCTCACGCGAAAGCCTTCTCTGGGAGTCGATCTCCTCCGGCAGGCTCCTGCCGTGCCGGACGAGGAAGAGCGCCATGATTCAACCTCCTTGCACCATGACCCTTTCATACATGATCATCATCGGACGGTCGTCCTCTTCACTTGGAGAAAGGTACGCCGCCTCTATATATTAACTATAGCATTCGGGGAGGAGGGGGCAATGGAGCCTGCACTGATCTCACAGATCATACGGAATCAACGGCAATTCTACTCGAGCGGGATAACAAAAAACACCGAATATCGAAGGAAACAGCTGAAAAAGCTCCACCAGCTGATCAGAAGGGAAGACGGGCTCATCGTCGACGCCCTGAAAAAAGATCTTTCCAAGCCCGTTCTGGAGGCATATGCAGCGGAGGTCGCCCTGGTCAAGGGCGAAATCGAGTACGCGGTCGCCAATCTTGATTCATGGACCAGGCCCACCCGGGTCCGCACTCCGCTGCCGCTTCTGCCTTCGCTGAGCTCCACTGTGCCGGAGCCCCTCGGGGTCGTCCTCATCATTTCCCCGTGGAACTATCCATTCCAGCTTGCCATGATCCCTCTCGTCGGTGCCATAGCCGCGGGCAACTGCGTGGTGATCAAGCCGTCGGAGCTTTCCGCCCATACAGCTTCCGTGATCGAGGAGCTCATCGCCCGCTACATGGACCCCCGGCACGTATCGGTGGTCAACGGCGGCCCCGACACGGCACGTGAGCTCCTCAACCACCGGTTCGACCACATCTTCTTTACCGGTTCGTCCCGTGTAGGAAGATCTGTCATGGAGTCCGCATCGCGTTTCCTCACGCCCGTGACCCTGGAGCTCGGCGGGAAGTGTCCCTGCATCGTGGACCGGAACATCAACATCGACTATGCGGCCCGCAGGATCGCCTGGGGCAAGTTTTTCAACGCCGGACAGAGCTGTGTCGCCCCGGATTACGTACTGGTGGACTCAGGAATCAGGGACGAATTCACCGAGGCCCTGAAGAAGACCGTTCTCGGCTTCTACGGAACAGACCCCAGAAGGAATCCATATTACGCCCGTATCATCAACAGGTCTCACTTCGACCGGCTCATGGGGTATCTCGATCAGGGCAACACCGTGGTGGGCGGGCAGGCCCTCGCCCAGGAGCTGTTCATCGCTCCGACCGTCCTTGACGGCGTGCAGCCCGACGCGCCGGTCATGCAGGAGGAAATCTTCGGGCCCATCCTTCCGCTCATCCCGTTCTCCACATTCTCTGATGCACTTGCCTTCGTGAACTCCCGGCCCAAGCCCCTGGCGGCTTATCTCTTCACCAGGGACAAGATGAAGCAAGAGCTCGTGAAAGCAGAGACCTCCTCGGGGTCACTGTGCATCAATGATGCGGTGGTCCAGTTCGTCTCGCGGACGCTGCCCTTCGGAGGGGTGGGGGAAAGCGGCATGGGGCGCTATCACGGCAGATCGAGCTTCGAAACCTTCAGCCATACCAAGAGCATCGTGAAAAACACTATGAAGTTCGATATCCCCCTGCGCTACGTCCCCTACCGGTTCAAGCTGCCCCTGGTGAAGTGGCTCTTCTGAGCAC
>DCDF01000211.1 GCA_002316295.1 Syntrophaceae bacterium UBA1062 | reverse complement strand
CCACCATGCCTTCCCACATTTCGAGGGGATGAAATGCCGTTACGGCGGGCAGGACCGGCCCGGCGAACGTGACACCGCCCAACTGGCCTTTCATGAACATGATGAGAATGCCCAGTGCTATGAGCACGACCGCGGCGGGCAGGTACGGGTTGCTTCTCAAGAGGAGGATGATGGCGATGCAGGCCAGACCCAGCAGCCAGGAGCCGTCGATCATATATAGCGCCTGGACCGCCAGCATCACGCCAAGGGCCACCTGTATTCCCCGGGTCACAGACGTAGGGGTGAAGCCGGCCACCCTGTCCATAATGGTGGTGGCGGACAAAAGCAGCCAGAGAATACCCATGCAGAACCCGGTCGCATAGACAAGCGACGGATTCCAGTGCTGGGCTATGGCAACGACCGCGATTGCCTTCATGGGCTCGATGGGAATGGGGAGACGGTATGCCAGGCCGGTGAAGATATTTGCCAGTCCGATCATGACAAGAAGCCCTGCCGGATTCAGACCGCAAACCGAAATATAACCGACCGCCAGCGGAAGCAGGGTGCCGAAGTCCCCCATGGATCCCGACAGTTCCCTCATGGAGAATTCAAAAGACCCGATCTTCATGTCCTTGATTCCTTCATTCATCCGGCCTTTGTGAAAGCGCCCTCTCCCCGGCCGGATTCGTGTGCGAGCAGGGCACATTGCACAGACACTTTCCGCATACATCCGCCAGCCCCAGTTTTTCATACAGCCCGGCGTTTTTCATGAGGATCGAGTAGCACCGGCGGCGGTCAAAGGAGTGCTCCTGAAGCGCGCCCGATGGGCATTTTCTCACACAGGCGAGGCAGGATCCTCCATTCTTGCTCAGGCAGAGCTCGTACCCCGGGCCGGAGGAAGGTTTGCATTCAGCGGTAATCACCAGGCTCCCCAGCCTCCCGCAGCATCCTCTTTCCGTGATGAGCATGTTGTTGACCCCGAATGTGCCGAGACCTGCGATATATGCAACATGACGATGGGACCAGCGGCTCACGAGACTCTGATGATCGAAGTTGTGGGTAGGCGGTATTTCGGCGGTCGATATGCCGTGGCCTCCGAGTATTCCCGTGAGGTGCGCATTCAGGGAGGTGATCAGTGCATTGGTCTCAATATAGGCTCTCGCCCATTGGCTCGACGCGTATTTGCCGGCCCTGTTCGACCGCGAAACGCCCTTTTCGAAGGGCAGGAAATAAGCTGTAACGCTTCTGGCTCCAGGCAGCAGATCATGCGGCAGGAAGTGGGCCGTTCCGGTCCATTCCCTGAGGCGTCCGAAGAGAGCGTCTGAGGCATCGGCAAAACCGACCAGCGGCTCGTGCCAGCGTGTCAGGAAAGAACCCGAGGACTGGGCTTTCTCCACAAAGGAGACGATTTCGCGAATGATGAGTTCATTGGCGAACGGCGGCATGGCTTGTGGATTACGCTCTCAGCACCCGCCCGCAGCGGGTTTCGCCGGTGTACACGCCATCCCGGACCACATGCCTGCCGTTGAGGAGGACGTGGAGAATGCCCCGGGGCCTGCCCGCAGGCCGGACACCCTCGGGCGGGGTATCGGATACAGCCGATGGATCGAAGATCACGATATCGGCCGCCATGCCCTTGGCGATGCGTCCCCTGTCCGCGATGCCGAAGCGCTGCGCGCAGGCCAGGGTGGACCGGTTGACCGCCTGCTCGAGGCTGAAGAGCTTTCTGTCGCGCACCAGTGGGCCAAGAATCCGCGGAAATGTTCCCTTGGCCGCCGGATTCGGGTATCCCGTGCTCCTGATCACCGCATCGGTTTCGAACATGCAGAGCTCATGGGAGAGCACGCGCTCGATCACCTCCTGCCTGCCCGGCTCGCCGCTGTAGGCGTGGAAGAGCATCAGGGCCGAGCCCCTGCTCTCTTCGCTCAGGCGCAGGTATGCGTCAAAGGGGGGCATGCCCCATTTCTCAGCGATCTGGGGTATGGTCAGGCCGATGAGATCTTCTGCCCCGGCAACGGCGGGGTGCATGACCTGGAAATCCCTGTATGTGAACCCGAGCAGGGCAAATCCGGCCTCAAGCTCGGCCTTGAGGTGCGCTCGGGAGATCCGGTTGCGGTACGCCTGAGGCGTCTTGGCCAGAAACCAGAACGGCAGCACCACATTGACAGTAGTGTTACCGCAGGCATACGGAAAGGCGTCGAACATGACGTCGACGCCCCGGCTCCGGGCCTTTTCAACCATTTTCAGGGCCTTCTTCGAAGATCCCCAGCTCCTCCTTCCCACAAAGATGAAATGGGAAAGCTGGAGTCTGACGCCGGTCTTGCCGGCAATGTCGATCATCTCCTTGAGGGCGAGGAGATTGTGGGCCTTGATCGTGGTGAGCGGATATGTTGGAGAGAGAACGCTCAGGGCCTTGAGGTGCACGGTCACTGGACGACTGTAATCGGATGCGACCCGGCAGAAGGCCTCGATTTCCTCCAAGGGCGAGAACATGCCGGGATCGTAGCCCAGCCCGAAGCTCAAACCCCACGCCCCCTCGTCAAAGGCTTTTCTCACCGCGTCCAGGCTGGTGGCGAGCTCCTTGCGGGTCAGTACGCCCCGGCGGGTCCGCGCACAGGCGATGCGGACAGTGCTGTGGCCTACAAGCTCGGCGATGTTGACCGCAGGCCTGTATTCCTCGAGCGTATCCAGGAACTGTCCCATAGTCCGCCAGGTGTAGTCCAGAGGCCTCTCCAGAAGGGGAGTGAGTGCTGAAAAGGAAGCGGAGGCATGGGGATTATACGGGGCGGGGGAGAAGCCGCAGTTTCCCGCCACCACCGTGGTGATGCCCTGCTCGAGAAGGCATGCGAGGAGGATGTGATGGTCGCTCAGAGGAAGCACCCAGTCCGAGTGGGAATGCATGTCGATGAACCCCGGAGACACTATGCATCCCGCCGCATCGATCATCGCATCCGCCGGGGGAGGCTCACTCTGCGCCGGGATGACATCCGCGATCGCATCGTCGCGAATGAGGATATTCCCGTCAAAGGGTTCCCGCCCTGTGCCGTCGATGATTCTGCCCGATCGAATCAAGAGTGTGCCCATATCACTTTCCCGCCGAGGTCATATAGTTCGAATATAACCGAAACAGGGGGTTATGCAAGCGTGTGTTTTTTTCCGGATATCGACCCTTTATCGGCGCTGTTTCATGATCCGGCGAACACGGACAGTCACTTTCCGGCCCCAGCGATTCGTATTTTCGTGTGATTGCGGTCCGGAAGAGACCTGGAGGAAGTGAGATTCATGCCCCGGATGTTGCTCTCGCTGTTTTCTGTTACGACCGGGCTGAAGATCATATGATCGACGGCCTTGGTGCACGCGAAATCTGTATGTGACAGCGGCCGTCGCTCCCCTTGCGGAGCTTGCCCGTCAAACCTGCTTCATGAGATTGTCCGGGAGGAGGCCGTGCCGGTACTGAAGCGCAGAGGCGTCTTCTCTTCGTTCATGTCTGGCGTATGTCATATGCATTATGACGTGCGGGCAGACCCGCAAGCCCGGAAGACCCGCTCCATATGCATGCGCGCGGCTGTTCCACCCGTTTTTCCGGTGTTCCGGCCTATGCAAAAGGATTGTATCCCGGCTCCTTGTACAGAGATTCCTTCTTTTCGAGGATGTCGGGCTTGTACACCTTTTCAGCCCATTGCTCCGGGATTATTTCCTCGAACGCTATGGAAACGGACTTTTCATCGCACTGAACAATGGAGACCACGTCCCGGGCGATTGCCTCGGCGAGCAGCTTCTTCTGTTCCTCGGATCTCCCCGGATAGAGTTTTATTATGACATGCGGCATCTGCACCCCTCCTGTGCGATTCATAGAACATGGTACTATCTTTCACAAGCAGAAGTGTGAGCTTTTTATTTTTTCGGGGGCCCAGGGGGTCTGAATGTGGGCTTGACCGGCCTCGGGTCGCGGAAGCCCCACTTCTCCACGTCAATCGTATAGTCGACCATGGAAAGAAAAGGTCCCTGGCAAACCCGTTCGGTGGGGGCGGGTTGGCTCGTCTCATCATGGAGACGGCCGGTGAGGTCCTCCATGACCCATAAGGGTATGCGGGCGCGTTCGGATGGATAAATATACGCGAAGAGTACGAGATGATTGAAGAGAACCCGCCAGTGGACATTGAAACGGCGCAGGAGGCGCTGCCAGTCCAGGCGCTCGACGAAGCCGAGCAGGAGGTGAGCCACGTCCGCACCGTCGTATCGGTCCCGGGTCATGACAAAGGCCTTCGACCAGATCATCTCTTCGGGCGGAATCAGCTGAGCTTTCATATCCAGGAGATCTCCCTCACAGGCATGGTCGAACCATTCCTGATCCACCTGTCCGATGCCGTTGCCTGAGCTGAAAATCACATCCACCACGTTGTCGCCATGAAAGGCCTTGGCGATCCAGAGAGGATCCGTGAATTCGGTCTGATATCCAGCCTGTTCAAGTCTTTTGAGGATACGCTTCGCGTCTTCGGGCAGAACGAATATGTCGAAGTCCTTTGTGTCCCTCACGATGTCTGTATAGCATCCCAAAGCGAAGGCGCCTCCGACAAGGAAGGGAATCTCGGAACGGCCCAATGAGGTAAGCATCTCGCGATAAAAGGCTCGGGTTTCCGGATCGAGATACCGCTCGTCCAGCAAGAATTTCTGCATGGCTTCTCCTTCTGTGAGTCAGATGCCTGTCACGGCTCCATGCCCGGAATGGGCAGCGGACTTGAAATCTCCAGCAACCGGAAGGGATAACGGTCCGGATGCAGTGAACGGAGCAGAGGCAGCGCCACATTATATACCGGGATATTTCTCGTGGCATGGCCCTCCGGTTTGCCGTTGTGGGCATGCCCGTGGAACACTGCGACCACGTCGAACCAGGTCAGCGGAACTTCCAGACGGCTCGATCCGAGGAAAGGAAGGATTTCCCAGGGCTCTCCCTCGACCGTGGCCCGTATGGGCGAGTAATGCATCACCACCACAAGCGGCATTTCCCTGAGCCGTGCCAGGGCCAGTTCCAGCTTCAGCGCCTCGTCCATCGCCTCCTGCACGAAATCCTTGATGACCGCCTCTCCCCATGCTTCGAGCTGATACCTGTCGAAGCCGCCCGCGAATCCCTTCACACCCGCGAATCCGATTCCGTGGACCTCAGCCGTTTCTCCATCCAGGAGCGTCACGCCCGCATCACACAAAATATGCCTGATCTCATGCTGCTTGCCGGATTCGAAGTCATGGTTTCCCAGCACCCCCACGACCGGGATCGTCACAGTGGTTGTGATTTCCCTGGCGAGAATGTGCGCTTCTTCGATGAGCCCGGTATCCGTGAGGTCACCGCACAGCACGAGAACGTCCGCGGCCTCGGTGATGTGGGCGAGGAGGGTGTGCACTATGTCCCGATGACTTTCATTACAATGGATGTCTCCTACTGCGGCCACTTTCACGACTCTTTCGTTCACAGGCATCGGTTATCCCTCATTCGTCAGGGAATGAAATCTTCGGCCTGATCGCTCATGGAGTGATTTGTATAAATATAAATAACCTGGCGGGGCGGGGACTCAAAAATGCTTTCCCGAGAGCGATCAGCGTGATCTGAGACAGAGGAAAAGCAGGGCAAGGATGCATGGGTCTGAAATACCAGTGGAAAACGACAAGACACGGTATCAAGGGATCGATCAAGCCGGCCGAGGAGGATATTCAGAGGTGAAAGTTTATGAAGATTCTCGATACGGACATATGCATGAGCTCTTCCAGAACGTACCTGGAAAAAGACGACGAGCAGGAGAGGATGCGATTCTGGATCGATCGTGCCCCGGCTCGGAATGCATCGGGGCCCGACCGGGTTACCATTTCTTCCGATGCTCTTTCACGTCTTCAGGAGTGCAGGTGCGGGAGGGAAGAAGATGAGATGATATCAGGGGCGGATCAGGAGATTTCTTTGCGCCGGCTCATCACCGAGATCCTCTCCGGCAGGGAAGTCAGAATCATCCGGATTGACGAGTCGGACAAGAGCGGTCACGGCCTGGATGAAGCGGATGCATCCACCGATGCGGATCAGCGGCGCGGCTGGGGGCTTGAATATGACTATGAGCGCCTTCATGTCGAGAAAGAAGATGTCGGCTTTACAGCACGGGGAGTGGTGAGGACTGCGGATGGGAAAGAGGCGGCATTTGTTCTGAAGCTCGAAATGAACCGTGAGTATATAGAGAAAAATCATATCCGAATCAGGGCAGGGGATGCCGCCATCGATCCCCTGGTGATAAATTTCGACGGCAATGCGGCGGATCTCTCCCCTGTGAAATTCGAATTCGATCTGGACTTTGACGGTATCTCCGACCATGTGTCCATTCCCACAGCCGGCAGAGGATTCCTTGCGATTGATCTCAATGGCGACGGGATCATCAACAACGGCTCGGAGCTTTTCGGGCCACGAACAGGAAACGGCTTCGGCGAGCTTGCATCCTATGATACGGACGGCAACTCCTGGATCGATGAGAACGACGAGGTGTTTCACCGCCTGAAGATCATGACTGTAGACAACCGGGGAGTTCAGTCTCTGAGCAATCTGAAAGATATGAATGTCGGAGCGGTGTATCTGGGGGCCGTTCCGACCCTGTTTGATGTGCGGACGACATCGGACAACACTTTACTCGGTCAGGTCCGCACCACTGGCCTCTATCTCCGGGAAGACGGGATCCCTGGCACCATCCAGCAGCTGGATCTTGTGGCGTAGCTCCGTGCAATTTTCTTGAGAGGATCCAATACCCCGATAAAGGCTTTCTTTTCACTCCTCTTCACCGGCCATGAAACGAGCGGTGTCTGTCCGCTGCATCAGCCCGATCGGCCGGTACATCCAGGTATTGATTATTCTTGACAGGTGCTTTCAGGCAATATACTGTGTAAAAAAATATGGTTTAATACACTACTTATCGGATTCATTGTAAGGAATGACGGCGGGGTTTTCCCCATGTTTCATTTTCGCAATAAACTATACGGCATGAAAGCTCCTGCGGTCCGCTCACGGCTGCCTATCAGACCTATGTCGTTCGGAGCATACCTGCAGGAGGGGGCCTGCACGCAAGTGCGATGGAAGGAGGCGAGGCTGTGATCGAAGAAAAGTACAGGGATGCCGCACTCATGCTCGAAAAGGCCGTCCCGATCATCGAAAAGACCGGAGTGAAGATCATCGGGCTCAAGGACCGCTATGCGAAGATCGTCATGCCCTTTGAGACCAATATCAATCACATCGGCATCATGTATGGGGGGTCGCTCTTTATTCTGGCCGAGTTCTCAGGCGGCGTAATATACTATGTATCGTTCGACTCCTCGAAGTTTTTCCCCATCGTCAAAGAGGTATCCATCAGATACCGAAGGCCTGCCACGACCGACGTGACCCTGGAAGTCGCTCTCGAAGAGGAAGAGGTTCAGGAAATACAGGAGGCTGCGGACAGAGAAGGCAAGAAGGACTGGGTAATGGATCTCGAGCTCAAAGACGCCAATGGAGAGGTATGCAGTGTCGTACACGGGACCTGGCAGCTGAGAAAATTCCCTGACAAAAAATAATAAACTATAAATAAGAAGGAGCGATGCTATGGCGAATCTGATTTTAGATGAACGGGACCAGCAGTTTATCCTCTATGAGATGCTCAATGTGGAGAAGCTCTGCGGTTACGAGAAATATGCGGATTTCTCCCAGGACATGTTCGACATGATCCTCACCGAAGCCCAGAAGATCGCGGTTGAAGAGATTCTGCCCACACTGGCCGACGGCGACAAGGTGGGCTGTACGCTCGTGGACGGGAAGGTTTCCGTGCCTGAGAGTTATCATCGGGCGTTCAGGCTCTTCCGCGAGGGAGGCTGGATCGGAATGTCGTTTCCTCCCGAAGAGGGCGGGCAAGGCCTGCCGGAGAGCGTGAAGACGGCCGCCATCGACTGGTTCTACCACAATTTCGCCTTTGTGGCCTATCCGTTTGCCACCGAGGGCGCGGCACACCTCATCATGACCTACGGCACTGAAGAGCAGAAAAGAAAATACATGGACAAGATGGTCCAGGGAATCTGGGGCGGCACCATGGCGCTCACCGAGCCCAACGCCGGGTCAGATCTGGGCAACATGAGTACCAAGGCCTTCCGCCAGCCCGATGGCACATTCCGCATCCAGGGCACGAAGATATTCATCACCGGCGGCGATCACGACCTGGTGGAGAACATCGTCCATCCCGTTCTTGCACGTATCGAGGGCGATCCGGCGGGAACCAAGGGCATATCCATATTCCTCGTGCCCAAGTACCTCGTCAATGAGGACGGCTCCCTGGGCAAGCG
>DCDF01000216.1 GCA_002316295.1 Syntrophaceae bacterium UBA1062 | reverse complement strand
TCTGCCACCTGAGAAAAAGGGCTTTCACATACGCTTCCATGAACACCCTCTCATCCGGCATCATGGTAACACAGAGCCTGAAGCGGTCCAGGGTCTTGCTGTAATCTTTTTCCTTCATGGCCTCCAGTCCCTGGCTGTAGAGGATCTCGGCCTGAAGCGCCTGGTCTATCTCCTTCTTTTCTTCCGGCGGTTTGCCTTCCCTGAGCCGCAACACCGTGGTGTAGGCATTCTGGATTTCGGTGAAAACATCGTTCGCAAGACGCCTGACTTCCGGGTCGTCTGCATAGGCGTAGGTGTCGGGATGATTCTGTTTCACCAGTTTGATGTATGCCCGCTTGAGACCGCCCTCTGAAATGCTCTCATCCACACCAAGGGTCTGAAAGGGGTCCTGATCCTTGATCTTCCGCAGCATCATTCTCAAATGATCGATGATAGCCTTGTGCTTGCTCTCTTCGAAGGATGCCAGCCCGGTGCAGTAAAAGGCCAGCAGCGCACGGGCGGGATCCTGCCCCAGAAGAAGCATCTCGGATACCCTGAGCCGGTCGAAGCTGTCCATGTCGATGCCCATGTCGGCAGGCATGCTCTCGGTCAGCCTTTTGGGAACTGTATCGGCATGTGGGCTCAGGGCGGATATGACCGTGGAAAAGGGCACGTAGTTCATGATCCCTTTCCTCACGAGCCGGTGGAATTCGTTTCTCGTTATGTCAGGGGGTTTTTCGATGGACGTCTTCGCAACCCGCCGGACCGTTCCGGTTTCCCAGGAAAAGATGTCGAAAAACCGCTTCTCGAATTGACGCCTCAGCGCTTCGGCGATCATTTTCGGAGTCACCTTGTCCATCTCGAGCAGGATAACCCCCTGTTTTCTGCGCTCGAGGCGGGACCGTGCGAGCGATTCTTCGTTCTCTCCCTCCGTGATGTATCCCATGTCCACCAGGACGCGCCCGAGAAGCTCTTCGATCCTGTTCGACTGTATGGCGCAGAGGATGCCGTCCTTGAAGATAAGGCCTTTTTTCCGGTTTTCGGAGGAAACAAAGATGATCCCGGTAAAGAGCGTGTCAATAGTGTCCTTCATCAGGAGGGGAAACGTTATGTCTTCTAATCTGAACACAGTATCCATTTCATCTCAGTATCGGTAACAGAGCGGGGTATTGATAAATAATTTTCCCCGCCGCCCCGTTCGCCTCAAAGGCGGAACAGGCAAAGCGGATGCCGTGTGCGGCGGAGTTGACGCGGCGGCCGGAGATCTTTTCCGAAACGTATACCGCTCGCATTCTGTCATGGACGAAAATGAAGGGAGCCCTCTCGGTGAAGTTCGTGATGGATGACGGGCTCCCTTCCAGGTACCAGCTACTCTTAGCGAGATATTGTTCTGTTCACTTCCTGCATCGATGTTACGAATACAGGGAAACGAGCTCCTTCCAGTACAGATTTCCCCAGACATTCTTCCCAGCATCCTGGCTGCAATGCGGGCAATAGTGCCTGACCTCTATGTTGAGCGGATCAAAGGAGCTGATCTGCCTGGTGCCGCAGGAACCGCACACAGGCGCGCCGCACCCGTCGCACGACAGATCTGATATGGTGCCGCATGCGCATTCGAAAATGATTTTCTTTGCAGCCTCCATAGCCTTCTCCTTTCTGATTTTCCCGTTTTTCTAATAGAGGGATATAGCTATTTCTATGCCAAGAGGTACGCGGCGTACAGCCTGCTATAAGATGCTGTAATAACGATGAATATGTTTGACAGCGATTCTCTCCAGGTCATGAACGCCGCAGAATCATGCCTGCCGGGAAGGGTCTTGGCGCCATACCTATGGTCCTGGAACCATAAGTGCAGTAAGTCATTGCATCGAGGTGAAGCATCGCGCGTAGCAGGAATGAGGATCAGTGAGGGAAAGGCATATTTTCTTAGGGGCATAAGCGTCGGCAAGGACGAATGGAAAAGGCGGCTGCCGGAATGAGGAGATTGGCTCCCCGTATGCAACCCTTTTCATAACCGTTCTCTTTCTCCCGCCGTTAACCGAAAACCTTCAATATCAACGGGTTATCAAAGATCAGGCCGCCGCCGATGAGGCGGAAGCGGTGTCAAGATACATTTCCCTGGCGATCGGTCGACACAAGGGCCTGGTATGCACTAAGCCTGGGTAGCGCTCCACTATTGCTACGCCCTTGTGCCACCTGCCTCATCGGCTGCCACTTTGCCGTTACCCTTACCCTTGGCCAAATTTGCCAAGTAGTCGGAAATGGCAAACCCAGGTTGGCGGCACTCCTGGCTGAACCGGCTCATCCAATCGCCAGCCAACCTCTGAAAACTATGGCGATCCCTGTGGACGCATCGGTTCTCGGGCGGGTGCGAAGCGAACTCGGTGATGGCGTTGAATACCGCATAGGCGTTTTCACCAAGATCATTTCTGTATCGACTGCAGAGAGCACTTATGTGTTGAGACAGAACACCCCAATCGCTGGCTATTGGACCATCTGGTTTCATATCCTTGGGCTTTCGGATCAGAAGAACCCCACGGAACAGCGGTTCAAATTCCTGATGGGTGACCTTGCAATCTCGAAGGACGCCCAGATATTCACTGAAACTGGCCCTGAGTTTGGAGAGGCGTTCATGTGCAACCTCAAAATTGATCTCTTTTCCGATATCCCTCTGCAGATGAGTGAATTTAAAGCGGATGATCGATTCTGGGAGAATCAACCCATTCTTGCAGACCTTTCGGAGAAAACCAATGTCGAAGGCGAGTGCCCTCAAACCGTTATAGCTGTTCGTTACACGGATGAAAGGCCCGAATGCGTCCGGCCGGTCCTTGGCCGGAACGAATTGGAAGTCCAAAGCCGCTGAGTTGTGAACGAGGTCAACGAAGCAATGCCCACCGGTACCCGGGGCGTCAGTTGTTTTCACCTCCCACTCGCCGGGTTTGGTTTCGGGGAAGGCGGTTTGGCAGCACTGATATGCCCAGTCCAGCGCCTCGCGATTTGTCACCAGCCTGTAGCCCCTGCTAACCACACCCAACACCCGATTAGTCTTTTTATTCACAATCGCTTTCTTATCAGGCACCGAGAGCCGCCGCTCTCCAGATTCCGTAGGAACACTCACGAAAACCGGGTGCTCTTTGACCGGAAACAGAACTTCGTCAATTTGTGTTAATCGCGGCATAGTTTCATCCCTCCCTCCCAATCAGTATCAATATTCTTTCATCTGGTTCGTCGGCATATCCCGCTGATCGAACACGAGTAATCGCTCCGCCAGTTCCAAAGCATCCACCGGCCAGAAGCACTCCGGACGAGGACGACGCACATTCGGTTGTCCCACAGCGGGGCGGCAATTGAGCAGGGAGTCGACCCATTGGTCGGGGACGGCGTCCCGGCCATGCACGGCACCCAGAATCGCGCCACAGATGGCGGCGTTGGTGTCGGTGTCTCCCCCGCGCATGACGGTGTCCACAACTGCTTCCTCCAGATTCGTGGCATGCAGAAGCTGCCACAGGGCGTTGCGGAATGCCGTCAGTACCCACCCCTGCTGGCGGACATAATCCGCTGGCGGTGATTCGGCGGCACCTCGAACCGCTTCCAGGAGGCTCCCATCCACCTTCATGTCTTCCGCCCAGGTCACGATCTGCTCGTACAGATTTCGGCCATCGCACCCTTGGCGGATGGCATGGGCAATGGCCATCGTGAACAATGCGTTGGCTTGCTGGCAGACCGGATGGGGATGGGTGATCGCAGCATCCTGTCGTGCCCACTCGGCCACATGCCTCAAATCGTGGTTCGCTCCGAAGATGCCCAACGGGCTGATCCGCATCATCGCGCCGTTGGCCTGGCTGTCCGGATTGGGACGACCCCGCAGACCACCGGCGACGGTCATGCCGCAATCGAAGGGCCCGGAGTCCAGCCAGAAAATGTACGCTTTCCTGGCTCCCTCGGGATCATAACGTCCCTGATCCGCCAGCATGCGGGCCAGCAACAGCGCCATCTCGGAATCGTCGGTCGGTTGGCCAGCAATCGTGTTCCAAGTGCCTCCGTCGGCAAATTCCCGGACGCCGCTCGGGTATTCCCGCAGGATTTCCTCCTGAGAACGAAACTCGACCAGACTACCAAGAGAGTCTCCGGCAAGCTGGCCAAGAAGACACCCTTGGGCGCGATCAATTTGCATGAGACACCTCCAGAACCTGCAAAAGTTGCTCTCGGATTTCCTTTGCCGTCGCTCCCAGATCAACGGTGGCAAATCGAATCTCATGGTTCTGGATCACGACGGACTCGTTAACCATATCGCCCACCGAAGGATGAAGGAGCAGACCCGAGGCGTTTTCAGCGAGAAGATCACCATTACCCTCCTGGGACCTCAAATAGGCGTAGATTTGATAGACGTATCCGCTGCGCAGTGTTTCTTCTCGATACCAGCCTCGTGTCACCACTGAGTTGAACTTCGTGTCAATGACGATACGGCGTCCCGCGTCCGAGTGGTCGAGGATGA
>DCDF01000146.1 GCA_002316295.1 Syntrophaceae bacterium UBA1062 | reverse complement strand
CGATCATCTTCGGCTCTTTCATGAGATTTAGGAATAGTGTTTGAGATGAACTCCTCCAGCGCATATGGAGGCACACGGGCTCATAAGGACGGTTCTGGCAGGGACGAGGCAAAACGATCTCCTGTAATAACTCTGCTCTGATGAACTCGGCAGGCCTGATTTACGACGGGCAGCGGGCCTGCCTCGAGCCGTCTTCCCCTGGAGAAAAACCTCCGCAGGACCTGCGCTGCTCTGTCCGTTATCCCAGCACTTGGGGCACGAACAGCTCGTGAAACACCTTCAGAAACGCCGAGTCGGTGAGGTTCGCGATGAAGTCTCTGACGATCTCTCCGGGCATCAGCCTCTCCTGGTATGCCGGGTCGAGCTTCGCCAGGAACCGGGTGCGGATCCGGGAGTCCGGTCGCTTCTCCTCCAAGTCTTCCATGAGGCGCTGGAACATGAGATTGTACATGGTCCTGATCTTCGACGACTCGGTCTTGACCAGGGGGTTGAGGTATATCCGTTCGTAGTTGAAGCGCTTGAGCTCCTCCAGCGCCTGGAACACCGGCGGAGAGTACGCGATCCGCCCTTCGGAGGAATGCCTGATGAGATCGTCCACCAGGGCGTAGACGATCTTGCCGTTCGTGTCGCCGAGGAGGCGGGAAGCCTCCCGTGGAATATCACTGCGGGAGATGATGCCCAACGATATGGCATCCTCGATGTCCCTGCCGATGTAGCTCACCGTGTCCGCAACCCTCACCAGGCAGCCTTCCATGGTCATGGGAGGAGGCGTCCTCCCATGGCGGGTGAGCGCCATCTTCCTGTCCAGGTCCTCGAAAGTGAAGGCGGCCTCAGGGCAGAGACACTGCTCGGTGGCCTCCCCGTTGTGGCACAGAATCCCGTCCAGGACCTGGAGGGTGAGGTTGAGGCCTTTGCCGCCTTTCTCGATGCACTCCAGGGACTGTATGGCCTGCAGGTTGTGCCTGAACGGGCCGATCCCGGCCTGCCTGCAGAGCTCGTCCAGGTACTGCTCGCCGTCGTGGCCGAACGGCGGGTGGCCGATATCGTGACCGATGGCGACGGCTTCGATCAGGTCGTCGTTCAGCCCGAGCCTGCGTCCGATAGTCCGGGCGATCCTCGAGAGCAGCTGCACGTGGATGACGCGGTGAGAGATCCCCTGGTGCCCCACCAGGTAGAACACCTGGGTCTTGTCGATGTAGGACGTGTACGCCTGAGAATGGAGGATCCTGTCCACATCGATGGAAAAGGCGTCCCTCATGTCTCCTGTGACCGAATCTTCCGGCCTTCTCCTCAGGGCATGAGTGGGATCGGCGCCTTTCATGCCTCTTCAGGTCGAAATCTTCGAGAACTGCGCCACCCGGTCGAACAGCCCGACCAGGGCTTTGAGCAGCGCAATGCGGTTTTTCCGGACGCCTTCGTCCTCGCTCATGACCAGAACCTTGTCGAAGAAGCTGTCGATAGGCTCCTTCAGTCCTGCAAGGAGCCTGAGGGCCTCGGCGTACTCCCCTTTGGCCGCATGGGCGATGAACGAGCCCTCCATCTCCCTGAATCGGCCGTACAGAGCCTTTTCCTCATCCTGGGCAAGGAGGTCTTCCGACACGGAGCCGGACACCTGCACTTTTTTCAGGATGTTCTCCACCCGCTTTGACGCGGACGAGATGGACGCGAACCACTCCTGGTGCCTCACGTCGGCGATGGCCCGGGCGCGCATGAAGGTGTCGACAGGATCGTCGAAGCCTTGAAGGACCGCCTCGATCACGTCCGAAGGGATGCCCCGGCCCTGGAGGATGGAGACGAACCGGGAGCGGAAGAAGGACAGCACATCCTCCTTCACCTCTGCAGCGCTTCTTTTGAGCCTTGCCGCGAGTTCCTGCAGCGACCGGTCGATGAGCTCCGATATGGACACCCGGTAGTTCTTGGCGAGCAAGATGTTCTCGATAGCGATGGTCTGCCGCCTCAATGCGTACGGGTCCGAGGTTCCGGTGGGGATCATGCCTGCGCCGAAGCACCCGCAGACGGTGTCGATGCGGTCGGATATACCCACCACATCGCCGATGACATCGGAAGGAAGCTCGTCTTCGGCCGAAGTCGGGAGATAGTGCTCCCGGATGGCCCGCGCCACCTCGGGATCGCGACCCTGGCGCAGGGCATACTCACTGCCCATGATGCCCTGGAGCTCGGGAAACTCGCAGACCATGAGGCTGTTCAGGTCGGCCTTGCACAGATACGCGGCCTCCGCGACCTTCTCCTTCTTCTCCGGGGCAAGGGTTTCCGCCAGATACCGGGCGATGTTCCGGAACCGCTCCATCTTTTCATACGAGGTGCCCAGGTCCTTGTGGAAGATGACATCTCTCAGCTTTTCCGCATACTCCTCCAGGGGGACCTTCAGGTCCTCCTCGAAAAAGTACTTGCCGTCGTCGAGCCGCGCCTTGAGCACCCGCTCGTTGCCGGTTCGGACCACGGCGTCGTTCTTGGGCACGATATTGCTCACCGCAGCGAAATAGGGGCGCAGCGCCGAGCCCTCGTCCAGGGAGTACATGGGGAAATAGCGCTGGTGGTGCTTCATCACGGTCACCAGTACTTCGGCGGGCAGCTTCAGAAACGCGTCGTCGAAGCGGCCTATGATGACGTGCGGGTATTCAACCAGGTTCGCCACCTCGTCGAGCAGGTCCCTGTCCCTCACCTCGGCCTTGAGGTTGCGGGCGTTCATGCTCACCCCTTCCCAGATGAGCTCTTTGCGCTTTTCAATTCCGGGGATCACGTAGCTCTTGGTGAGAAGATCCTCATAGGCCTGCGCGTCAGGGATGCTTATGGCGGAACCGGCCATGAAACGGTTGCCGTAGGTCACGCTCCCGGCCTCCACATCGCCGAACCTCACGGGCAGAACCCGGCCGCCGTAGACAGCCGCAATCCAGTGGACCGGCCTGGCGAAGCGTACATCGGGGTTCGACCACTTCATGGTCTTGGGAAAGGGGATCTGGAAGATCATGTCCTGCAGCAACCCGGTGAGGAACTCATCGGTCGGCCTGCCCGGGATGGTCCGGGTGACGCAGAGATACTCGCCCTTGGGCGTCTGCACGAATCCGATATCCTTGATGTCCACCCCGGCGGAGCGGGCGAAGCCCAGGGCCGCCTTGGTAGGGTTGCCCTCGTTGTCGAACGCCGCCTGTTTGGCCGGGCCCATCCGGTTTTCCACCGTGTCGGGCAGCTTTTCGGCCAGCCCGGTCACCCTCACGGCGAGCCTCCTGGGTGTGCCGAAAACCTCTACGGCTTCGTGCGGCAACTTTGCATCTGAAAGCCTGCCGGCAATCCACGATCTCATGAACTCGAGCGCGGGAACGATGAAGCCGGAGGGTATCTCCTCGGTGCCGATCTCGAACAGCAGTGATTGTGCCATGCCTACTCCTTGCTCCTCTCGTTCTGCATGCCTTCCAGGTAGAGCCGCGCCGCCGTCCTGGCCAGATCCCTCACCCTGGCGATATAGGACTGACGCTCGGTGGTGCTGATGGCGTTGCGCGCATCGAGGAGGTTGAAGGTATGGGAGCACTTGAGGCACATGTCGTACACGGGGAGGGCCAGGCCCTTCTCCGCCACTCTCCTGCCCTCCTCCTCGTAGAGGCTGAACAGCTTGAGCAGAGTCGGGACATCGGCCAGCTCGAAGTTGTATATGGACCACTGTCGCTCGCCCGCGTGGTGGACATAGCCATAGGACGTGGAGCCCTTCCACATGATGTCGTATACCGAGCTCTTGTTCTGGAGGAACATGGCGATCCGCTCAAGACCGTAGGTGATCTCGGTACACACCGGGTCGAGGTCGAATCCGCCCACCTGCTGGAAGTAGGTGAACTGGGTGATCTCCATGCCGTCCAGCCACACCTCCCAGCCGAGCCCCCAGGCGCCCAGGGTCGGAGACTCCCAGTCGTCTTCCACGAACCGGATATCGTGCTCCAGGGTGTCGATGCCGAGCCTCCTTAGCGAGTCCAGATAAATGTCCTGCACATCGATGGGCGAGGGCTTGAGAATCACCTGAAACTGATAGTAGTGCTGGAGCCGGTTCGGGTTCTCGCCGTACCGGCCGTCGGTGGGTCTCCGGGAAGGCTCGACATATGCCACGTTCCAGGGATCGGGGCCTAAGGCCCTTAAGAACGTGTGGGGATTGAAGGTTCCCGCCCCCACCTCGAGATCATAGGGCTGCCCGATGAGACAGCCGTAACGCGACCAGTAATCCTGCAGATTCAGTATCAGTTCTTGGAAGTCCATAATGGTCCCCTCTATCACTGGTTCAGGTCAAAATCAAGCAGCTTCGCCAGGAAGGAAACGGATTTGAGCCGTTTCTCGGACACCTTGTTACATACGGCCAGAAGAAAGGCGGTAATCTCCCTTTTCAGGGATGGCTTGACGGAAAGCCGCCCGAGAACCTCCTCATCGAGACGGGATGCATTGAGCAGGAACGTGGCTGCCTCCCGTGAGAGCGTGCTCGACGGAACCGATCTCGGTGAACCGGTCTTTCCGGACCGGGCGAGGTCGATGCCGTATCCCAGAGAGGAGAGGATGTTCAACAGGGCCACGCACCATACCGAGAACCACTGCCGTCCCGGCTCCATGGCATTGAGCGCCGCTTGCAGATGCTCATAGGTGGCCGGGCTCGGATCCATGGGCCCCAGGTGCTCCTTGATGAGCTCCAGCAGAACCGTGGCGTGGGCCAGGACGTCCAGGTCCTCCCGGATGCCGAGGTGTGCATCGATGAGCTGGGCGGATTCTATCCGGTGAAGATCTCCCTCCCGCTTGACAAAGATCTCCATGGAAACCTCGCAGAAGGGCTCCAGGGTTCCGGGAAAGCGTTTCTTGCTCCTTTTGGCCCCCTTCGCGATCGCATGGACGATCCCTTTGTCCCTGGTCAGCGCGCAGATGACCTTGTCCGATTCAAGGAAATCGATGCTGTTCAGGATAATGGCGTCTGTGGAGAGCCGGTTCATGGAGATCAGAAGATGAGCGCCACCGCAATCCCAAGGTACGCCGCGACGCCCATGATGTCCATGGCGGTTGTCACGAAGGGGCCGGAGGCAACGGCGGGGTCTTTGTTGAGCTTATAGAACAGAATGGGCAGGAGTGTGCCCGTAAACGATGCAAGCGACATTGAGATCAGGATGGACAGCGCCACTACGACAGAGATGCGCAGTTCGTCGGGATAGAGGAAAAAGGCGATGGCTCCGAGCATGGCCCCGAACATGGCCCCGAGCAGGATGCCAACTCCGATCTGCTTGATCACGATGCTCTTGAAGTTCGTGGTCGATGACGCTCCGGTCGCGATGCCCCGGACGATCAGCGCCACAGCCTGAGAGGCGACGTTGCCTCCCATGCCGAGAATGATGGGCATGAAGGCTGCCAGCCCGACCACCTTGCTGATCGTGGTCTCGAACCCTCTGATGAGAAATGTGGCGAGCACTCCTCCCACCCAGCTGACGAAGAGCCAGGGGATTCTGGTTGAGGCGTTGCGGATTACCGACGAACTCAGCAGGTCCTCCTCGGCTCCGGCGAGCATGAACATGTCTTCCGTTGCCTCTTCTTCCATGATATCCACGACATCGTCGACCGTTATGCGCCCGAGCAGGATGCCTTGCTCGTCGACCACCGGCATGACCATGGAGTCGTAGCGCTTGAAGAGGTTCGCCACCTGCTCCTGGTCCATGTCCACGGGAACCGTCATGGGGTCGAAATCCATGATCTGGGCCATGGTGGCGTCAGGCTTGGAGAGAATGAGGTTCACCAGAGGCACGGTGCCCACGAGCATGCGACGGTTGTCCACCACGTACACCATGTGGATGTTCTGGATTTCCGTGTGGAGGCGTCGTATCTCGGCGATCACCTCGTCCACGGTGGCGTTGGGAAGCGCGGATATCAGCTCCCGCTGCATGATGCCGCCGGCCGTATCCTCCGGATACTTGAGCAGGGCTTTGATGTCGAATGAGTCTTCGGGGCTGAGCTCGGCAAGGACCCGCTCGGCTCGCTCGGCGTGGAGATCGCCCACCAGGTCGGCGGCGTCGTCAGAATCCATGTCCTGGACGATCCTTGCCAGGTCCTTATCGGACATGCCGTCGATGATGTCTTCCCGGGATTCTGAGGAAAGCTCGGCAATCACCTCGGAAGCGGTATCGACATCCAGGAGAACAAAGAACTTGCCCCTGGATTCTTCGTCAAGGGCTTCGATGAGCTCGGCGATCTCCACGGGCTTGAGGTCGTGGAGCATATCGATGATATGGAACTCCCACCCCTTTTCGATATAATCTTGCAGCTGTTTTACATCAGAAGCTTTTACCGGCATACCAGACCCCTCACGAGGAACTCGGCTGACTCTCTATTCAGATTCAAGAAATCTATGACCCGGCTTCAACCGTGTCCGGGGCGTTCCCGGGAACCTCGAGCGAATATACGCCTGCGGCCCTCTTCTGATCGGGGCCTTTACAGGTTTTCATGGAAAATCCAAAGATGACGATCAGCAGGAAGATCACGACAAAGGCGATCACGATCCGCTGAAGGGTGAAGCTTTCCACATGGGTGTTTTTTATGAACCTGCTGCGGATTTCTTCCTTTTTCCCATGGGCTGCCAGGGTTTCATCGAGATGGCTGACGAGATCCTCCTCGTTCATGTCGAACTCCTTGCTGATAACCTGGAGGAACCCGCGTAAGAAGGCTCTCGGAGGGAGTACGTCCACCTGATCTTCTTCGAGGAATTTCAGAGTCTGGGCGGGGATTTTGGTCTTCTGCTCGATTTCCTTGAGAGAAATGCCTCGTTCTTCCCGTTCTCTCTTGAAATACTGTCCCAGTGTGAGTTTCTCGTCAGACATAACCACCCCTCCTCACTTTCACAATTTCCTTATCATGACAATCCCCATCAGGCAAGAAATATGACCGGCCATCATCTATTTGACTATTGTTCACATATGAGGTTAGCGTATGGTGAATGAATATCTCGAAAGGATGAAAGGACAGTCCTGAAGGCCGAAAGGGTCTGCATCCGCAGCCCTTTCAGTCGCGGGAAGAGATATGCACATGAACCCAGTCGATTACAGGACCCTCCAGTCGGTCGCCAAACCCGGCCGCTATATCGGCGGAGAGATCAATGAGGTCGTCAAGCCCGACCACGAGGTCCATACGCGGTTTGCCCTTGCGTTTCCTGACACCTATGAAATAGGCATGTCTCATGCGGGGATCAAAATCCTCTATCATACCCTCAATTCCATACCCGGGGTATGGGCGCAGCGGGTCTTCGCCCCCTGGCACGATATGGCAGACGCACTCCTCGAGGGCGGGATCGGGCTCTACAGTCTCGAAGAAAAGCGGCCGTTGCGCCTCTTCGACGTGGTGGGGTTTTCCCTTCTCTACGAGCTCTCCTA
>DCDF01000056.1 GCA_002316295.1 Syntrophaceae bacterium UBA1062 | reverse complement strand
CGCTATTTCTTTTTTTTGAGGGCCTGCTGGAGCTTCTCGCCGAGCGAGCTTACCGGCTGCTTCGATTCACCCGAGAAATGCTTCCAGTCATCCTCATCGCCCGAATCGGCGGGGGCGAGGGTGATTCTGCGCTGGTCGGTGTCTATCTCCTCGATCACTACAACGATCCGCTCGCCGGGCTGTTTTTTTTCCACGGCCGCCGGGTCGTGGAACCTCGCAATCCTCGACTTCGGAACAAGTCCGGTGACCCCTGGTTCCAGGGTGATGAAACAGCCGAACCGCTCCTTTTTCTCGAGAGTGCCCTCGACCCGCTGCCCGGCGCGGTATCTGTCTTTGATGCCGATCCAGGGATCACCCTCGGCGTCCTTCATGCTGAGCGATATCCTCCTGTTCGCCGGATCGATCTCCTTGATCATGACATCTACGGCATCGCCCGGGGAGATCATGTCCTGAGCCCTGGATACGCGTTTTTTGTAACTCATTTCGGAAATGTGGACGAGCCCCTCCACGCCGGGCTCGATCTCCACGAAGACGCCGTAGTCCATGCACCGGGTGGCCCTGCCTTTGAGCTTGTCGCCATAGGAATATCTCGCGGCCACCGTACTCCAGGGATCTTCGCCCGCCTGTTTCATGGACAGGGAAATCTTACCGACCTCCCCCGAAGGGCCTCCTTCGATCCCGATGATCTTGACCACGATCTCCTCGCCCATGTGCAGGACCTCATCGGGGTTGCCCACGCGCGACCAGCTCATCTCCGAGACGTGCACCATGCCCTCGACGCCGGGGCTCAGCTCCACGAACGCTCCGTAGGGCATGATCCTGCTTACCCTTCCTTTCATGATCTGGCCCGGGGCCATTGTCGCAAGGAATGCCCGTCTCGACTCCTCTTTCTCCTGCTCCCGGAGAATGCGGCGGGACAGCACGATGTTTTTCCCCCCCTCACTCAGTTCGGTGATGAGGAAACGCAGCGTCTTGCCTACATACTCTTCGGGATTCTCCACATAGACGGTGTCGATCTGGCTCACCGGGAGGAAGGCTCTGCGTTTGAAAACCTCCACACTCAACCCCCCCTTGCAGGTCTCGAGAACGCGTCCTTCGATCGGTATTTTCTCCTGGAATGCCTCCTTGAGCCGCTCCGCCCCGCCGATTCCCGCCAGGGCCCTGGACAGCCTGATTTCTCCCTGCCGGACGGAAACGACGTAGAGGTCGAGGCTGTCTCCCACCTGATAGGGAAGGTCGCCCTTTTCATCTACGAGCTCGGCGATATCCACGACGCCGTCGACTTTGCTGCCGGTATCCATGAACACGCTTTCCTTGCCGACGGAAATTATCTTTGCGCGAAGTCTGCTTCCGACTCTGAGCGCTTCGCTGCTCTCCTGGCCGTATGTGCTGAGAAGTTCTTCCATGGACGCTTGTTGTTCGTTCTTCTCCGTGTCAGACATCCCTTTTCCCCTCGCAAAGTCCATTTTGAGTGAGGCGATGATAGAGAAATTTATCGTGTGAGTAAATGATAAATTGTTTCAGAGCGGCGAGCGGGTCAGGATGCGGATTGATTTCGCAGTCTCATGCACAGGAATGATCGCTATTTCAGAAAAACATAGCTGAATGCCCTTCGATAGCCTTGACAATTATTCATGTGAAAGTTACCAATAGGGAGGAGCTGGGATATGGGTCGGGGAAAGACAGTCAAAGACCGGGCGGCCTCGAACCCCGGGCGGAGGAAGCTGGGGGCCATTCCGAAAGACGCATATGTCCGGGATTCGGCGTCCGGACACATTCCCGACATAGCTCCGGGCGATCTGTATCTGAGCATGCTCGACTCGGCCGATTTCGGTATCTTTGCAGTGGATACCCAGGGATTTCTCCTCTATGCGAACGACCTCGCCAAGATCATCATCAAGGTGCATGGCGATATAACCAAGAGGCGTATCAGGTTCAGCGAGATCAAAAAGGAAATCTGGCCCGACTATATCCGTGTAATGGAAACAGGAAGGCCCGCTGAGAACGTTACCGTCGATTACGGTGGAATTTCGCTTCTGAGCCACCGATACCCCATAATCCACAAGGGACGGGTCATCGGCGTCATGAGCGTCTTCAAGCTCCTGGAAGAATACGAACGGCTGGCGAACGATCTTTTCAAGGCCCAGGAATATGCCGACAGGGTCAAGGCCATCATCGAGTCGTCCTACGACGGCATCTACGTGACTGACGGCCAGGCCAACACCATCCTGGTGAACTCCGCGTACGAGAAGATCACGGGGCTCAACGCCGACGAGCTCGTGGGAAGGAACATGAGAGACCTGGTGAGAGAGGGGTATTACGACGAGAGCGTGAGCCTGAGAGTCCTTCAGGAGAACAGGGCCGTCACCATCCCCCAGACTCTGAAATCCGGGAAAAGCATCCTGGTGACCGGCAACCCGATTTACGGAGAGGACGGCAATATCAAAATGGTGGTGACCAATGTCCGGGACATGACCGATCTCGTGGAGCTTCAGCAGCAACTGGAGCAGACAA
>DCDF01000061.1 GCA_002316295.1 Syntrophaceae bacterium UBA1062 | reverse complement strand
GCTGCGTCGACAAAGGTAACCGCCTGTGCTCCTCTGCTCAAGGCCTCGATACCCAGGGTGCCGCACCCTGCAAACAGATCGAGTACGGATGTGCCGGTAAGCTCCACGGGCAGTGTTGAAAATATCGCCTGTTTCACCCGGTCGGTTGTGGGCCTCACCCCTTTCACCGGGCATTCGAGTCGCCGGGATCGGTATAATCCTGCGCATACACGGATGGTCATAAGCAAGGAGAATAGGGGATAAGAAAAATACGGTCAACAGATATCCCCGAGTTTCGTGGATCAGGGCCTGGACGACTCGATTTCCTCGACAATTTTCTCGATTGCATAAGCAGGGTCCTGAGCCCGGCTGATGGGCCTGCCGATGACCATGAGATCCGCCCCGGCCTGTATGGCGCTTGAGGGGGTTGCGATCCGTTTCTGATCGCCTTTTTCCGACCACGCGGGTCTGATCCCGGGAGTGATGATCACGGCGGTTCTCGGGACCTTTTCACGAACGAACGGGAGGTCGGCCGGGGAGCATACGATTCCGTCGATACCCTCCTCACATGCGAGCTCAACGAGACCGCCCACATGCTCTCTCAACGGCCTTCCCACTCCCAGGCCGGAGAGGTCGTCCTGGCTCAGGGACGTGAGCACGCTCACCCCGATGATTTTCGGCCTGGGTATCTTCAGGGCCTCCGACTCCTGGCGGCCTGCGGTGAGCGCCGCCCTGATCATCTCGCGGCCGCCGGAGATGTGCACGGTCATCATGTGCGCCCTGAGCCTGACAGCGGATCGCACTGCACCGGCGACGGTATTGGGGATGTCGTGGAATTTCAGGTCGAGAAAACATTTTAGACCTGATGAGGTGATCAGATGCACCACCTCCGGCCCTGCCGCACTGAAGAGCTCGAGCCCCACCTTGAACCATCCGACGCGGGTGCCGATTCTGTCCACCCACATTCGTGCCTCAGCCAGGTCGCCCACATCCAGCGCAAAAACTATTCGATCTCTTGCAGCCATGGTATCCGTCCTATCATCTCAAAACGCGAGCACCTCTGTGCATCGATGATGCTCTGCACATCATCGATCGCCCTGGCTATGTCGTCGTTTACCACCAGATAGTCGTACATGGTCCATGCTTTCAGCTCGTCCTTGGCGTTATTCAGTCGAAGGCGGAAAGACCGCTCGTCTTCGGTACCCCGTTTGGCGAGGCGCTTGACCAGTTCATCGATGCTCGGGGGGAGAATAAATATATAAGTGCCCGAAACGCGTTTCCCCTGAGCCTGTTTCACCCCTTGGACATCGATGTCGAGGAGGATGTGCCTGCCCAATTTTTCCTGGGATTCGACCCATGAGAGAGACGTGCCGTAGAGATTGTCGTGCACGCGGGCCCATTCGAGGAACTCGTTTTTCTTCATCATATCTTCGAACTCTCGGGCAGAGACAAAGAAATAGTCCTTCCCGTGCACTTCACGCGGCCGGGCGGTGCGAGTGGTGTACGAGACCGAGAGCACAAAGTCTGGATTGCGCTTGAGTATCTCGGCAATAATGGTTGACTTGCCGACTCCCGAGGGGCCGGAAACGAAGATCCTCACTCCTTCTCCTTGAAATTCTCCTTGGGGGCTCCGCCGTCGGAAAGCCTGTTGGAAATGGTTTCCGCCTGAATCGCGCTGAGAATGACATGGGAGCTGTCGGTAATGATGATGGACCTCGTTTTCCTTCCCTGGGTAGCGTCGATGAGCTGGCCTCTTTCCTTGGCCTCTTCCCTCAGACGTTTCATGGGAGAGGATGACGGGTTGACGATGGCGATGATCCGGGAGGCGACAACTCCGTTATTGAACCCGATGTTCAGCAGTTTCGTATCATGCTTGCCCATAAAACACTCCTTTCATTGAGCTGTCCGGTTATTCAATGTTCTGTACCTGTTCGCGTATCTTTTCCACTTCCGCCTTCGCCTCGATAACAATATGGCTCAGGTTGACGATCTGGCTCTTGGATCCGATGGTGTTGAGCTCTCGGTTGATTTCCTGGAGCATGAAGTCCAGCCTTCTGCCGACGGACGGCTCCGGCGCGGCGATGACCTCCTGAAAGGACGTAATGTGGCTGTGGAGCCTGACGAGCTCCTCGGTGATGTCCGATCTGTCTGCAATGAGGGCGACCTCCTGCTCGATGCGGGCTTCGTCCATCCTGTCGGCATTATCGCCCAGCAGCTCACGCAGCCGCGCCAAGAGCCTTTCACGGTAGATGTCGACCATTTCTCCCGCGTTCTGCTTCATCCTCTCGTGCATCCGGACGAGGGCTTCGAGCCGTGCCGTGATGTCGCCCTTGAGACGGCTTCCTTCCTCGTCCTTTGTCGTAGTGAAGGCCTCCAGCGCGGATATGATCCCCTCCTGCAGGAGGGGCCACTGCTCTTCCGGATTGCGGATGTTCTCGGTCATGATCCCGGGCAGAGCGAGTATGTCCCGAAACGTTACCTCTCCGCCGAAATCGCGTGCCAGCCCGGCGAGGTCGTCGAAGTACAGCCGTGCCAGCTCCCGGTTTATGGGGAGCCTCTCCTGAACCTCGGCTGCAACGCCTCGGGTGACGTTCACTTCGACCTTGCCCCTGTGCACGTGCTCATGAACGAGATCGCGGACCGGTATCTCGAAAGACGACAGGTCCTTGGGCAGCCGTATCCGGATATCGCGGTACCGGTGGTTGACCCCCTTGATCTCGACGTGATAGCCGTTTCTGTCGGACTGACCGAACCCTGTCATGCTCCGCGGCATCGTGACATCTCCTTGTACCGCTCTCTGAGCGAGTTGAATATCCGGATCATCTCAGACGAAGCATAGTCCGGATACGTCCATGGCAGCGCCTGATAGGAATCTTTTCTGTACATGAGCGTCACCTCTGCCCATATGCCGCATTTCAGATAGATGCGGTGGCTATAGGGCTTGGTGGTGGCGAGGCAGATGTTTTCCAGGCTCAAGATCCCGGGATCCAGGTTGACTGCTCTGCGGGCCCTGTCGGAAAACGTTTTTTCGACAGTGTTCGTTCTGAGCTTGACGTCGGGAAGACAATCCCTCGGAACCGGCGTCTGAAATGCGACAAGTATCCGGTTTACAGGGGAGCCCAGCTCGTCTTCATAATACGAGGTGTACGTGAAAGGCATGGGATCGGACTCGTAGACGGTTGCGCCGTATGCATCCTTCAATGCACCGATCGCCCGACCGGCAGGCGCGTCGTCATGGAAGAGGACGCTGCAGAACAGCATGACATCACTGGGTATGGCCGGTGTTCCCACTGACTTCCTCCCTGCATGTCCGGTAGAGCTTTTCCCATGGGACGCTTGCCGCGCCGACCTCCGCCACCACGAGCCCGGCGGCTGTGTTGGCTATGATTGCGGCCTCCCTGGGACTGGCTCCGGAGACGAGTGCGAGAGTGAAACACGCGATGACCGTATCTCCGGCCCCGGTCACGTCGAATACGGCCCGTGCGGTGGTGGGGATGTCAACCGCTTCGTTGTCCTTCTCGAAAAGGCTCATTCCGTGCTCGCCGCGCGTCACCAGCACAATGTCGCACGCCAGCGACGACTTGATCCTTCCGGCCGCCTCGATGATATCGTGATATGTCTCGATCTTGATGCCCGCGCCGAAGCTCAGCTCTTTTATATTGGGAGTGATGACGTCGATGTTCTTATAAAAGGGGAAGTTCCTCTCCTTGGGATCGACACAGACAATCACTCCGTTGTTCTTCGTAAGCTCCACGACTTCTCTGATCAGCTCTCTGCTTACAACTCCTTTTGCATAGTCCGAGATGATGATTGCATCGATTCGGGGTATGCAGCCCTGAACCTCCCGGACCAGATCTTTCCTCAGGTCTTCCGAGATGACCGACCGGTCTTCCCGGTCAAGCCTGACAATCTGTTGGGTGTGCGCAATGATGCGGGTCTTGACGATGGTGCCCTTGATCGGGTCCGTCAGGATCTTCCCTGTCGGTATGCCGGAGTTTTTCAGGATCTCGATGAGGACGTCTCCTTGAGAATCCTT
>DCDF01000059.1 GCA_002316295.1 Syntrophaceae bacterium UBA1062 | reverse complement strand
CTCATCTCGCGCGTCCTGTCGAGCGCGGATCTCAGCTCGCCTATGCGCTTTTCGTTGATATCGAATCCCACGGTGGGGTATTTTTTCCCGAATTCAACGGCCAGGGGCAGTCCTACATATCCAAGACCGATGACGCCTATCCGGTGCTCCATGATCACCCTCCTCCTGCATCGCTATCTGACAAGGGGATTTTCATATCACATCTGAGCCGGCGGAAAAACGGATTTCTGGTGCGATATTTTTTCCGCCGGCCTCTCTATGATCAACCGGCCGCTCCGCCGGGAGCCCGTCTTTGCTTGACAGCGTATTCCAAAAGACATAGACAAAGGTTGACAATGTATACATGGAATATTCTGCCGGGGACTCGATGAAAAACAAGAGAAAGAAAATCGGCATCTTCGACTCGGGCATTGGGGGGATCACCGTGCTCAAGGAAATCCTTTCCCTGGCGCCCGATGCAGATATGGTGTACTTGGGCGACTGCGCCCGCCTGCCTTACGGGACGAAATCACCCAAGACCATTATCCGCTACAGCCTCCAGTGTGCCGGGTTCCTCGTATCAAAGGATATCGACATGCTCGTGGTGGCCTGCAATACCGCCAGTTCGCATGCTCTGCCCGCATTGCAGGAGGCTTTCCGCATTCCCGTGGTGGGCGTAGTGGCATCGGGGTCGAAGGCCGCAATCGATGCCGGAGGGAGGAGAATCGGCGTGATAGGCACTCCTTCCACCATCAGAAGCAGGGCCTACGACACCGCATTGCGGGCTATCAGCCCGGATGTGCAGGTGCTTTCCAAAGCCTGCCCTCTCTTCGTCCCATTGGTTGAAGAGGGGTGGTGCGACGATGCTGTCACCGAGCAGGTGGCCCACAGGTATCTCGACGATCTCCTGCACGAAGGCATAGACACTCTGCTGCTCGGATGCACCCACTATCCTTTGCTGAAAGGGGTGATCTCCCGGGTGGCCGGCAACGGCGTGTGCATCGTCGATTCCGCCGTTTCCACAGCCCGTGCCGTAGCGGAGCTCGGCGGAGCCCGGCGTTCTCCGGGTGGTGAACAGTCGGTGGTCTACTATCTCTCCGACATCTCGGAGAGGTTCATCGAACTGGGAGAGATTTTTCTGGGACGGAAAATGAAGGATGTATACGAGGTTGATCTTTGTGTATAATGCCTTGAGCTTAAACGGCATGCGGGAATGAGTTCATGAGCACAAAGAAGTTGTCACAGATACGAAACATGGGATTCGTCGCCCACATCGACGCGGGCAAGACCACGGTGACCGAGCGCGTACTCTACTACGCCGGAAAGATACACCGGATGGGCGAGGTCCACGACGGGCAGGCGACCATGGACTGGATGCCCCAGGAACAGGAGAGGGGGATTACAATCACCTCGGCGGTAACCACCTGCTCGTGGAAAAACCATGAGATCCATGTCATCGACACCCCCGGGCATGTTGATTTCACTATCGAGGTGGAGAGGTCGCTGCGCGTGCTGGACGGCGCGGTGATGATCCTCTGCGCTGTGGGAGGGGTCCAGGCCCAGACCGAAACCGTATGGCAGCAGTGCAGACGCTACCGGGTGCCGACGATTGCTTTCATCAATAAGCTCGACCGCCTGGGGGCGGACTTCGATTCCGTTGTCAGGCAGATGAACGAGCGGCTCGAGGTAAAAACCCTGCTGCTGCAGATTCCCTATTTCGAGGGGGACACCTTCAGGGGTGTGGTGGATCTCGTCGAATGGCGGCTTCTCGTCTGGGACGAAGACAGCCTCGGGGCGACTTTCCAGGTTCTTCCCGTTCCCGACGTCGTCCTGGAAGAAGCGAAAGCCGCCAGAGACCATCTGCTCGAGGAACTGGCCGACTATGATGACGAAATCATGGAGCGATACCTGGCCGGGGATGCTCCGGATGAGAAGAGAATCAGACAGACCGTAAGGAACATCACCCTCGACAACAAGGCCATCCCGGTGCTCTGCGGGTCGGCGCTGAAGAACAAGGGTATACAGCCGCTGATAAATGCCATCATAGACTATCTCCCGGCGCCGCACGAAGTGAAGTCCATTATCGCTAACGACAAGGTCACCGGAAAAGAAGTTCCGCTCGATATAACCTCCGAGGGCAACCTGGTGGGCTACGTTTTCAAGGTGTACATGGACGAAGGCAGGAGAATGGTCTATATGAGGCTTTATTCCGGAACCCTGCACGTCGGACAGGAGGTGTACAACACCACCCGGGACACGAAGGAGAAAATCGCCCGTCTCTTCGAGATGCACTCCCACGCCAAGCAGCGCATCGACAAGGCGGTGGCGGGAGACATCGTTGCGGTTGTCGGCCTGAAGGACTCGGTGACCGGAGACACCATTTCCTCTTCTCCCGACGAGCCTCTGGTCCTCGAACCCATCATGACCTTCAAGCCCGTGATCTCGGTCGCCATCGAGCCCAGGAGCTCCGAGACCTCATCAAAGCTCGAGCTGGCCATGCAGAAGATCATGGAGGAGGATCCGACCATCAAGGTGAGCGAGGACCCGGACACCGGGCAGGTGATCCTGGCCGGCATGGGGGAGCTGCACCTGGAAATAGCGGTAGACAGGTTCAAGACCGCTTTCGGCGTGGACATCAATGTGGGCAAACCCCAGGTGCTTTACTGCTCGACCATAGAACAGCCCGCCCAGACGGAAAAGGTGTTCGAAAAGAAAATCGGCGAAGCAGAGCATTCCGGCCATGTGGTCGTGTCGCTCAAGCCCGGCAAGCGGGGGGAGGGGAACCGGTTTCTCATCGATCACGATATCCCTCAGGAGATGAAGACCCACCTGCGCGCAGGGCTGGAGGAAGCCCTCCTGGCCGATCCGGTATTCGGTTTCGAAGGGGTCGACATCGAGGCTTGTGTGGACAAGGTGGTGATCAGCGAGAAAACAACCCCTCAGGGCCTGAAGATCGCGGCCCAGATGGCCGTGCAGGATGCCATGATGAAGGCTGGCGTCGTCCAGCTGGAGCCTGTCATGGAGCTCGACGCCCTTTCCCCGGAAGAATATATCGGAGATGTGGTGGGCGATCTGAGTTCGCGTAAAGCGAGCATCGAAGGCGTGGTCATCAAGGGCAAATACCACCAGGTAAAGGCCTTCGTTCCCCTTTCAAAGACGTTCGGCTACTCCACCGCCCTCAGATCCCTCACCCGCGGGAGGGGGAGCTTCAGCATGATGTTCCACGGATTTGACAAGGTGTAACATTCTATGGGAAAGAGGAGTGTAACGGGCCTCTCCGGAATAACCTTGCATGGAGCAGGCACCGGACGGGGGAGTTTTTGAAGGACGGATCATGGACGCCTTCAGGTGGGAGCGGCGGGCCGGATGCAGAGGCCCTGTGGTGAGATGCCGGTAAAAGATATGATAAAACACGCATCCTGGATCGGCCAGGTCCTGGCGCTCACTCTTTTCGCCTGGGTGGGTGCGGGCATTATCGTCAACACGGCCGGATATTTTCTCTACAGTATTCCTCTGCCTCCTGAGAAAAACGCTGTTCATGAATCCCAGAAGCGGGAGGGCGCGCAGTCCCGGACCGCATACGACATCATTGCCGAAAGGGATCTCATGAAGGTCTCCAAGAGGGCTCCGGCTTCGCTGCAAGATCAGCCGGACAAGGATATCGTCCGGCCGATCGCCGAGATGGGGCTTTCGTTGAAAGGAACGATAGCGGGCCCCAGAGAGATCGCCAGAGCAATCATCGAAGACCAGAAGGAGCAGAAAAGCTACCGGATCGGCGATGAGATAAAAGGAGCCGTGCTCCTGGCGATCTACCGCAACAAGATCATCATGGACGTAGGCGGCCAGGAGCAGATGCTGGTCATCGAAGACGTTGAGACCAAGCCCGGTGCGGCGGTCGCATCGGCTGGAGCGCAGAGAGCTGCCCGGCCGCCCAGAGTCGCTCCGACGCCCGCTCAGGATTCCGGGCTGACCAACGTCATGAAGAATCTCGACGAATATATCGGCAAGGCCAGGGTGGTTCCCTATTTCAAGGGTGGCGAGCCCTATGGGTTCAGGGTGAGCAATTTGAGCAGTGACGCCATGATTTATGAGCTCGGCGTCAGGTCCGGTGATATCATCCGTTCCGTGAACGG
>DCDF01000258.1 GCA_002316295.1 Syntrophaceae bacterium UBA1062 | reverse complement strand
AAGCTCTGCGACAGGTCGAAGAGCACGATCTTTTTCTTCTTGTTGAACACGTCCTCGGTCTGGAACATGGTGCTGATATCCATCGAGGCCATGATCTCCCTCACCACGCCCTTGAGGTTCTCCATGGGGACCGAGCTCCGGCCGACGTCGCACAGGAGGTCCATGAGAAACACGCCCTCTCGAGCCACCATCTCGCTGATCTCGATGTTGATGTTGTAAGTGCAAAGCTTCTCCGATATGGCGGCTATGATTCCCGGCTTGTCCCTGCCCACCAGAGTCAGGAGAATATTCGTCTTCTCGGCGCTGCGGGCTACGGGGCTGTATTTCTCGATGGAGAGCCGTACCCCGGTTTCTTCCCCGATCCTGCCGAGCAGAGTTTCGAACTCCTCGGGGGAGGCCGATGCCTGCTTGAGGTCCACCACCATATAGATGGTGAAGAGGCCGTGGAGAACATCCTGCCTCATGTCAACAATGTTTCCGCCCACTTCGGCGATGGGCGCGGTGATTCCTCCGACAAGCCCTACGGCGTCCCGGCCGATGCCATAGACAATGTACAGCATGCTTCTCATAAAGCTCTCCTCGTATGGAATGCGCGGATTGTAAAAAAAACGCCGGCATATGTGTAGCAGAAAATCGTTCCCCTGTGTAAAAAAGCCGTGACGCCGCCGGAAACAGTCGATCCGCCGGGCGCCGAAGAGGCGAAAATCCTTTCAGTCCTCCTTTTCCCGCTGTACGGGGATGCGGATGCGGATTGTCGTCCCCCTGCCCTTTCTCCCGGCGATGGTCACCTTCCCACCCAGGAGATGGATCCGTTCCTTGATGCCGAGAATGCCGAACGAACCCGGCTTCAGCGTATCCTTTCTGGTTATGCCCCTCCCATTGTCGCTGATAATGAGCTCGAGGAAGGGCTCTCCCACCCTGAGCACGATCTCCACCCTGGTGGCCCGGGAATGCCTGGCCACGTTGGTCAGCCCTTCCTGGCATATCCTGAATATCGCGGTGGAAACCTTCTCATCGTCGACAGCCCTCTCGGAGCTCGGGTCCAGGATGGCCTCGCAGACGATGCCGGTACGTCTCTGGAACTCTTCGGCAAGCCACTCGATTGCGGGGGTGAGCCCAAGGTCTTCCAGCAGGCCGGGCCTCAGCTGGAGAAGGATGCGCTCCACGGTCTTGATAGTGGAGTCGATATGCTCTGTCATGGAATGAATCTTCTGGTGGATTTCGGGCACATTTCCCGGTAGCTTTCTGTCCACCCAGAAGAGATCCATCTTGAGCGCCGTGAGAATCTGGCCCAGCTCGTCATGGATTTCGCGGGCGATTTCAGCCCTTTCTCCTTCGAGGACGGTGTGCAGGTGCTCCGCATGGATGCTCAGCAGCCTGCGTGATCGTTTCAGCTGCTCTTCGGCGAGCTTGCGCTCGGTGATGTCGATGACGAGGCCCTCGAGGGCGACGAGCTTGCCCTCGGAGGAGAATATGCCCCGGCCCTTTTCCCACACCCACTTCACCCTTCTGCCCTGCGTGATGATGCGGTACATGATCTGGAAGTGCTCGCGTGTTTTCAGGGAGTTCTGAACCGAGTTCCAGACCATCTGCCGGTCCTCGGGGTGGATCAGGTTGCCGTAGGAGACCCTGGCGCTTTCGATCAGGTCGGAAGGACTGCAGCCGGTGAGGGCGAGGCTGCCCTCGCTGACGAACTCCATGGTCCAGCCCCAGTCGTTTCTGCACCGGTATGCCATGCCCGGCAGGTTTCCCATGAGTGTCGCAAGCATTCGCCTGCTTTCCTCGAGAGACTCCTCGGCCCTCTTTTTCCCGGTAATGTCGGTGTGGGTGGTCACGAAGCGCTGGTCTTTCCTGTCGTCCGTGATCCGGGATATGCTCGTCAGACAGGTGACATCTCTGCCGTCCCTTGTACGGTACACGAGCTCCACGATGTTTCTCACACCGCTTTTCAGGTCTTCATAGAGTTTCCTGCCCTCTCGTATGTACTCGCTCCTGTCATGGAACAGGATCTCCATGGTGTTGCCGATGAGCTCGTGAGGCTTCCAGCCGAAAATATCCTCCACTGCATGATTCACGAATACGATTTTCTGGCCCTCAACCCCTATGATCGCATGCGGGATGGCGGCCATAATCGAAGACTGCAGGGCGGTGAGCTCGTCGAGCTTCCTGTGCGCGGTCTTGAGATCGGTGATGTCCATGAGGTTCATCAGCAGAACCTGCTCGTTCAGGTACGAGATGACGGCAAAGGTCACCACAACCCACCTCACATCGCCCTGCCTGGTGACAAGCCTCAGCTCCAGAGGCTGGTGGTGTGTATCGGGAAGCGCTTTCCCCTGGAAAAAATCCTGCACCAGACCGAGATCGTCCGGGTGGATCAGTGATGCCGGGTCGATCTCCAGAAGCTCCGCCTCGGCATACCCCGAATATTCCTGGAGCTTGGGGTTCACGAACTGGAACTTCCCCCCGTGGATCATGCACAGACCGACCTGGGAGCTCTTCACCAGGCTCTGATTCATGGCTACCGCCGTGTCCCGCTCCGTGAAATCCTCCAGGTGCATGATCGCCAGATTGGGATGGACGAAGACATAGGTGATTTCCGTGATGCGGTCATCCCCGGTGCTGAACATCCGGTAGAGGGTCTTCTTTCTGAAAATCGCCTGCTCCCGGCAGCACCGCTGGAGGTCCTGGAGAATGTCCTCCCTGTCGCGGTAAAGCTCGCCGGCGGTTCGGCCCATGTAATTCTTGATGCGGTCTTTGGTCGACTCGATAGCCTGAGCGTCGTACCCGATGAGAACGAATTCGCCGTTTCTTTTTTCCCAGGTCAGGCTGAGCATGGGAATCCCCTTGGGCTGAGGGCTGCGCTCAGGGGCCAGTGAGTTGTGGAGGTAATGTTTGCACCAGTAACGCTCGCTCACATCTCTGACAAAGACAAGGACAAATTTGCTCCCACGATGGGTGATCGTCTGGTTGCAGTACTGAATCGGGAAGACAGTTCCGGATTTCTTGCGGCTGCTGACCCATACGAACATCCCCCCTGTGGCGGTTTGATCCATGAGGTCGGGGACGGTCTTCGCCACCTCCGAGGGAAACAGGTCCCTGAGCATGAGACCGGACATCTCTTCCCGCGAATATCCGTACAGCTCAAGAGCCGCCTCATTGCACTGGAGGATCTCGCCCGTCAGGGCGACCACGAAAACTGCATCGGGAAACTGATCGAAGATGAGGCGGTAGAGGTCCGCGTCCTTTTGTGGCATCTCTCCGGCAGGCCCGCTCTGGGGGGGTATGCCGGGGAGGTCGGTGATGGGATGCCGCTTTGTCATTTGACGGTTTTCCTTTGCCGAGAAGGATAGAGCCCGACTCCGGCCTTGTCAAGCTTGGACGCCTGCCCTCAGGATACCGGCGGGTCCGATCCTTTGTGGCGGTGTTATTTTATGAGGTTGTTTTCCACCGCATAGAAGGTGAGCTGGGCATTGTTCTTCATATTCATCTTTTCCAAGATGTTCGACCGGTAGGTGCTGATGGTCTTCACACTCAGGTTCAGATTTTGCGCCACCTCGGTTACGGTCTTGCCCGAAGCCAGAAGGAGCATGACCTGATACTCCCGGTCCGAGAGCTTTTCATGCGGCTGTTTGGCGCTGTGCCGGTCGATCTCCGATGCCAGGATCTCGGCCAGCGTCTGGCTGACATATCTTCCGCCCCGGGATACCCGGTGTATGGCCTGTATGAGCTCGACAGGGGCGCTCGCCTTGGTGAGATACCCGGACGCACCCGCCCTCAGCGCCCGCACTGCGTACTGCTCCTCGGGATAGATGCTCAGAATGAGGATCCCGACATTCGGTTTGATCTGCCTGATCTCAGAAATGATCTCGAGCCCGCTCCTCCCCGGCATGCCGATATCCAGCAGGACCAGATCGCACGCGTTCTTCCAGAGAAAATCGATGACCTCGCCTCCGTTTTGCGCCTCGCCCGCAACCTCGATATCGGGCTCGTCAACCAGAATCTGTCTCAGACCGGTTCTCACGATCGGGTGATCATCGGCGATGAGAACTCTGACCATTCGCTGCTCCTTCTCTGCTCTTCATACCACGGCTCAAAACCGGTGCGCCTCTTGCCCGAACTCCGCCGCAGGCCAGTGATGCAATGCAGCCCGTTATCGTCACAGGCATTTCCCTGGTGCTACTGCACAATCCTTGTGATCATGAAAAGCCTCCCTACCGCATCACATGAGGCTGACCGCGGGCCATCTCTTTCAATACACGCTATCCTGCCAATTATTGGCCGTGAGTTCAAGTTCTTTATTGGCTCTTTGCAGATACCGGATAACACATGATCAAGACCCGGGCCCAGTGAAATATTTTACCTATGATCTGGGTAAATTATTTCTTACACATCGGTACTTGCTACAGACCGGTTATTTAGTTGATTGAAATTAATTCATATATTTTCTGGCATGCACCTTGCTCATTGAAATGATTATATTTTAATACAATGAGTTTTTTGGGGCTTCGTGGGAAAAGGGGGGTTTTCATATGTTCGATGCGAAAACCGATATGCAGGATGATCAGAGATGCGGATATGCCGCTGAAATCATCAACGACCTGATCAGAAGCGAATGCCAGGGCTTTATCCTCCCCCCTTCCGAAGTAAGGCGCCTGCTGGGCATACCGGGCCATTACCATACCTGGTATCTTCACAGGAGCATCACGGTATTGAGGAAGAAGCTTGCAAACACCTTTGTCTCAATGGCGATAAGCCCCGAGCATGGAATCAGCTTCACCCTCTACAGAGCCCCAAGCAAGGCCATGGTGCGGGTATCTCCCGTCAACTGATCGGGCCGGGCGGAGTCGTTCGTTGGAGGTCTATGACAAAGAATCGATCAGATGCCGCGAGGCGACTGGGCGCGCCGTTTGACATATCCGACGGGATACGGCTGTTCTCAGAGCTGTAACCCGTAGGCAAAACAGCATACAACATATCCCTCCCTCTTTCCCAATAAAACCGGGTCCTCTTGGAAGGACCCGGTTTTGCTCTTCCAGCCCGTCCTCGACAATACGAATCCCCGGGAAGAAGGCGGCGGGAGCGGTCCGACCCGGTTCAGGTCCCGGGCACAGAGGGCCTTCATCATCCAGAGGCCACACAGAAGCCCTGAGCTGGCCGCTGCTGCTTGATTTAGCAAAATTGCTTTTTATATCTACCTCTATGGCGCGTGGTCTTTGAGTCACCCGCCGCCCCAAATAAAGGAACATTGTGGAAATCTGGCCTGGGAAACCTTATCCTCTGGGTGCAACATTCGACGGGTTCGGAACGAACTTCTCCATTTTCTCGGAAACGGCTGAGAGGGTTGAGCTCTGCCTTTTCAACGACTCCGGAGAAGAGACCCGCCTGGATCTTCCCGAGGTGACCGCCTACTGCTGGCACATCTACCTGCCGGGCACAGGACCGGGGCAGCGGTACGGGTTTCGGATACACGGCCCCTGGGACCCCCTTTCGGGCCTCAGGTTCAATCCGGCCAAGCTCCTGCTCGACCCATACGCCAGGGCGATCGAAGGACAGGTCCGGTGGAATCCGGCAATGTTTCCCTACAGTTTCATGAAGGAGGCCGATCATATCGAGATGAGCGACAGCGCTCCCTTTGCACCAAGGTCGGTGGTGGTGAATCCGTACTTCGACTGGGCCGAAGACCGACCCATACGGCGTCCGCTCCACGAGACAATCATCTATGAAATCCACGTCAAGGGGTTCACCTGCCGACACCCGGACGTCCCCGAGGGAATCCGGGGCACGTATACCGCGCTCACGCACCCTGCGATTCTTGGGTATCTCAAAGATATGGGGATCACCGCCGTTGAGCTCATGCCGATTCACCAGTTCATCCATGACGAGCACCTCATCCAGAAAGGCCTGAGAAATTACTGGGGATACAGCTCCATCGGATACTTCGCCCCCCACAACGAATACTCGAGCACCGGACAGGCGGGCCAGCAGGCCCAGGAATTCAAGCAAATGGTCAAGGTGCTGCACGATGAAGGAATCGAGGTGATCCTGGACGTGGTCTACAACCACACGGCCGAAGGCAACCATTTGGGCCCCATGCTCTGTTTCAAGGGCATCGACAATACTGCGTATTATCGCCTGGAGGAGAGCGACAGGCGCTATTACACGGACTACACCGGCACCGGAAACAGCTTGAACATGGCGCATCCCCATGTATTGCAGCTCATCATGGATTCGCT
>DCDF01000050.1 GCA_002316295.1 Syntrophaceae bacterium UBA1062 | reverse complement strand
CCGCCGCCGAACCAGGGCGGCGGGAAAGTCAGCTCTGATATCACCGGGATCTCCAGACCTTCGGTCGCCTCACCCAGGGCACCGGTCAGCGCGACCATGGTATTGGGCGTTCTCAAGTTCGTCTGGAAGCTGAACAGGGTGACCCCGATGCCTACCGAGGCGCCTATGGATATGGTGTCGGTGAGCTTATATGCAACCGCAGGGGCCGCCAGGACCATGCGGAGGAAGAAGGCCTTCCTGCCCATGAAGCTGAACGGGTCTCCGCTGTGATTCTTCAGCCCCACCGCAAAGGGCGCATACTGTCCGAACCCGAAGGTGAGCCGCGACTCGGGCTCGGGCGGCTTGTAGACGATCCCCATGCCCGCGCCTGCCAGATAGGGGATCTCGTAGTCGACGATGGGAATCACCATATACCCGCTCTGCTGCTCTGCCTCGGCGCCATCCAAGGGGTCTCTGCCATCGTTGAACCAGCCGCCGAAAGGAGCCCAGAGCTCCCCGGTCTCGGGATCAATCCCCTGCTTGTACTTTCCTTCTCTCTTGTTTATTGTGAAGATCAGCGCGTTGTCGAACCGGCTGGCCTGATAGGTTGCCAGGTGCGCCGGATTGAAATGTACGGCCAGGCCGCCGCACCCTTCCGGATAGGCGGTCACCGCGCTGCCCAGAGAAGATGCTGCAGGGCAGACCGCGAGCTGCTCGAAGAGCCCTGCATGCGCCGGCATGGGGCTGATCAGGCCCGCGATCAGCAACAGGCAAATTGCCGGGAACCTCCTCAATAGCATGATACATTCTCCCCTCATAGGACAAAGCTGAACGGGGCCCTGACCGTAAACGTGAAGCCCGACCCCGTGAGACTGTACCCGAGACTGAAAGAAAGGGTGGTCTTGTTTGTCGCTTTCCAGCCTAAGCCCACGACGAACGTGGCTTCGGATCTGTCTCCGGACTCAACGTCCTGAATCGCGCCCGTATACTTATACGTGGAGCTGAAATAATAAGTGTAGCTGAAAGACGAGTTCACCGATATTTTATAGGAAAGTGCATAGCCGATCCCTGCCCCGGCGGAGATGGAGTCCCCTGCCTCCACCTCTTCCAGTATGAATTGATCCAGAACTCTGTAATCCAGACCGGTGGCATCCATGCGGTAGGTATATCCGAGGTTCCAGAAGGCCACAACAGGGTCGATCTGCTTGCTGAAGCTTGCAGTCAGCGAAAAGTCATACACACCGTTGCCGGTCGAGAGCTCTGTCTCGGGGTTGATCTTGAAGGGGCTCCTGCCCGTGGGCAATGAGGCGCTCAGGCCCAGAATAGTCCGCATATCGCCGGCCTTCGACTTGATGGGCTGGTACAGGAATCCCAGGGTAATATCAGCGATGTCGGTTTCATCCAGCTCTTTGTCCGTGCCCACTTCGTTGTACCGGTATACGAAAGGAATGCCCGCGCTGAAGGTCAGATTGTCGAGGATGCTGTACGATGTAGTGATGGTGTGCTTGATCTCGTGATCTATCTGGCGTTCGATCAGGAGCTGATTGAGAATCCTCTCGCTTGGGGTATACTTGTACGACAGCGTATAGTCGAGCCCGAGCGTGCGCTTTGGTTCGAGAGAGTATTCTCTGCCCACTGCTTCGAGCACTTCCTTCTCCTTCTCCTGCTTCTCCTGCTCGGTGATCTCCAGTCTTCTTCTGGCGCGGCTCTCTTCCGTCAATTCATTGATCCGTTTCTCCAGCTCCTCGATACGGTTCAGAAGCTCCTCTCTTCCTGTTTCCTGCTCCTGGGCGCTCCCGTCGGCAGCACAAACAAGGCAGCAAAAAAACACAGCAATCAAAACAGCGAGTCTCTTCACGTATGGTCTCCTCTTGCTGTAACCTGTCAATTCATGATTGGGCCCGGAGCACGCAGTGCGACATCAATAGACATTGATGCTCTTGAACTGGTATCTCCTGTTCGCGTCCTCGTCGATCCTCCCGATGGATTCCATGAACTTCTGCTGCTCGATCAGAATGGTCGAACGTGCATGCTCGGGAAGAGCATCGCTCGTCCTGATGATCTCCACGAGCCGCAAATCCTCCTCCTTGAGGAGAAGCGCATCCATGGTGACTCCGCCGTCGGTCACGATAAACACGATATTTCTGTGCCACATTTCTTCAAATTCCGATAAGGTGAAGCTGATGTTGCCCATGAAGGGGTCGGCGAAGAACACATGATCGCCATATATGCCACGGTAAACCACGAAGTGCCTGTACCCAAAAAACTCGATCGGAACGATGCATGGCTTGTCGAGCTTCTTCAGATCTTCGAGCTCCGCAGTGTAGCCCGTGCCCTGGTAGCCGAGAACCGTAACAAACCGCTTCATATCCAGCAGAGAGAACGCGCGCCTCTCCTCCAGCTGTTTGATGTCGCCATACTCCATCAGCCCATGGATCACCTGCTCCTCGGTGAAGTTCTCGCCCAGGTAGTAGTTCAGGAGGGTTGCCAGCGCCGCAGAGCCGCAACTGTAGTCGAACTGCTGCTTGACGATGTTCTCGTCCTTCATGACAGAGTACGGCTTGACCTCATATCTCAAAACATGCTGAATTCCAGGCACTTCCGGGTACAACGTCAGTTCGCTTTCCGATACGTCACTGACGGGATGGAGCGTGGTAAGTATAGCCAGAACGATGAGGAAGCCCGCGATAACCTCCATAGTCCGGATTCTCCCAGATTTGCCCGCCCCTGTCAATTACCGGGTATCTGGATGCCGAGATGATGAACGGTTATGCCGTCGATGGCGCAGGGGCCGAACTGGTTCCCTCCGAAATCCACGTTTTCCACCCGGATGCTGCCGGACATGGGTGCGTTGTAGAACACCGAGGTCGACGTGACAGCACCGTCATCATAGGTACCGACATCAATGGTCACAGGCCTGTTGTTCGCAAGATCGCCGAACTTGAACTTTCCCGAAAAGATCCAGGATGACGGATCTTCCGGCGCACCGAGCGCGCTGCCGGCAAATCGGATGCCGGTGAGGTTGAGCGATTCGGGCTGGGTATTGTAGGTGTACTGCAGAGAGTCGATGGTGATCTCTGTCTGATACTCGATGTCGATGCCGGACATCCCATCGCCGTGGGGGCCTATGATAAACGTGTCCGAAGTCCCCTTCCTGAGGTTTTCCAGCCTGATTCCGCCCAGGTCCTGGTCGCAGAAGACGAAGTTCCCGACAGTGTAGGTCCTCGGCTCTACGTGAGTGGAAAGATTCATGAAAATATACGTATCCCCCTCGCCGGTGGTGCCGATGTCGAGGGTGTTGAAGTCGTCGTAGTCAGCGGGGGTGTTCATGGAGAAGTAGCCGCCCTGGCCGTCATCGACGGTGAAATCGTTGAGCTCGATCCAGTGGCGCGGGGTGTGATCTGTGTCGGAGACCCGGTATGAGTCGGCGTAGACGCGCAGCTGTGAATCGCCGATCACATAGGTGATGCCCGAGCGGGCGCTCACCTCGGAGAGCTCGTCATCGCTCAGCCGGCTCATCTGAGCCGGAGCGGAAATGGGGAGAAAGAAAACGAAAAGAGCAAACAGTGCGAAATGCCGGGAAAAAAGACGGTATCCTTTCCTGCCAGGGCTCATACCTTTATCTCCTTTCATTCCCGCCGCTCCATACGAACCTGCACTTGTTTTCTGCACATACTGTCTCTTCGATCTATTCACTCATTATCTTGAGACAGGCAAGAAAAATTTCCCTGCCTCAAGAGCCTGATCTTCATCCTCAAGAATCTATACCAGTGCCGCGCCTCGGGGCTTGACTCTCGGAGAGGGCTCAGTGCGCCCAGATGTCC
>DCDF01000011.1 GCA_002316295.1 Syntrophaceae bacterium UBA1062 | reverse complement strand
CAGAAAACTCGAGTCCGCCACCATTGCCGATCTCGGCCGGGCAAAGAAGGTGATCCTGGACAAGGAGAACACCACGATCGTTGAGGGCGAGGGCAAGAGCAGCGACATTCAGGGCCGGATCACCCAGATCAAGGCCCAGATCGAAGAAACCAAGTCCGACTACGACCGCGAGAAGCTGCAGGAGCGGCTTGCCAAGCTGGCGGGCGGTGTTGCGGTGATCAAGGTCGGAGCGGCCACCGAGCCCGAGATGAAGGAGAAGAAGGCCAGGGTCGAAGACGCACTGCACTCCACCCGGGCGGCGGTGGAGGAAGGCTTTGTCGCCGGCGGCGGTGTGGCGCTGCTGCGCTGCATCAAGAAGCTCGACTCCCTCGATCTGCCGGGCGACCAGAAGTACGGCGTGAAGATCGTGCAGAAGGCCATGGAAGAACCGATCCGTCAGATCGCCGAGAACGCCGGCCTCGAAGGCGGCATCGTGGTGGAGAAGGTGAAGGACATGAGCGGCAACAAGGGCTTCAACGCCGCCACGGAGGAGTACGAGGATCTGGTAAAGGCCGGTATCGTCGATCCGACCAAGGTCGTCCGCTCCGCACTGCAGAACGCGGCGTCCGTATCCGGCCTGCTGCTGACCACCGAGGTCATGATCGCCGAGATTCCCGAGGACAAGCCCGCACCAGGAGGCATGCCCGGAGGGATGGGCGGCATGGGAGGCATGGAAGGAATGATGTAAGAGCGGCGATCAACAGCCGGTCGAAAGAAAAAAGGCCCCTTTTTGAGGGGCCTTTTTTTTGAGAGGATCACCGACGCCCCTTATATCGAAACCCGTCGGATGATCTTCTTTAGAACACGGCTGAAGACATCGATCTCTTCCCGGGAGAGCCCTTCCTTGAGCGTGTCGTTGAGCTTCTTGGTCACACCCAGACATATCCGGGCGGCATTCCTGCCGGACTCGGTGAGAAAAACGCCGATCGAGCTGCGATCCGATGAGACGGCGCGGCGTGCTACGAGCCCTTTGTCCTCCAGCCGGTCGATCAGCCCGGTGGCGGCCGACTTGTCGAGCGCCAGGGCGCGGCTCAGATCGCCCGTCGGGCATCCGTCGTTGGTCAGGAGGTAATAGAGCGCTCTCGCCTGTGCCGCGGTTATGCCGGCGGCATCGATGAGGGACTGATCGAGCCTGGCGAACAGCCGGCTTCTCGCCTGGCCGATGAGAAAGATGAATCGTTCGTCCGTCTTCATGTATCACCCCGGAACGATATGATTATTCACGAGTATAGCCGTCAAGCTCCGCTCTGTCCACCTCTGATCACTGTGCTCTCCTCCGGTCGGGCTCGTGGATATTCGGCCTCCCATATAGATGGAGAACACGCCTGCCGCGGCTACGATTAATATTGAGAGAGAAACCAATGGTGCTGAATCGCTCGTCATCATCTTCGGCGCACTTGTTCTCTTCTCTGTCCTGCCGATCACTCCCGTCCAGATCCTGTGGGTCAACATGGTCACTACCGTGACACTGGCGCTCGCCTTCGAGCCGTCCGAGGAGAATATCATGCAGCGTCCGACGAGCCCATCGTTTCCCGGTATCTTCTCCGGCGGATTCTCTTCGTATCCATACTCATCGCAGCCGAGGTCATCGTGCTCTTCAATCACAGGCTCTCCGCATGGGAGGACATCGAGGCGGCCGGGACCGTTGCAGTCAACATACTGGCGGCAGGCGAGCTGTTTTACCTCTTCAACACCCGTTTTCTCGAAAGCTCTTCGTTGAGTGCGAAAAGTTTCCGGGGAAACAGCAAGGCTTTCCTTGCCATAGACGTGCTCATACTTTTCCAGATCGGGTTCACCTATCTCGAAACCGCGAACAGACTGCTCGGCACGAAACCGCTCCCTGCCGCCGAGTGGGGCTGGATTCTCGGAGCGGGCCTCGTCGTGTTTCTCCTGGTCGAGCTGGAGAAGAGCTCGTCAAACGTCTGAGCAAAGGCCGGGACCGGAGCGGAAGTCTCGCATGAGATGGGCCGCACTGTTTTTCCCTGTGAGATCAAAGAGCTTGATGATGAATATCATGTGGCGACGGGATCATATCCGTGATATGTTGCACACCATCATCCCCCGTATCACCGGGGCTGTAAGCACCTACAATGATTTGCCTGCCTTCGTACAGACAGGCATAATGCTGGAGGAACCTATGAAAGACGGGTACTGGCTGGTGGGATTTCAATATGAGCTGTCGGGCCATCTCTACAGCCTCGGGCGCATTCCCCGGTGCAAATCCGCCATGCTCAAGCATCTCAAAGAAGGCGACAAGGTCCTGGTAGCCGGCGTCGGACACGGAACCGAGGCGATCGAGGCGAGCAGGCTCGGCGCCGACGTCACGGCCGTGGACCTTTCCGAGACCATGCTGAAGCATTTCCGGAAGCGCATAACAAAAGAGAAGCCCCCGAAAGAGATACGCATCATACACGACGATATTTTCAATGTCCGGGATACGGGGCAATACGACATGGTGATCTCCAACTTCTTCCTGAACGTCTTTTCCGAAACCCGGGTCCGTGAGGTGGCGAATCACTTGGGCACCCTGGTGCGGCCGGGCGGCTACCTGGTGGTCGGCGAATTCGTCCTTCCCGAGCAGGGGTGGCGCGGGATCGTCCAGACAATCAACTGGTATATCGCCATATCCATCTACAGCTCCACCACCGAGGCGGTATTCCACCCCGTGTGGGATTACCCCGGCCTGGTGAAGGGGGCGGGATGCACGATCGAGCACATCGAGTACTTCGATATCCTGGGCGTGAACCTGTACTGGTCGATCCTGGGGAGAAAGATAGGCTGAAAAAAATCCGAGGGGGCCGGATCTCCCGCGCTGACAATCGAAGGACGTTGTCAGCGCGGGAGATCCGGCCCCCATATTGATTTTATTCCGTGCCTGCCGGCTGTTCGGCCTCGGCGGG
>DCDF01000274.1 GCA_002316295.1 Syntrophaceae bacterium UBA1062 | reverse complement strand
TGTTGAGACCTGACCCCGGGATATTTTGAGAAATCTCTTGATCGGGTGAAGGCAACCCACTATCCTAAATATATCAGCTATTCAGGAGAGAGGATGGAATGAATATTCTGATCATGTACTACTCGAGGAGCGGCAACACCCGAAAGCTCGCCGAGGCGGTCGCCGAGGGAGCGCTCATGGTCGAGGGCTCACAGTGTATACTCAAAGACACATCCGAAGTTGCGCAGAATGATTTTCTGTCGTGCGACGCCCTCATTGCCGGCTCGCCCGTGTACTTCGGCGGCATGGTTCATGAGATGAAGCGAGTCTTCGACGAATTCGTCGGCATCCGGAAAAAGATGGAGAACAAGATCGGCGCCGCCTTCGCAACCGGGGGCGACCCCACGGGCGGAAAGGAAACAACCCTCTTTTCCATCATTCAGGCCATGCTCATCTATGGCATGATCATCGTAGGAGATCCCATGGACGCAACGGGCCACTACGGGGTCGCATGTGTCGGGGCCCCTGACGCGGCTGCGAAGGCCAGTGCGCGCAAACTCGGCCATCGGGTGGCGGAGCTGGCCGGGAAGCTTTCCGCCTGAGAAAGGAACTCCTCAATGTCCCATGGAAAAGAACTCTTCCTCGACCATGCGGCCACCACGCCGGTGCACCCTGATGTCGTGGGGCTCATGCTGCCCTACTTCGGGAATCACTTCGGGATCACCACATCCCTCTCAGAGCTCGGCCGCACCTCGCGCCGGGCTGTCGAAGAAGCGCGCTGCCGGGCGGCCGCACTCATCGACGCAGCCCCTGAGGAAATCATCTTTTCGAGCGGAGCGACCGAATCGAACAACCTGGCCATCATCGGCGCAGCCTCATCCCTGAGCGGCAGGGGCAAACATATCATAACATCCACAGGAGAGCACCCCTCGGTGATCAACGCCTGCAGACATCTCGAGAGACGCGGTTTCGAGATAAGTTATGTCTCTCCGGACGCACAGGGAAAGATCGACCCCGCGCTCATCGCGGACGCGCTTCGGAACGACACTATCCTCATCAGCATCATGCACGCTAGCCACGAAACCGGCGTCGTCCAGCCGGTGGAAGAAATCGGGGCCCTGGCCCGCGAAAGAGGCGTTCTCTTCCACTGTAATGCGGCGCAGAGCGCCGGCAAGATCCCGGTGAACACGCATACTCTTCCGGCGGATCTTCTGAGCTTTTCTTCACACAAACTTTACGGGCCCAAGGGTGTCGGAGCGCTCTTTGTCCGCAAGGGAACCGTGATAGACCCCGTTCTTTTCGGATCGGGCCAGGAGCAGGGACTCAGGCCGGGAACCGTCAACGTACCCTGTGTCGCAGGCTTCGGGCTCGCGTGTGTCATCGCACTGAGAGACATCGAAAACAACGGCATCCTCATCACCTCTCTGAGAGAGTCCCTCGAGCAGCAGGTGATTTCCAGGATCGACGGGGCGAGGATCCACGGATCGGGCACCGTGAGGCTGCCTCACATCTCGAGCATATCCTTTCGGGGAGTCCGGGGGGATGACCTTGCCGCCTACCTCGATGCCGTGAACATCGTAGTATCTCCCGGATCCGCTCAGAGCCGGACCTGGCATGATCAGGCCCGCCGCTCTGCAGAGGTCCTGCCGGAAAAAGAAGGTGAAGAAGGAACCATCCGCCTGAGCATCGGATGGGAAAACAAAGAAAAAGACATCAGGCGAACGGTTGATTGTCTCGAAGAGGCGGTGCGGAGAATACGGGAATTCGCGGCCGCATCGCCAGACGGCGACGTCACAGTATTCACCTTTCCCGACAAGAGCAATGCGGCCGCTGCGCTGAAGGCGCTCAAGGACGAGGATATGGTTTTCTCCCCGGTGTTGAAGCCCGATGAGCTCATGCAGGCATTGTGCTCCAACATATCTCTTGCGTGCCTGAGCAGAGACCAGGCCCGTATAGGGAGCCTTCTTGGAGCGCACGGTATCGAAATCGCCGGCATGCATACGGCACATCCCATGGAAAGACCCATGAAGAAAAAGGAGCGCGATTTCTGGGAAAAAGTGGAGCAGATCAAGAAAAGAAATGCTTGAAAATTGAAAACATTTTCATATAATTGGCAAACTATTCTTCCCTTTCCCGGTGAAGGGCATTGAGAAATATCATAGGTGTTTGTTTTTACTATTTTTATTGTCATGGTCCCCCATGGCCTGTTAATTGCTAAACATATGATCGCTGTAAACGCTATCAATGAGAGGAACATATGAAATCAAAGTATCTGCTGGGCATTGTCTTTCTCGTGGCTTTCACATTCTCTTGCAGAGCCGGACACGCAGTCCCTTACTATTTCTCGTGTATTACGAACAACACCATTGCAGCAGCCGAAATCGGCGAGGCACAGCTCTGGGTTGATGTCACGGATGCAGGAGAGAGCGGGGTCCTCTTCACTTTCCATAACGACGGGCCCGAAGCCTCCTCCATAACGGATGTATACTTCGACGACGGGCATCTCCTCGGGATCTCCTCGATCACCGGCTCGGATGGAGTGAGTTTTTCACGGCCTGCGTCGCCGCCCAATCTTCCCGGAGGCAATGCCGTCGACTTTTCGACCACAGCGGGCTTCCTGGCGGATTCGGATCCCCCCGTACAGAAAAACGGCGTGAACCCCGGAGAATGGCTCAACATCTATTTCAGCCTCATCAACGGGGCCACGTTTGAGAACGTGATCGCAGACCTCGATTCCGGGGAGCTTCTCCGCATCGGAATCCATGTGCAGGGGTTTGCAGGCGGCGGCAGTGAGAGCTTTGTCAACGCCACGAACGCTACCGCCCCGGTGCCCGAGCCGGCCACCATGATCCTGATCGGCAGCGGCCTCATAGGGCTTGCCGCTTTACGGAAGAAATTCGGGAAGTGATCGAATCACGACAATGAAAATCAGGCCCGGCGGCCTCTCGGCTCCGGGCCTGATTTGTATGTCCGCCCGCACAGCCTCCTTTATTGGAGTCACATCGAAAAGAGCGCACGAGCATACGGAAGAAATCGACCGGAGGCGTCTGTTGTTTCCGTGCCCTGTATCATACTATCATTTTCCTTGAAAAGTCCCACCGGGAGGGACTCATGTCCTGCGGCGAAGAACATGCGGTTTCTCAAAAAACCGGACATCCCTGACGCCTGTACCCCAATGGCGCCGGATCCCCCTATTTCCCCGGTCTTCGCATAATGGCACATGTTTTGAAGACAAGTCCGGAGAGCGTAAAGAGCGAGCTCATTATTCCTCCCCCGGATATGCAGCGGAACCCTTTATCTCACGAGGCCGGGGCCGGCGGAAAAAAGGAGGCGCCATGTCGAAAATCGCCGTAATCATGGATGACATGTTCGAAGATGTGGAATACACCCGCCCTGCAGAGGCATTCAGAGAAAAAGGACACCAACTGGTTCACGTGGGGCTCGAAAAGGGAAAGGAAGTCACCGGCAAGAAAAAAACCGCGAGAGTGCGGATCGACGAATCCGTAACGGATGCCTCTCCGGCCGATTTCGACGCCCTTTTCATACCCGGAGGACATTCTCCGGATAACCTCCGGGCCCACGACGAGGCCGTGTCCTTCGCCGGGAAGTTCCTGGAGAGCGGGAAACCCGTGTTCGCCATATGTCATGCCCCGCAGCTTCTCATCACCGCCCGGGCATTGAAAAACAGGAAGGTCACCGGTTGGAAGTCTATTGTCCAGGACATCAAGAACGCGGGAGCCGAGTTCGTGGACAAAGAGGTAGTGGTAGACGGCAACCTCGTGTCCAGCCGCCAGCCGAGCGATATTCCCGCGTTCGTGAGGGCCGCTCTGGAGAAACTGCAGTAAAGCGCATCTGATACGGGAAACCGCCGCGAGCTTTCTGTATCTGTCTTACCTCCGATTCTTCCATCTCTCAATCGGGGCTACAGCACCCTCATCCCCGATTCCCATCCGTCCGGACGACCTCCCGGGGGACATCCGAACAGCCGGTATGCCATACCTGCACCTGCAGGCCGGCATCATAGAATACGAATCATTTATGAACGTTGTGTTCCCCGCCGAGAGGAATCCGTCAGGTTTTTTTCAGACATTCATTTCTCTCTTGATATTTTTTTCATATGGTCTAAAAGATAGTTCAAATTAAGAGAGGATCAGAGTACAGGAAAGGAAAAAAGACAGGACTTTCAGGCACGTACCATGAGTGATATGGCACAAGAGGATATGGCTCAGCATTCAGCGACAACATATCAGAAGGCTGTTGACAGATCATAGATGATGATCACGCATATCACTTGGGTGCACCATCCCTTCACGCGTTTCACCTGCGCGCATTTTTCACTGTTCAGCTCCAAAAGAAATGCCGATATCTCACCGAAGGAGGAATGAGTAAATGAACAACAATAGTCCTGCAATGTCTGCTTCTCTGGAAGATCCCGACCCCCTGGGTAGCGAAGCACCAGAAGAGCCCCCATCGTCATCACCGGCCTTTGTCCAGGATCTGCTGTTTTCGGCCCCCCCGGCCAAGCGCTTTCCCCTCCCCGTACGGACATGCATAAGCAGCCGTTCCCGTCAGTTCATGAGGGAATTCTATCCGAACGTGACGGATGCCGAGTGGTCGAACTGGCACTGGCAGATACGCAACAGCATCTGCACCCTCGATCAGATTCAACGGATCATGCCGCTGTCGGAAGACGAGTATTCGGCTATCACCCGCCGGACGAAAGGTCTGCCTTTCCGGGTGACGCCCTACTACGCGAGCCTTATCGATCCGTCGAATCCGCTGCAGGCCATTCGCCGATCGGTCATCCCGGTGGTGGATGAATACCACTTCTCTCCGGGAGAGGCTGAAGATCCTCTGGGAGAAGACAATCAGAGCCCGGCGCCCGGTCTCGTTCACCGCTACCCGGACCGCGCTCTGTTCCTGACCACGGGGTTCTGCTCGACGAACTGCAGATACTGCACACGCTCGCGCATGGTGGGAGACCACGGCAAGTTCAGGAGCGGCATCAAACAGTGGCAGCAGGCCATCGCCTATATCGAGTCCACACCCCAGATCAGGGACGTGCTTCTCTCCGGCGGGGACCCGCTGACATTGCCGGACAGCCAGCTGGATTTCCTCCTGTCCAGCATCAGGCGCATCCCGCACGTGGAGGTCATCCGCATCGGCACAAAGGTTCCTGCTGTTCTGCCCCAGCGGATCACCTCGAGGCTCGTGCGGATGCTCAAAAAGCATCACCCGTTGTGGATGAGCATTCACTTCACTCATCCGGACGAGCTGACGCCCGAAACGCGGGCTGCCTGCACTCAGCTTGCGGACGCGGGCATTCCTCTGGGAAGCCAGACCGTCCTGCTCAAGGGCATCAATGACAGCGTTCAGACGCTCAAAGAGCTCTACCACGGGCTGCTCAAGGTGAGAGTGCGGCCGTACTATCTCTACCAGTGCGACCCGATCCTCGGATCATCGCACTTCAGAACCGCAGTGAGCAAGGGCATCGAGATGATCGAAGGGCTCAGAGGCCATACCTCGGGCTATGCAGTTCCCCATTATGTGGTGGATGCTCCCGGCGGCGGAGGGAAGATACCGCTCCTGCCCGATTACTTCCAGGGAAGGCTCCAGGGCGGAGTGGTCTTGAGAAACTACGAAAACCGCCTGTTCCGCTATCCAGATTACGAATGCGGGAACGCGCCGGAGTGACTGCCATGAAAATCGGCATGACCTACGACCTCAGAGACGACTATCTGAGGGAGGGATACTCCTACGAGCAGACCGCCGAGTTCGACCGCGTCGACACCATCGATGCCCTGGACGAAGCGATCCAAGCCTGCGGCCACGAAACCGACCGGATCGGCAATGTACAGCAGCTGGTCGTACGGCTTGCCCGGGGTGAAAGGTGGGACCTGGTCTTCAACATCGCGGAAGGCATGTACGGCGTGGGGCGCGAAGCCCTCGTCCCTGCGCTGCTCGACGCGTACTGTATCCCGTATACCTTTTCCGACCCGCTGGTGCTGGCGCTCACTCTGCACAAGGGAATGACCAAGACCGTTATCCGCTCCGCCGGGATCGCAACCGCGGATTTCGCCGTTGTGAGCACGCCCGGTGACGTTGAGAAGGTGAACCTGCCCTACCCGCTCTTCGTGAAGCCTGTCGCTGAAGGAACAGGCAAGGGCATCACTGATGCTTCCAAGGTGAACTCGCACCGGGAGCTGAAGTCGGTATGCGAGCGCCTGCTGGCTGAATTTCATCAGCAGGTGCTCGTTGAGACGTTTCTGCCCGGAAGGGAATTCACGGCAGGGGTGATAGGCACAGGAGACGAGGCATGCGTCGTCGGCGTGATGGAGGTGCTCTTCAGAAACACCGGCGGCGGTGATCTCA
>DCDF01000197.1 GCA_002316295.1 Syntrophaceae bacterium UBA1062 | reverse complement strand
TGAACCTTGCCAAGGTCCTCGTTTCCGAGCCCGATCTCCTTCTGCTCGACGAGCCCACCAACTATCTCGACATCACCTCCATACGCTGGATCGAGCGCTTCCTGGTGTCGTGGCCCCGAGAGCTCATCCTGATCACGCACGACAGGACCTTCATGGACAGGATCGTGACTCACACAATGGGCATTCACCGAAGGAAAGTCAGAAAGATCCCGGGCGATACCGGAAAATATTACTCCCAGATCGCCCAGGAGGAAGAGATATACGAAAAGACACGCATCAACGACGAGCGCAAGCGCAAAGAGGTGGAAAGCTTTATCGCACAGTTCAGAGCCAAGGCCCGCCTCGTGGGGCTTGTCCAGTCGAGGATCAAAAACCTGGAAAAAATGGAGAAGAAGGAAAAGCTCGAGAAGATCAAGACGCTCGATTTTTCCTTCCGCTACGAGCCGTTCATCGGCAAGTATGCGCTCTCCGCGCAGGATTTGAGCTTCTCGTATGATCCCTCGGCCGAGCTCATCAAGGATTTCAGCATTACGCTCAGGCCGGGCGAGAAAGTCTGCATCATCGGCCCCAACGGCAAGGGCAAGACCACGCTCTTGAAGCTGCTTGCGGGCAGCCTCATGCCTTTGAAGGGCGAGATCACCCAGAACCCCAAGACCGTGACCGGCGTTTTCGAACAGACCAACATCTCCACTCTCATGGACTCCCGGACCGTCGAAGAAGAGATCATTTCCAGCCATTCCGACATCGACCGTCAGAAGGCCAGGGATATCTGCGGGGCCATGATGTTCGAGGGGGATTACGCTCTGAAGAAGATAGGAGTGCTCTCGGGCGGCGAGAAAAGCCGGGTGATGCTGGGCAAGCTCCTGGCGACCCCGGTGAACCTGCTGCTGCTCGACGAGCCCACAAACCACCTGGACATGGAGTCGAACGACGCGCTGCTTGCCGCCATCGACAGCTTCGAGGGCGCGGTGGTCATGGTCACCCACAACGAGATGTTCCTCCATGCGCTCGCGGAGAGGCTCATCATTTTCCACCGGGATTCTATCGAGGTATTCGAGGGCGGCTACCAGCGGTTTCTCGACAAGGGGGGGTGGGGAGACGAGGAGGAGTCTATCGCTGTACCTCGAAAACCCAGGAGTGAGAAGAACGGCAGCGACAGGATCGACAAAAAAGAGCTCCGCAAGAGGCGTGCAGAGATCATCACCGAGCGCTCCAGGGCGCTCGGCCCCCTCGAAAGGGGCATTGCGCGGACGGAATCCGAGATCGAAGCAAGGGAGAAGAATCTGAAGCTCCTCCACGCCGCCATGCAGGAGGCCACCCTTGCCAGAGACGGGAAAAGGATATCCGGGATATCCGTAGAAATCCATGCCTGTGAAGAGGAGATCGAAGCTCTGTTCTCAGAGCTTGAAGATCTCACGGACAAGCTCGACCGGCTGGCGGCTGTATTCGAGGAGCGTCTTGCCGTCATCGATCAGCCTTGAGGTGGTTCAACTGTCTCCGATACTGTAAAGATCGATTGCGCAGAATGCCTTCAAACCGCAGATCAGTGCTGCAGCGCCTTTCGGACAGTGTTCTTCAGTTCACGGGTGCCGGTGGGCTTGAGAAGCAGCTCCCGAATGCCGAGAGACTTCGCCTCCCCTTCGTCGATAAGGTCATTGAAGCCGGTGCTCAGGATCACCGGGATGCCGGGAGATATTTCGAGGATCTTTCTGGCGAGCTCGATTCCGGTCATCTTCGGCATGGTCAGGTCGGTGATGACCAGATCGAATCCGGCCGGCTCGCTGGCAAAGAGATCAAGGGCCTCCGCGCTGTCACGAATCGCGACCACCCGGTAGCCGGACATATCGAGCGCCCGCTTCAGGCTGGCAAGGATGCACTCCTCGTCATCGACCAGAAGGATTGTCTCGTTTCCGCCTGACTGGTCGCCGGTCTCGGCGGCAAATTCCGATGTCCCGACCTCTCCCGCGTAGATAGGCAGATACACGGTGAACAGGGCCCCCTTTCCGGCCTCGCTCTCGACACTGATGGCGCCGCCGAGACTTTTCACGATACCGTGGGTGACTGAGAGCCCGAGCCCTGTCCCCTTCCCGAAGTCTTTTGTCGTATAGAAAGGCTCGAAAATATGGTCCTGAATTTCGAGCGGAACGCCCCGACCGGTATCTCTGACCGAAAGCTCCAGATAGTCTCCGGCACGAATTTCACCAGGAAAACTGATCGGCTCCAGGTGAGTTCTCGTCAGGCTCACATCGATCGTGCCCTTCTGAGAAGGCATGGCGTCCGCAGCATTCTGAAAGAGATTCATGATGACCTGCTGAATCTGCGTGGCGTCTCCCAAGACCATCTCGCCCGGTGTATCGATATGATGCCTGATCTCTATAGTGCTCGGCAGGGTGGAGCGCATGAAGGAAATGGTTTCTTTCAGCAATGGTGCGACCTGTATCGGTCTCAGGTTTTTCTCGCCCTGTCTGCTGAAGGAGAGGATTTTCTTCACGAGATCCTTCTGGCGATTCGCGGCCTTGAGAATATGGTCCAGGATATCGAAGCGGGGAGACCCCGGCGGCTCCTGGGCCAGGAGCTCTTCGGTATTGATGATGATGGGATAGAGGATATTGTTCAGGTCGTGGGCTATTCCGCCGGCAAACCTGTCGAGTGCCTCGATTCTCTGGGCCTGAAAAAGGCGCGACTCTATTCTCCTCCGCTCTTCCTCCGCCTTCATTCGCTCGGCTATTTCCTCTGCGAGCTTTTTGTTTCTTTCCTCGAGCTCGGTCGTACGTTCCTCCACCAGGGCTTCCAGATGGTCGCGGTAGTTCTTCAGCTCCAGCTCCAGCTCTTTGCGCTTGGTGATGACCTCGGTAAACATGATGATCCCACCGATCTTCCCGCTGCTCTCGTACCACGGAAGCACCTCCCACCTCACCCAGTCCGTTCTGCCGTCCAGGCGGGGGAACGGGTCTTCGTCGCACCTCGCCGCATGACCCGCCAGGGCCCTTCGGTGGATCTCCTTCCATCTCCGGGGTATCTCCGGGAATACTTCGTAATGGGTTTTGCCGATAATGTTCTGATCCCCGAGCCCGTAATCGATAATCCACCGGCGGCTGAAGGCGATATAGCGCATGTCGCGGTCAAACATGGCAATCGCGGCAGGCGCATTCTCTATGAAGAACACGAGCTTCCGCTCACTCTCACGGAGCGCGGCTTCCGTGCTTCTGCATTTCGCCTCGGATTTTTCCAGCCTGTCGATGAGAGCTTGGGACTCAACCAGCTGTTTTCTGAGCTTTTCGATTGTTTTTTCGATTCTTCTCATGATTCATATCCGGCTTCAAGGCCGATACCGGCCCCTTTTCAGAGACGGCTGCTTCGGAGCCATGCAGGCTGCAGTCCTGTAGAGGCTATAATGTATTATAGGGAGGAAAGAACGTGAATCATAGAGCTTCCGCTCCGAAAAAACCGCGGCCCTGCTCGAAGGCCGGGCAGGAGGCATCATGCATGCAAGAGGTATGAAGACGTCGCTCCAAGCAGTTGCAGAGCCGCACCGGCGTGACCGGATGCCGGCGGTTCTGGAGCATAGGGACGGTGATGAGACAAATGGGTAAATTATCAGCGAAAAGCATTGTGAATAGCAGATGATAAATGCAATGCAATATTGCATCTGACTCTCTGATACAGGATAAGATGAGTAAATCAAGTAAATCAATGCCTTAAAAAAATTTCAAACAGCCTCAGGCTCTCTGGTGCGATGCTGCATCGGCACGATGATAAATTAAAATCCACCGTAAATTCAATCAACTGATAATTATCAATAGGATGTATGATGCATATGTGCATCATTTCTCACATCGATATCGAACCTCAGCCGGGAGCCATGAATTCCTCGAATCCAGTCATTTCGTGAGCTTGAGAGCCTGTCGAGGCTTCGCAGGCACTCGGGTCTTTCTTGGCATCGGTTTTGTAACACGGCAATGAGAAATAAAGGAAGGGCATGTGCATACAACGGGAAAAACCTTTTCTCCGGCATATACATCACCCCCAAAAGGCCGGAGATGTTTTGCGGATACATTCGGACACGCCGGAACATTCGGAAACAAAGCTCGAAACAAAAGATTTGGAGGTGATCTGTGAATTGGCAGGAGATCTACAGGAGCAGGATGACGACGGCGGAAGAGGCGGTGAAGGCGATCAAATCAGGAGACCGGGTGGTGGTCGGACATGCATGTGGATCGCCCGAGCTTCTGCTCAAGACCATGGTGGAGAACCGGGACGCCTACAAGGGCGTCGAGCTTGTGCATATGGTTTCCATGGGGCAGTCGGAGTATTGCCTGCCTGAGAACTGCGAGAACTTCATTCACAATTCGCTCTTTGCCGGCGCCACCACGAGAAAGGCGATTCACGACGGCAGGGCGGTTTTCACAGCCTGTCATTTCAGCCAGATCCCCCGGCTCTTTACCGAACGGATCCTGCCGGTTGATGTTACCCTGTGCATGGTGTCTCCGCCAGACGAGCACGGGTACTGCTCCTTCGGCATATCCGTCGACTACACCATGCCGGCTGCTGAAAGCTCGCGGATCGTCATTGCCGAGGTGACGCCCCACATGCCCCGCACCCTAGGCGACTCTTTCATCCATGTCTCGAAGATCGATTATATCGTCGAGTGCGATTCCCGGCCGATCATCCTGAAGCCGCCGGTGATCAGTGAGATCGATAAGAAGATCGGACAGTACTGCGCCGAGCTGATCAGAGATGGAGACTGCCTGCAGCTGGGGATCGGGGCGATGCCGGATTCGATCCTGGGCTTTCTGAAAGACAAGAAAGATCTGGGTATACACACCGAGATGTTCTCCGACGGGGTGGTGGATCTGGTGGAGGCGGGGGTTGTGACCTGCGCGAGGAAAAACTTCCATCCGGGAAAGATGGTGGCAACCTTCTTCATGGGCACGGAAAAGCTCTACCGGTTCGTGCACAACAACCCCATGGTGCAGATGTTCCCGGTGAGCTACACGAACAACCCTGCCATCATCGCGAAGAACGACAACATGGTGTCCATAAACTCGAGTATACAGGTGGATTTCTCCGGGCAGGCGGCATCGGAGTCCATCGGCTACAAACAGTTCAGCGGCACCGGCGGGCAGGCGGATTTCGTACGGGGGGCCAACTGGTCGAAGGGCGGCCGCTCTATCCTCGCATTTCACTCCACAGCATCGGGAGGCAAGATTTCACGAATCGTGCCCCATCTCGACGAGGGGGCCATCGTTACAACGGTCAGGTCCGACATCCACTACGTGGTGACCGAGTACGGCATAGCAGAGCTGCGGGGCAAATCCCTGCCTGAACGCGCGAAGGCCCTGATAAGAATCGCGCATCCGGATTTCAGGGAAGAGCTCATGCGGGAGTTCGGAAGGATATACAACCACACAATCACTGAACCGGGATTAGACGATGCGGAAGAGGCGGTTCTCTCCCGGCGTCGAATGAAAAACAGCTAAGGGGGTTAACATGAGTATCAAAAGAGAATACGGCGGGGTTCAACCCGGCATTCCTTTAGGGCCTCTGACACTGAGGCTGCCGGGTGTACATTACCGGTTCGAGTGGGCGGATTATATTCAGGGGCTCCTCATGTGCACGGTCTGTCTTTCGATCATACCGGTCCTCATGGGCAAGCTCGACATGTCGTTCGAGGTGGCGCTGGCGATAGTCATTCTCAACGGGACACTCTATCTCGCCCACGTCACGTTCGGAGACCCCGTCGTTCCGGGATGGGTGACCCCTGCGATACCGCTGCTGATCGCGTACTGCGAAACCTTCGCCCCCGGCGTGGAGCGGATGCAGGCCCTGATCTCCTTCGAGCTGACCTTCGGGCTCTTCTGCATCGCTCTGGGCGTCACCGGCCTGGCGAAAAGATTCATCGCGCTGATACCGAACGCGGTTCAGTCGGCGATTCTCCTGGGCGCCGGCTTTGCAGCTATAACTATCGTGTTCCAGCCGGGTGAGGGGCTGAAAAGCTTTGACTCCAACCCCTGGACCATCATCATCTGCATCGGTATCGCCTTCTTTATACTGTTTTCCGAAAGCTTCAAGAACCTCAGGCGAAAGCACAAGGTGCTCTATTACCTTGGGAACCTCGGCATGATGCCTGCACTGGCCCTGGCGATTTTCGTGGGTCCGCTGGTGGGCGAGCTCCCCTGGCCCACATATGACAGCGCCATTTTCACGAAGCCCGATTTCGCCACCCTGTTCAGAGACTTTACCATGCTGGGCGCCATCCCGATTCCTCCGCTGAAGATGTTCCTGACAGGTCTGCCCATGGTGATCAGCGCCTACATCGTGGTGTTCGGAGACGTGATCCAGTCCCAGGCGCTCATCGAGGACGCGCAGAGATACCGTCCGGATGAGAAGGTCGACTTCAACCCCAACAGATCCCACATCATCTTCGGTTCCCGCAATGCCATCATGAGCGTTTTCGGCCCGGACATCTCCATGTGCGGACCGATCTGGGCAGCCATGCAGGTGGTGGTATGCGAGCGGTACAAGCACGGGCCCAAGGCCATGGAATCCCTGAGCAGCGGCGCCGGCTCGTTCCGCTGGGGTACATGGACAGGGTACTTCCTCGCCCCTATCGTTTCATCGGTGAAGCCCATCCTCGGGGTGGGCCTGGCATCCACCATGCTCATTCAGGGCTATGTGAGCGTTCGGGTCGGCGTACTGAAGTCACGCTCGTTCAATGACCTGGGTATCGCGGGCGTGGCGGGGGCCATTCTGGCAACCAGAGGCGCGGCATGGGGCCTGGCCGCGGCACTGATCCTCACCGGCCTGATCTATGCGGGCCGTACATGGAAAAAGGCGTACGAGCCCGAAGAGCCTGTGTTCCCGTGCGATTCTCCCGACAAGGTGGCGAAAGAGGTCCAGGAGATCATCAAGGATATCAAACCCGCGTCCGCAGGCACCTCAAACAAGGTCGCCTAGAGGAATTCCGCGGTACGGTGAAATGAGCTGGCCGCCGGTATGAACCGCAGTGTGCCGGAAGATCGGGAGGCCCTTCCCATGAAGGAGGGGCCTCTTCTTCTGCATGGGCAGGCTTTCAACACGCTGCTGAACCGTGGCTGGCCGAAACACGCTGCATCTCATCGGACCGGAAGGGCCCATCCTCATGATCCTTGCATTGCCGGCGGAGAATACGTATAGTGGAAGCCCGGAGGCTAGAAGCCGAGAGGAAAGTGCACTGATGGCATATATCGAAGGATATCCGCCGCAGCAGAGCGCCCGTTCGATCGTGAAGCATATCGGTTTCATGATGATCGTGCTGTCCGTTATCATCGTCTTTCTGCTCGATTTCTCTAGCAACTGGCTCGGTCAGCTCGTTTCTTCCGTGGTCCCGATCATGATCATTCTCTCGCTCATGCTCTATGTCTCCTTCAAGGTGAACCCAACGGAGTGGAAGAGACTCGTGAGAAGGCAGGCCTACCTTCGGAGCGCTGAGCTGGACAGGGCGATCGCGGATGAAATCCTGAAGCTCGACGACGAACACTTCATTCTCCACGACTTCGTATTCGAGCTTTTTCATATCGAGTTCATCATCGTATCGCACAGGGGTATATTCGTCCTCGGAAAAACGGAAAAGACCGGGCCGCTGGAGGTGCGCGACGGCATCCTGTTTCAGGGCGGGCGAACCTTGGAGACGCTCACCGGAAACCTTTGGAGGGTGTGCAATCTGGTGAACATCGTGCTGAAAAAAGGGTACCAGATCGACGTCATGCCCCAGCCCGTGCTCGTCGTCCCGGAGGCGCTGGACCTCACGGTGAGCAGCTATGACGATATCGCCGTGGTCAAGCCGTCCGGGATCGTTCCTCTCGTACGGTCGCGGAAAAGGGACGCCCTGAGCGCCGAGATCGCGCAGGGCTTTTCGTATTATCTCAAGCAGCGGTATGCCTCGAGATCGTAAGAGACGCATGCATACAGGAGGCAATCGATGAAGCGCCCGCCGTTTTCGACATTCCCTTTGAGCGTCCGGCTCGGCATAACACTCACCATAGCAGGATGGTGCTTTCTCATCTTATCGCAGGCGGTGATCACCTCCACACTCGCCCTCCTTCCGGTAACTCTCGCACTGGTGTGCGGGGTGATGATCTATTCGCTGAAGCCTTTCGCGAGGGTCGTCTGCGGCGCGTTCAATGTCCTCATGGCGGCTGCCGGCGTGTATGCCCTCTACCGGCTGTCAGCGGAACAGCCGTCCGGCGCGTGGGTGTCGCTTCCGGCAGTAATGCGCGCGGTCCAGGTGATCCTGTTTTCGGCGGCCGCATACTATGTGCTGCAGAAGCGGACCGCGGACTTTTACCGCCGGCAGGTCTAATCCTCGAAATTGATGGTGAGCTCGTAGGCGCCCTGGGAAAGGCTCGCCTGGACCGGGTACTTGCCCTTCTCGAACACCTTTATCATGGCCTTGTTCGTGGCGAGCACGTCCGCGATGAATCCGTGGAGACCCCGCTCCTTGGCCAGGAAGATCAGCAACTCATAGAGGAAGGTGGCGATTCCGATGCCCTGGTATTTTTCCTCCACGACAAACGCCACGTCTCCGTAGGGCTTTTTGCGGTCCTTTACGAACCTGGCCTCGGCGATGATGTGCTCCTCTTCGGGCGACCCGACAAGGCCGACGATCGAGAGGGTATTGATGTAGTCGATGTTCACGTACTGCTGCATCTTGGCGTGAGGCATCACCTTGATGGGGCTGAAGTAGCGGTAGTAGACAGTCTTGTCCGAGAACCGGTAAAAGAGCCTGCGCATCTCCTCCTCGTCGGAGGGCTTGATGGCCCGGAATCTCACCTCGACGCCGCCTTCGAAAACGTGCTTCGTGGCGATGTCGGAGGGGTAGAGGCGGGCGGACTCCGGAAGATAGATCTGGTCGGGGTAGAGGATCCTGTGCTCTTTCGCCTTCTCGAAGAGGTCTTTGCGGTCTTCGGGGTGGGCGATGTCGATGAGGAACTGGGCCCTCTCGCGAACGGTCCTGCCCCGCATGTTGGCGACACCGTATTCGGTGACCACCATGTCCACGGATTCCTGCAGGCTGAGCTGGTTGGGGAGATTTTCTACGGAAAGCAGGATGTTGGAGGCGCCCTTCAGGTTTCTGCTGGGCAGGGCGAAAATGACGCTGCCTCGCTCCGAGAGCTCGGCTCCGTTGACAAAGTCGGCGACCTCGCCCGGGGTCGTGGCCACGTTTCCCTTGCCGATGTGCATGGCGATGCGCCCGGAGAGGTCCACCTTCCGGGCCGGAATCACGGCGATGAATCTCGGGTTCAGGCCGATCTGAACCGGGCTGAACACGGTGTCGATTCCCTGGAAATCGACCAGAGGATTGCGGTCGAGCCATGACATGAGTTTCTTCGTGCCGAAGGCATACGATGTCAGGCATTTCCCCCGGTGCACCCGCTTGTTGCGGTTGCTCACCGCGCCGCTCATCACCAGGTCCATCAGCGCGTCGGTGAAGAACGGCGTATGGACGCCGAGGTTGCGCTTCCGTGCGAGATGCTTCCCGAGAGCCTCATAGAGCGGGCCTATGGAAAAGCTGATGCAGCTCCCGTCTTCGATGACCGAGGCGACGTTGGCCCCAACCTGGTCGAACACCTCGTCCACGGGCCAGCGCCGAAAGAAGATGGGCGGATCCTGGGAGCGGACCAGCAGATCGAATTCGGAGATGGGAACAAAGGTGTCGCCGAAGGTGAACGGAACATCGTGGTTGATCTCTCCGATCACCAGGGACGCCTGATCCATTGCGTGGCGAGCCACGTCCAGCGCCATGCCCAGGCTGCAGTACCCGGCCTCGTTGGGGGGAGTGATCTGGACGAACGCCGCGTCGATGGGCAGCATGCGTGATTCGATGAGATTCGGGATGCGTGCGAACCGGCTCGGTATGAGATCCACGTACCCCTGGGTGATAGCCTCGCTCGCCACCCAGCCCGAGAAAAAGGTCTTGAGCCTGAACTTCTGAGTCTGCAGCTCCTTCATGGTAATAACGTCGCCCAGGCTCACCAGCTGGATCAGCTCCAGGTCCTGGAGATTCGTCTCGTCCGATGCCATGAGGTTCTTCACCAGGGTGCGGGGCTCTGCCACACCGGTGCCAAGGAAGATCTTCATCCCGGGCTCGATATGTTTCAGCGCCTCCTGCGGGGTGACGATCCGGTCTTCCCAGCTCATGGTATCGCTTCCGTTATGCATTGGAGGTCTCCTCTCCCGGGAGCGGCCGTTTTTAGAAAGGACGCACCGGTACTGATGTTATAGCTGCAAAATCGTGTGTTGAGAAGTGGGGACCTTTTTATGAAGGCGGCTTCATGTACTGCATCGTCCCGTCCTGGATGACCGCGACCTTTGCGGCGTCCGGATAATCCTGCTCCAGAATTGCGAGCGCCTCGTCCCATGTCTTGACGATCACGGCGTCGTCGATGTGGCATACGAGGTCCAGGCAGGTCCTGTCCGGATGAGGGTTCAGAACAACGAGCCTTTTCATGAGCAGCGGAATGAAGCCGGGGGTCTTGGGGGAGAAATGCCTTCCGCCGTAGTCGCTTCCCCAGGAGCGCATGACATAATGCGGCACCTGCCCTTCGGGTGCGTCCGAGATGAGCACCGCAGTGCCTTGGCCGCCGGGCTTCAGGGTCATGAGCGCGAGCAGAAGCGCGATGGCCGACTCGTTCGCCTTGCCGTAAGCGTTGCTCACCACGATGTCGTAGCCTCCAGAAAAGGGGATGCCGTAGTGCTCTTTGCCCTCGGCGGCACCAGCCGCGTGGGTGGCCCTGAACGGGCCGGAATAGAGGCTCGTGATCCGGCCGCGGCGGTTTATCAGGCAGTCGATCTTGAAATCGAGCCCTGCAAGGTCTCCCGCGGCGTCGCATTCAGCGCGCATGATGTTGTTGTCGAAGTTGCCCAGGCCTGTGCGGCTCTGGTCGCGGTAGAGCTGGTTGTGAAACTGGTTGATGGTCTCGATCCCGGCCACGCCCGGAAGGATGATTTTGGCGCCTCCGCCGAACCCTACGTGCACGTGGGCCGTGATGCAGCCGATGCCGATTTTGAGATCGCAGTTCATGAACTCCCTGTTGAACCAGAGCTCCACCCCGGTAGGGGTTCTCCCAGCATGCACGGTGTTCTGGAAGGGGTCGTGGTTGAATACCGCGTAGTTCTCCACGATCGCATCCCCGAGCTTCTTGCGGGCGTTGATCATGTCGTAGGCGCCGTGAGAGCCAAGCGCCCAGAGGAAACGGATCTGGTCTTTCTTCATCCCTGCGCGGTGGAGGGCCTCGAGGACAAAGGGCGCAACATCGCCGACCGGGGTCGGCCTGGTCATATCGTCGAAAACGATCAACGCCTGTTTCTTCCCTCTGGCAAGCTCCTCGAGGGTGGGGCCTTCGATGGGATGCTCCACTCGGGCCTTGATCTCATCCGGGCTCAAGCCCGGCTTGTCGAAACCGGGCGAGGTGAGGCTGCTGACATCCCACCTCTGTGGAAACGTAAGCACCCGCTCGACGTTATCGTACCAGAGCCTCGACGGGACCGACACCTTCTTCATATCGCCCTCCCTTGATTTCAGCTCTCATGTCGTATCGTATTATTATAAGCCGTTTTTTCATTGAAAGGAACAACTTCCTGCTGGTATAATGAAAAAAATCGTCCTGAGGATGTGTCTTCAGGCTTTGTCGTTCACGGAGGGCATCGGGATGCGGCCGCTCGGGGAAGCGTTGTTTGGCGGAACGATCCTGTACATACCGAAGTCTTTTTATCGCCACCGCACGGGGGATTATACATGGAGATACTGAACGAATTCATCGAGGTCGCAGCGAATCCCGCCGCCTATGCAGCAAAGATCAAGGCATCGGGACGCCCTGTCATCGGGTATTACTGCTCATACACCCCGGAAGAGATCATCCACGCGGCCGGGATGCATCCGATGAGGCTCTTCGGCTCCAAGGGCGATACCGGCATAGCGGACAGGCACCTTCAGGCCTACTGCTGTTCGCTCGTCCGCGGGGCGCTGGCCGAGTCATTGAGCGGGGGGCTTGATTATCTCTCCGGGACGGTGTTCCCTCATACCTGTGATTCCATCCAGCGCCTCTCCGACATCTGGCGGCTCAACACCAGCCACGGGTTCTTTGCCGACGTGGTGCTTCCGGTCAAGCTCAACACCGAGAGCGCCAGGCGCTACATGGCCGATGTGCTCGACAAATTCAGGAAGGAGCTGGAGTCGTATTTTCATCTCACCATCTCTGATGAAGACCTGAACGCCTCCATCAGGACGTATAACGCGATCCGCGGGTCGCTCAAAGAGATCTGGGAGCTCAAATCGCACAACCCCGGGCTGCTTTCGGGGAGCGATCTCTCCTCGATCGTTCGGGCGTCCATGGTGATGGACCGGGAGGCGCTCAAAGATGATCTCCGCTCGCTCCTGGAGGAGCTCGGAGAAGGAAAACCCAGCGGGGAGGCCAAGGGCAAAAGGCTCATGCTCGTGGGCAACGTGTGCGATCATCCGGACGTCTACACCCTGATCGAGCGCTCGGGAGGACAGGTGGTCTGGGACGATCTATGCACGGGCAGCCGGTACTTCGAGGGCATGATGGAAGAGGGGAGCGACCCGATCTCCTCCATCGCAGACCGCCTCTTTGAGCGGCAGGTCTGTCCGGCGAAGCACAAATCCCCCACCGCGCGCGGGGAGCATATCACCGCAAAGGCTCGAGAGCACGGGGTGCAGGGGGTCGTGTTCCTCTACCTCAAATTCTGCGATCCTCACAGCTTCGATTACCCCTATCTCAGAGAGTATCTGGAGAGGGCGGGCATACCGTCGATGCTGCTGGAGATCGAAGACCGGCTGCCGCCGGAGGGGCAGCTGCTCACCCGGATTGAGACCTTCACACATATGCTCTAGCAGTTGAAGTGGACGGATGTATCAGGTGAATCACATACCATGAGCGAGGGGAAAACCATGTCGCAGACCGATGCGGAAAAGAAGAGAAAGTTCAGATCTGCCAAAAGAATGCGGGAGATCATGACTGAGTACTACATCGATGCCAAGACAGCCGGCCAGTCGGGCAAAAAAGTGGCCTGGATCACGAGCGGAGGGCCTGTCGAGCCCCTCATCGCCATGGACGTCATCCCGGTGTACCCGGAGAACTACGGCGCCATGATCGGCGCTTCTCACATGGGAGGCGACCTGTGCGCCAAGGCCGAGGCGCTGGGATACAGCACCGACCTGTGCTCCTACGCCCGGGCCGACATCGCCTGCGCACTGGAAAACGGAGGCCCCATCGGAGGCCTTCCCAGGCCGGACATGCTCGTATGCTGCAACAACATATGCGGAACGGTCTTGAAATGGTACGAGATACAGGCGCGGCTTTTCAATGTGCCGCTCTTTATCTTCGACACCCCGTTCTGTCACGTTGACTTCGCGGACGAGGCGAGGCGGTATGTGAGAAGCCAGCTTGACGAGTACATCGCCTTCCTGGAGGGCATCTGCAAGACGAAGTTCGACCATGACCGGGCCATGGAGGTGGGCAGGCTCTCGCTCAAGGGCCAGAGGCTCTGGCAGGACGTCCTGGATGCCGCGGCACACAGGCCCTCTCCCATGACCGCGTTCGACGCGTTCTTCTTTTTGGCGCTCATCGTCACCCTGAGGGGGACGCAGAAGGTGGTGGATTTCTACACCGAGCTCCTCCAGGAGATGAAAGACCGGGTGGAGCAGGGCATCAGCGCCGTGGAAAACGAGCGCTACCGGCTGCTCTGGGACAATCTGCCCGTGTGGTACCGGCTGAAGTGGCTCTCGGACACCTTCGCGTCCCACGGAGCGTGCCTGGTCGCCGACACCTACACCACTGCATGGTGCGGCTCCATGAAGTATATCGACGAGAACAACTTCATCGAATCCATGGCCGAGGCGTATACCCGGATCTATCTCAACATCGGGGTGGACGAGATGGTCAAGACCATCTTCGAGATGATCGACAAATATGAGGTCGACGGCCTGGTGATGCACTCGAACCGCAGCTGCAAGCCCTATTCGTTCGGCCAGTACGATATCATGCGCATGGTCCAGGAGAAGAAAGGCATCCCCTGCATGATGCTCGAATCCCACATGGTCGACGAGCGGAGCTTCTCCGAGAGCCAGGCGTCCACCCGGATCGACGCCTTCATGGAGATCGTCAGACAGCGGGGGTCTCGAACCGGCACGGCCCTGTAAGCCGGTCATCCAACAAAGAGCGGATCGGCGGGTCGCGGGGTTGTATTCATCCGCGAACCTTCCGTGTTACGAAAGAATCGGATAAAGGAGTCGGAATATGGGTGCTGTTCAGTATGGCCTGAAGGACAAGGTGGCTCTCGTTACGGGCGGGAGCAGGGGCATAGGCCTCGAGATCGCCCGTGAGCTGCTCGCTCAGGGCGCGAGAGTGGTGATCTGCGGGAGAAAACAGGAGAACCTCGATGCCGCGGTCGCAGCCCTCTCCGGCGGCGATCTCATGGCCGTGCAGGCTCATATCGCCCGGGAAGTCGATGTGGAGGCGCTCTTCCATGCGATCGAGGAGAGGCACTCCCGGCTCGACATACTCATCAACAATGTGGGAATGAACCTGATCACGCCCGGCATCGCGGATACCGACGTATCCCTGTGGCAGAAGATCATGGAGACAAACCTCAGCGGCACCTACCTGTGCTCGAGGGCCGCGGCCCGCATCATGCGGCGACAGCAGCAGGGCAAGATCGTGAGCGTGTCTTCCGTCGCGGGCAGGAAGGCGTCGCCCGGAATGGGCGTCTACGGTATCGCCAAGGCAGGTGTGGAGATGCTCACCAGGGTGCTGGCAAGCGAGCTCGCCGGCTTCAACATCCAGGTCAATGCCGTGGCTCCGGCCATGGTGAGGACGGACTTCAGCAGGCCTTTCTGGTCGAATGAGGATATCTGCAGGGAAGTGGTCAGGGCCATTCCTCTGGGAAGGATCGCCGAGCCCATAGAGGTGGTCCATCCAGTGCTCTTCCTCGCCTCCGAAGGGGCTGGATTCATAACCGGCCAGACCCTCGTGGTCGACGGCGGGTCCTGCGCTGTCTGAAAACAAATGAGAAAAAAGGGGTCAGGTCTTGACAT
>DCDF01000046.1 GCA_002316295.1 Syntrophaceae bacterium UBA1062 | reverse complement strand
GCTGGAAGCCGTGTGGCGCCTAAGGCCTTGAGAGAAGATCGATTATAGACTCGGGGACAGGCCCTGTGGTATACTGTTTTTGAGAAGACGGGGTGCTGACGAAAGGAGATCCTCCATGGGCAACGGACACGATATCCTGGAAAAACTGATCGTGGTGGAGAATGGGAAGGTCAAAGTAATGCGCACCATCGAGGATATCGAGAATCTCCTGGAAAGGCTCACCAGGATCCAGGATACATACAGAAGCCAGCGCGACACTCAGGGGCGGAAGATCAAGGACGAAGTGGATCATCTGATCCGAATTATCGCTTCCCTCGCCTCGATCGTCTATACCAGAGAGCTCCAGCGGGCGCAGTAGCAGGAAACGGCCGTCCGCTGAGGGTTCCGCCTCTGCCGGCAAAGGCGTCGCGCTGGCCGGGAGCAAAGAATAACCTCAGGCATACCGCTGCCGCTTCCGCGGCTTGTGAAACCTGTATTGTCATGGTACAAATCATGGTTTGATCTGAGATCTTCAAGAATGAGACAAGGAGCATGACATGAACCATCTTCTTCTTCCGGCGGGATCGGGCACCGCATCTCAGATATTTCTCAACGGCGTTCTTCTGGTCGTCGGCAGCATCATCTGCGCAGTGGCGGTCAACGGCATTCTCATCCCGCAGAATTTTCTCAGCTCAGGGTTTACGGGGGCCTCGCTCATCATTCACTACCTCGTTCCCACGCTCTCGGTCGGCGTCATCTACCTTCTTCTCAACATCCCGCTGTTCATTGCAGGATGGTCGATGGTGGGAAAGCGCTTCTTTTTCTACAGCGTTGCGGGTACAGTGATCTACTCGCTCGCACTGACCGTTGTCAGAATAGACATCTCCATAGAAAACAAGATATTGAGCGCCCTGCTTGCAGGCATCATCTACGGCACCGGCAGCGGCATCATTCTGAGATCGTATGGATCGGCCGGAGGAACGGACATCCTCGCGGTCATCCTCCAGAAGCTCATGTCAATACAGGTGGGAACCACGTCTCTGGCGGTGAACTGCCTGATCCTGGTCTCGGCCTCGCTGCTCTTCTCGCTGGAAGACGCCCTGTATACCCTTGCCTACATTTACGTGAGCGCGCACTTCATGAACCTGGTCGTGGTCGGTCTCAGCAAGAGAAAGGCGGTCATGATCATATCGGACCACTGGGATAATATCTCTCGGGAGATCCTGAAGAAGGACCGCAGGGGCGTTACCATCATCGAAGGCACGGGGGGATACAAGAAAGACGACAAGCGTATCATCTACAGTGTCGTCACCTTTCAGGACCTGCCACAGCTCAAGAAGATGATTTCGAAAATCGATCCCAAGGCATTCGTAGTGGTCATGGATACCCTTGAGGTCATGGGCGCCCGGATGGGCAATCAGCCCCACTGGTAGGTCTGAGGGCCATGCGCCTTTCCCTTGAGGGAGGCTCCGGGCGGCGCGCTCTCCACTCTGATGGGGCGGCGGCAAGAACAGGACCTGAGAGAGAAAATTCTCAGCGGTAGAGCTTCTTTTCGCTCTCAACAACGTCAATGATCTCATTGATGATGGTTGGAAGCTTGCGCATCACCCGCTCCCAGGAAACGGTCCGGGGTGTCTCATAGACCTCGGTGCGCAGGTTCTGGGAGGTCTTCTCGATCACGGAGAGCAGCCCCTGCTCGATGAACGGCTTGAAATCCTCATATTCGCTTACGTACGAGCTGAACCGCCGGGCCATGAAGGCGGGAGAGAGCAGCTGGTCGCCTGCAAACAGAATCACGTTTTTGAAGACGTTGTCCACCATGGCCTCCTCGAGGTTCGTGTCGTAGAGCAGGCCGCAGTACGCGGCGTTGTCCGCATACATTTTGATGAGGTCGTCGGCCACGCTCAGGTAGGTGGTGGTGAGGTCTCGGATGAAGTGCTCCGAGATGGCGAGGCCTTCTTCCACCACCAGGGCTGCGAGCAGGGTGGAGACGATGTCGATGCCCATCTTGTAGAGCCCTTTGGTCCGGTCGCCCTCGGATACCGGCTGGTGTTTGTGGTCGAATGGGTCTTTTGAGATTTCCACCTGGGCGCACGTGGTGGCCTTGCGGTAGACCTCGATCAGGGTGAAGATTTCCACCCCCCAGTTGGTGGCGAACTGCATGCGCTTGAGGAGCTGGGCTTCGAAGACCACCTCTCCGGAGAGCTGATAGTTGAAGTTCAGCAGGAAATCCACCAGGCGAAGCACTTTCTCCTCCTGAGTATCGGTGAACTTCCTCTTGAGCGCGATGAGCAGCGGATCGAGCAGAAGCCTCTTGACCCTGCCGTAGAACTGGCCATCCTTGATCCTTGCGTAGAACGCCTTGCTGAACTGATAGTTGAGCACCTGCACGGGATAGAAGAGCCGGTCCAGCTGCTCCCGCCCGAAGGTCCTTATGTCGGCGTCCACGAGTCCGATGCTGTGGGCGCCCATGGCCAGGGCAATGCCGAAGGACATGAACATGTTCCTCCCCTTGCCCGGCTGATCGATGCGGAACCCGGCCTCAGAAAGCTTATGGTATATGGAGGAAAAGCCCGGGCCGTCGTTGTGCTGGATCAGATAGTTCTGAACGTTGTACCGGTTCAGGATGCCGGCGAGCTCTCTGGCATCATCGGCCGTGCCCTTGTCGAGGCCGAAGATGATCTGGGAGAGGTAGCTGGCGCTGGACAGGTGCTTCACGATATTCTCGAACACCGGCCGGTTCTCAGGCAGAGTATACTCCGAGGCCAGCAGGGGAATGATCAGCACAGCCTTTTTCCATTTGGAGTGGTGCAGGAGCTCCATCTCCATCCTGGGGATGTCTTCATTCAGGAGATATAGAGTGGATATCCTCGTATGTGTCTGAGCGAAATTCGACATGAACGCTCTCCTTTCCCTATCTCACTCTCAAGCCCGCAAACGAGTGAACAACCGTGATAAGCGCTGAAGCTCACGTGCAAGCCATTCATTTTACCCGGGAAGACGTACTCGGTCAACCCGGATATGATATTGATGATAACGCGTCCCCGAGCGACTCTCAAAAGATCAGGGGTCAGATAAGGGGTCAGGTCTCAACATGTGACATCGGAAATGAGAGATGTCACATGTTGAGACCTGACCCCGGTATGTGACCCCGGTATGTTTCGGAGGGGACAGGGTTATCGGGAAGAGTCGCCCCTGATTTTGCGGATTATGGAATCCACGGAAAGATGGGGGTGGTGGGAGAGCAGCAGCACCGTGCATCCCATGAGAAAAAGGATAATGTCTCTGACGAGATACCACCAGGTAATGCCCTGCCCCGCCGTGGACCCGAAGCACCCGCAGGAGATGTCCAGCCCCCTGAAGAGGCTGATTCCCAGCGCAGTTGCGAACAGCAGCAGCAGAGTCGAGATGATGAGCGCACCTCCCGGGAGGAACACTCCCGCAAGCACACTGCAGCCTGCGAAAATCTCGATCCAGGGCAGTGCGATGGCGACAGGATTGATCATCCATCCGGGAAGCAGGCGGTAATTGGAAATGTCAATGGCAAAGGCTGCCGGGTCCATCACTTTCTCGATTCCCGCATAGACGAACACGGCGCCGAGAACGAGCCTGAAAAGCATCGAAACCAGCCAGATGACCGGCAGAAAGGTATGGAGCCTGTTCATGGCCGCTCCCCCTGTTCGATAGGAAATCCCGCATCGTACCACCCTTCCCATCCAGCAGTCAGTATCTGTATGCCCGGAAATCCGTGCTCCGCCAGGAGAGACGCCACGCGCAAGCTCAGGTCGCAGCCGGGACCGTCGCAATAGACTACCGGAGTTTTACCCAGCAGTGTTGCGCCTCGAAGCGTATCGATGCAAGAGCTCACGTTCTCCGGCGGTATGTTGTGAGCTCCGGGAAGGTGACCGGAGCGGAATGCCGTTGAGCTCCGGGCATCGATGAATACAAGGGTGCCCTGAGTATATCCGCTGAAGGCGTCTTCCAGGTTGATTGTTTCGAACGTGCCCGATCCTTTGGCATATTCTTCCGGCAAAGGACCCTGACCGAGCCATTTCAGCCCGTTCGGGCGACATGCGTTGAAAGCCGCGGCTATGAGGATTGCAATGAGCGCAAGGAGAAGCGCCTGCAGGAACGCGGTCCGAAGCGTCCCCGCCAGATCATGGTATCGTTCCGACTGCAGCGACATTCTGTTACGAACCTCCGAAATGCCTCGTGTCTCCGTTTTTCGATTATCCCATACAGGGTCCATGGCCCAACGATGGAGAACATCCGCTACCGCCCGCCGCCCGTGATCAGGTATGATGGGTTATGACAAGACGGTGAAGTACCAGTCGATGAGCATATCTCCGAAAAGAACATTGATGAAAGCCCCCAGCGCGAGAAACGGGCCGAAGGGGATTGCCGCCTGCATGTTCTTCTTCTGCAGCAGCGCCCACGGTATCCCCACGAGGGAGCCCAGGAGCGACCCCATGAAAATCGTAAACAGCACCCCCTCCCATCCGGTGAAGACCCCGATCATGCCCAGCAGCTTGACATCTCCTCCGCCCATGCCCTGCTTGCCCGTGAGGAAGTAATACCCGTAGATCACCACGATCAGCAGACCGGCGCCGACTCCCAGGCCGATGAGGGCCTCAGGATATGAAACCGGCAGCCACCATACCAGGGCAAGGCCCACGACAATGCCGCCGATGGAGAGACTGTCGGGGATAATCTGGTAGTCGATATCTATGAAGGTGATGACCAGAAGCACACAGGCCCAGGCGTAATAGATGAAAAAAGCCGCCGTGAGGCCGAACCGGTAGAGCATGGCAAGGGCGATCAGGGCGCTCAGCGTCTCCACGAGGGGATAGCGCGGCGAGATCTTCTCTTTGCAGTGTCTGCATCTGCCGCGCAGGAAAAGATAGCTCAGCACCGGGATATTGTCCCAGGGCCTGATCTTCTCACGGCACTTCGGACACCGGGAGGAAGGAAAGACAATGGATTCCTCCCGTGGAATCCTGTGTATGCAGACATTCAGGAAGCTCCCGATGAACAGACCTATGACGGCGACGGCCAGAGGGACGGACAATATCACCCGATGAGGTCTCCCCTCCTGAAACGAACGAGCTCACTGTTCAAGGTCGATTCCACATCGGCCATGATCCCCTTGAGCGGATCATCGTCGGAAAGGAACGAACGTGCCTCTGCAACCGCGGAGCGGACAGCGTCCATTTCGTCCACCATGGGAGCGATGTCTTTGAGGCTGAGCTTGGGATCATCGAGCGCACGCGCGTATGCATCCAGCAGATCGAGGGCCTGCCCGCTGACATTCAGGGCATTGAATTTCTGCGGGCTGGGCTGGCCGACCTGCAGGGCCGGATGCACCTGCCGGGTTTGTGTCGCTGCCGCGTCCTGCATGTCCTTGAGGATGGTTTCGAACGAGGATCCCCCCGCAGCAGGCGACTTGGTGTCTGGCCTCATGCCTGTCACTGTGCCGATCATCATATTGGGGTCGATTTTCATGAGTTCCTCCTTCCTGAGAGGAAAGCAAAGACAATGCCAGTCATCTCACGCTATTCGACAACAACGTGTCCTTTCATGAAAGGGAATTTTCTTCCCCGTGCTCCGGAAAAATGATCCAGCTACACTTTCCGAGGAACGAGCCTCTCGATGGCCTCGGAACGAAGCAGCACCAGCTCTTCGATGTCCATCTGCAGGAGCTCTCCCACACACTGACGGACCACCTGTGCCGTGTCCTTTACCACGGCCTCCGGATCATTCTGGGCGCCCCCTGTCGGCTCCTTTATCAGGTGATCGACAACGCCTTCCTTGAAAAGATCCCTTCCCGAGCCCTTCAGGGTGTCTGCAGCCAGCTCCTTGTTGGAGGCATCGCCGTAGAGGATGGAGGAAAAGGC
>DCDF01000037.1 GCA_002316295.1 Syntrophaceae bacterium UBA1062 | reverse complement strand
TGATATCGAGGAGGTCCCGCATCTTGACAAGAACAAGAAGCACAGCATCGACGTGGTGGTGGACAGGCTCGTAATCAAGGAGGGCATCCAGCAGCGGCTCGTGGACCCCATCGAGATCGCATGCAGGCTCTCCGGAGGCATCCTCAAGATCAGCGACGACAAGGGAGACGAGACAGTGTATTCCGAGCACTACGGGTGCCCGGTCTGTAATGTCTCATATCCGGAGATCTCGCCCCGGATGTTCTCGTTCAACAACCCTCACGGCGCATGCAGCTATTGCACCGGCCTCGGGGTGCTGCTGGAAATCGACCCCGAGCTGGTGGTGCCCAACCCGCGGTTGTCGCTCATGCAGGGCGCTGTCCTGCCCTGGGGCTCGCCCCCCGGGAGGTTCGCGACCCGGCTCATCAGGCACCTGGCGCGGGTCCTGCGGTTCGACCCGAACACGCCGTTTGCCGATCTCGACGACGATGTGAAGCATTCCATCCTGTACGGCGATGCCGTCAGGGGCCCGTACGGCAACCTCTACGAGGGGGTGATACCGAACCTTCGGAGGAAGCTGAACGAAACCGAAAACGGCGAGATCCGCTCGGACATCTCCCGTTTCCTGAGCAACAAGAACTGCCCCGAATGCGGAGGCGCACGGCTCAAGAAGGAGATGCTCCATGTCCGTGTGGGAGGGAAGAATATCCAGGAGCTCACCGAGACGAGCGTGGACTGCCTGCTCCAGTTCTTCGACTCCCTGAGCCTGAGCCCCAAGAATCAGGAAATCGCGGGCAGGCTCATCAAGGAGATCAGGGACCGGCTCGGGTTTCTCGCCTCGGTGGGAATCGGGTACCTCACCCTGGCCCGCACCGCGGGTACCCTCTCGTCCGGAGAGTCGCAGAGGATCAGGCTCGCGACCCAGATCGGGTCGGCGCTCATGGGAGTCATGTACATCCTGGACGAGCCCACCATCGGGCTGCACCAGCGCGACAACGACCGGCTCATCAACACCCTGATGCACCTGAGAGACCTTGGCAACACGCTCATCGTGGTGGAGCACGACGAAGACACCATCCGTGCCTCCGACTACGTGATCGACATGGGGCCGGGCGCAGGCGAAAGGGGAGGAGAGATCATCTTTCAGGGAACACCGCAGGAACTCCTGGTCTCCGACACATCGCTCACCGGCCGGTATCTCTCAGGCAGGCTCACGGTCCACGACTCCCGGAAGCGCAGAAAACCCGGCAGGGGACGCCTCATCATCAAAGGCGCACGGGCAAACAATCTCAAAGGCGTGGACGTGGAGATCCCGATCGGGCTCTTCACCTGTGTGACCGGCGTATCCGGCTCCGGCAAGTCGAGCCTCGTCATCGACACCCTCTACCCCTATCTCACGAAATGTCTGGCAGGCTCCCGGTCGTTGCCGCACCATGTGGATGCGGTCGAGGGCACTGAGCTCATCGACCGGGTGATCAACGTGGACCAGAGCCCGATCGGAAGGACCCCGAGGTCGAACCCGGCCACCTACACCGGTGTGTTCACCCTGATCCGCGAGCTCTTCACCATGCTTCCGGATGCGAAGGTGAGGGGATACAAGCCGGGCAGGTTCAGCTTCAATGTCAAGGGCGGCAGGTGCGAGGCGTGCCAGGGCGACGGCCTGATCAAGATCGCCATGCACTTCCTGCCCGACGTATACGTGGTATGCGACCAATGCCAGGGCAGGCGCTTCAACGACGAGACCCTGGAGATCAAGTACAAGGGGCACTCTATCGCAGATGTGCTGGGCATGAGCGTGAAGCAGGCTTTCGATCTGTTCGAGGCCGTGCCCTCCATCCGCAGAAAGCTCCAGACGCTCATCGACGTGGGCATGGACTACATCAAGCTCGGCCAGAGCGCCACTACACTCTCCGGAGGAGAGGCGCAGCGCACCAAACTGGCCAGGGAGCTCTCCAAGCGCTCCACTGGCAGGACGCTCTACATCCTGGACGAGCCCACCACCGGGCTTCACTTCGACGATATCAGCAAGCTGCTCAAGGTCCTGCACCACCTGGTGGAGCAGGGCAACACGGTGCTGGTCATCGAGCACAACATGGACATCATCAAGTCCTCCGACCACCTCATCGACCTCGGCCCCGAGGGCGGAAACGAGGGCGGCCGGATCGTGGTCACGGGCACCCCGGAAGAGGTCGCCCGGTGCGAGGCGTCGCATACCGGAAGGTTTCTGCTCAAGCACCTGGAGCTGTAAAGAGATATGCAATGCCCGCTCGGCTCGAGTCACCGGGCCGGCCCATATATGTTCCTGCCGTACTGTTTGAGACGCCCCCGGCGACAAGCAGCGCTCCAACGCCGGGAATACCTTCCGTGAGATCTCTTGCAGAAGGCGCTACCCGCTTTTTCCGGAAAACATGTTATGATATCGTGGAGGGTTAGCGGGAAACAGCCCCCGTCCCCGAGCACGACATCCGGGAGTTGAACCAATGAGAACACAGCGCAATGAACTACCCTGCCACAAGCGGCGTGGTATCAAAGCCCGCGAGCGAATAGTCCTTTCAACGCAAGCTGCGGGGGTGTGGGACCGGAAGAGAGAATCAAAACCCTTATGAACGCTCTGTTTGATTCATCCCTGGAACGCGCCAGGCATGCAGCCAATCATGACCGATAAGAGCTTCGGCACACCGAACGAGATCTCTTCGTTGAACGGTATAGATATCCCCCAAGTATGTGTCCTTTGCATAATGTCCAGGGTTCAAACAAAACCTGCAGTCACATTACGGCTTCTTAGACATGGAGGAGCTACGTATGTTTGACTGCTGCTCCGGCCCTCAGTTGGTGAGCAAGGCGCATCGCAGGTTCCACGCCATGATCAAGTCCATCGGCTCCACATGCAATCTGAGCTGCACATGCTGCTACTGCCTGTGCAAAGCCGTTCTCCTCAACGGTCCCGGGACAGGGCGCATGTAAAAAAGAGATGCTCGAGCAGGTCATAAGAACATACATCGATAGCCTGCCCGGGGTCGAGGTCGTCTTTACCTGGCAGGGAGGCGAGCTCACGCTGCCCGGCCTCGATTTCTTCAAAACCGCTGTCGCTCTGGAGAGGAAGTACTCAAAGCCGGGCCAGAGGATCGAGCACCGGCCCTGCTTTCCCTGATGGTGTGCTGGAAAAGGGCGAGCTTTGATACTTACCCTTGGAGGGTTACTATCATGTATATCCGCCTTCTTGCTTAGCCAGTCCTTCATCCAAGGTGAAGATCTGAGAAGGAGCCTTCCTATGAGCCGCACGGAGAAAGGGAAGGGCGGTGAGGGATTTGGGGAAGCACGAGGCGAGACTGCACAAGGAGAGAATCAGGACCTTTGGGGAAGAAGAAGCTGTATAAGGGGCGGGAGAGGATCCGGACAGGCCGGCCCGATACCCTGTGAGCAGCGGCCGTCGATGGTGCGGTTTCCATGGCTGAAATCCTGTCGGTTATCCTGACTGTGGCTGTTCCGGCCTTCTCAGTGACAAGCATGCTGTCCGTGGGCTTCGGCCACGTGGTACAGGAGATCATCGAGCCATTCAGCAGTCCGAGGAGCGTGATCGTTCCGCTCCTTGCCAATTTCGTGCTGGTTCCGCTCCTGGGAATGGCGGTCATTTGGCTCCTGCCCTTGGATCAGCCCCTGGAGAACGGTTTGTTCCTTGTCTCGACTGCTGCAGGCGCGCCCTTTCTGGTCAAGCTCACGGAATTCGCCGAACATGATGTGGCGCTCAGTGCTGCGCTCCTCCTGCTCCTGCTCCCTGCCACCGTTATTTACCTGCCCATCGTCGTGCCGATGGCGCTGCCCGAGGCAGAGGTGAGTGCGGGTGCGATCGCTTTGCCGCTCGTGCTCACGATGCTGTTGCCCCTGGGAGCCGGTCTGCTCGTCAGGACACACTCCGCCCGTTGGGCCATGCGTTTGCAGCCGGTCATGGGCAAGGTCTCGACCGTTTCACTGATAGTGTTGGTGGGTACCACCTTTCTGTTGAATCTTCGAGCCATACTCGGCCTGTTCGGCACCGGTGCCGTCCTTGCAGCCGTCATCGTGATAACCGGGGCATTCGCTATCGGCTATGCACTCGGTGGCAGGCTTTTCGAGAGGCGGTGCGCCCTGGGACTCGGCACGGCCCAGCGTGGTATTGCAGCGGCTATGGTCGTTGCGGCGGAGAGCTTCGGGAATCCGGACACGCTGGTTATGGTCGTGGTCTCGTCTCTGGTAGGGTTTTCCATTCTCTTCCCGATAGCCTCGGTCCTGAGCAGACATGCGCATGAGCACAGGTAAATAGCATGGGTGAAAAGAAAAGGAGGTCCATATGAGGGACAAAGGAGTGACACGTGATATTGCGCGAGAGATCCTTCCGATTCCGGATCGCCCGTACGCAGGTCCGACCATGTACGACATGAAAGACCCGAATGCCGGATACGAACCCATCGAGCCGGTGCGGCCGCCCGCGGGCGCTCCGAACATCCTCCTCGTGCTGCTCGACGACGTCGGATTCGGCGCGAGCAGCGCGTTCGGCGGTCCATGCCGCACCCCTGTTTTCGAGAGACTCGCCGCGGGCGGCTTGCGCTACACCCGGTTTCATACGACCGGGATGTGTTCTCCTACGCGGCAGGCGATGCTGACGGGCCGCAATCACCACTCGGTGGGGATGGGCACGGTCTCCGACATGGCGACGTCGGCTCCGGGCTATACATCCAAGCGGCCGAACACGGCCGCAACCATTGCCGAGATCCTGCGGCTGAACGGCTACTCGACCGCGCAGTTCGGGAAATGCCACGAGGTACCCTCCTGGGAGTGGAACCCGATGGGCCCGTTCGACCGCTGGCCCACAGGAAGCGGGTTTGAGCACTTCTACGGGTTCATAGGCGGCGAGACAAACCAGTTCTATCCGAGCCTCATCGAGGGCACGAGCTCGGTCAAACCGGGCAAGACGCCTGAGCAGGGCTACCACTTCACCGAGGATATTGCCGAAAAGGCGCTGCGCTGGCTGAGCGAGCAGCGCAGCCTCATGCCGGACAAGCCGTTCTTCCTGTATTTCGCACCGGGCGCCACGCACGCGCCGATCCATGTCCCCAAGGATTGGATCGACCGCTACAGGGGCGAGTTCGACAAGGGATGGGACGTGGTACGGGAGGAGACCTTCGCGCGGCAGAAGAATATGGGTATCATCCCTCCGGACTGCGATCTCACCCCCCGGCCGCGAGGCATCCCTGCCTGGCGCGATATGCCCGATGACCTCAAGCCGGTGCTCACCCGGCAGATGGAGATCTATGCCGCTTTTCTCGAGCACACCGACTGCCAGATCGGCCGCGTCGTCGATGCAATCGAAAAACTGGGCGCCCTGGACGACACCCTGATATTCGTGATCACGGGTGACAACGGGGCCTCGGGCGAGGGGTCTCTGAACGGCACGTGGAACGAGTCGATCACCATGACCGGAATGGCCGGGATAGAGACGCCCGAGTTCCTGCGCAAACAGCTCCCTACCTTTGGAACGCCCGAATCGTATCCTCAGTATTCACTCGGTTGGGCGCATGCGATGGATACACCGTACCAGTGGACCAAGCGCGTGGCGTCGCACTGGGGCGGCACCCGCAATGGGCTGATCGTGCATTGGCCCGGCGGGATCAAGGCCAGAGGCGAGCTCCGCCACCAGTTCCACCATGTCATCGATGTCGCGCCCACCTTTCTCGAGGTTTCGCAGATCCCCCAGCCGATCAAGGTGAACGGGGTCGACCAGCAACCCATGGAGGGGGTCGGCATGGTCTATACGTTCGATAACGCAGGCGCACCCGAGAGGCACAAGACGCAGTACTTCGAGATGCTCGGCAACCGCGGCATCTACCATGACGGCTGGACGGCGGTCACGGCGCACAACACGCCGGTGGCGGACTGGCCGAAGCGCGGGTTCGATGAAGACATCTGGGAGCTGTACGATACCAACACCGACTGGACCCAGGCTCATGATCTCGCACGTAAACGCCCGGAGAAGCTGCGTGAGCTCAAGCGGTTGTTCCTCATCGAAGCTGCACGGTACAACGTCCTGCCCCTCGACGGCCGTACCGCGGAGCGGGCCGATCCGGACCTCGCGGGACGGCCG
>DCDF01000070.1:5537-15053 GCA_002316295.1 Syntrophaceae bacterium UBA1062 | reverse complement strand
TCTTGAATGTCTCCTTAGCCATAGAGCTGTCCTCCTCTCGCGTCTTTTACCTGTGCCGAAATGCTGGTGGGTACGGGCTCATAGTGCGAAACCTGCATGGTAAAGGTCGCCCGTCCCTGGGACTGGGACCTCAGGCTCGTCGCGTACCCGAACATCTCGGCAAGCGGAACCTGGCTGGCAATGACCCGCACGTCGGCGCGGGTATCCATGCCGAGCACCCTCCCCCTTCGAGAAGACAGATCGTTAATGATATCTCCTATGTATTCCGAAGGGCTTACCACCTCCACGTCCATGATGGGCTCGAGCATGATGGGCCCGGCCTTCTTCAGCGCGTTCTTCATGGCCATGGAACCGGCGATCTTGAATGCCATCTCCGACGAATCCACCTCGTGGTAGGAGCCGTCGAACAGCGTCACACGGACGTCCTGAACGGGATAACCCGCGCAGGGGCCCATCTGCAGGGCCTCTTCGGCCCCTTTTCTGACAGCCGGTATATACTCGCGGGGAATGACGCCCCCCACGATCTTGTCGACGAATTCGAAGCCCGACCCGCTCTGAAGAGGCTCCACCCTGATGAGCACATGGGCGTACTGACCGTGTCCGCCGGTCTGCTTCGCATACTTGGTCTCTTCCTGGGCCGTCCTGGTGATGGACTCGGTGTATGCCACCTGGGGTCTGCCCACGTTGGCCTCCACTCCGAACTCCCTCCTGATCCTGTCCACGATGATCTCCAGATGCAACTCGCCCATCCCGGAGATGAGGGTGTCTCCGGTGTTGCGGTCCGTGTGGACCTTGAACGACGGGTCTTCCATGGACATGCGCGACATCGCCATGGCGAGCTTCTCCTGGTCGGCCTTGGTCTTGGGCTCGATGGCGATCGAGATGACCGGCTCCGGGAAGTCCATGGACTCGAGCACGATCGGCCGCGAGGGATCGCACAGTGTCTGACCCGTGATGGTGTTCTTCAGGCCCAGCACGGCGGCTATTTCGCCTGCATGAATGGTCTTGATCTCCTCGCGCTTGTCCGCGTACATACGCACCAGCCTGCCGATGCGCTCCTTCTTTCCGGTGCCGCTGTTGTAGACCGTCTCTCCCGCATTGACGACTCCGGAGTACACCCGGACAAAAGTGAGCTGGCCCACGTAGGGGTCGTTCATGACCTTGAAGGCCAGCGCCGAGAGGGATTCGTCGTCGTCGGGATAGCGCACCTGGTCCTGGCCGCTCTCGTCCTTGCCGTTGACCGCCCCCACCTCGCGCGGCGAGGGGAGATAGTCCACGATGGCGTCCAGCAGGGGCTGTACGCCCTTGTTTCTGAATGCGGTGCCGCACAGCACCGGCGTGAGCTTGAGGCTCAAGGCCCCCTTCTTCAGAGCCAGCTTGATGCGCTCTTTTTCGATCTCCCGGCCTTCGAGGTAGGCTTCCATCAGCTGGTCGTCCACGTCGCAGACGGCTTCGATGAGCCGCTCGCGGTATTCCTCGGCCGATTCGCGGTATTCCTCGGGAATCGGGGTGGTCTTGAACTGTGCTCCCTTGGTCTCATCGTCATAGACCACCGCGTGCATCTCGATGAGGTCGATGACGCCGGTAAAGGAATCTTCCTTGCCCAGAGGGATCTGCAGTGCCACGGGGTTCGCCGCGAGCTTGTCGGATATCTCGCCTATCACCCGGAAGAAGTCTGCACCCACCCGGTCCATCTTGTTTACGAAGGCGATCCTGGGCACACGGTAGCGCTCTGCCTGCCGCCACACGGTTTCGGACTGGGGCTGCACCCCGCCCACAGCACAGAACACGCCTACTGCGCCGTCCAGCACGCGCAGCGACCGCTCCACCTCGATGGTGAAGTCCACATGACCCGGGGTGTCGATGATGTTGATGAAGTGGTCCTTCCAGGAGCAGGTGGTCGCCGCCGAGGTGATGGTGATGCCACGCTCCCTTTCCTGCTCCATCCAGTCCATGGTGGCCTGGCCGTCATGGACCTCCCCCATCTTGTAGCTCTTCCCCGTGTAATAGAGGATCCGCTCCGTGGTGGTGGTCTTTCCGGCATCTATGTGCGCCATGATGCCGATGTTTCTGATCTGTTCTATGGGTACCGATCTTTTCAAAGCTACTTTCTCTACCAGCGATAATGGGCAAAGGCCTTGTTCGCCTCCGCCATCTTATGAGTGTCTTCCTTCTTCTTTATGGAGGTCCCGCGGTTGTTGTACGCGTCGAGAAGCTCCAGGGCCAGCCGCTCGCTCATGGTATTCTCGCTCCTGGCGCGGGCGGCATGGATGATCCAGCGCCTGGCGAGCATGTCCCGCCTGTCCGGCCTCACCTCGGTGGGAACCTGGTACGTCGCGCCGCCGATTCTTCTGGAACGGACTTCCAGCGAGGGCTTCACGTTGTCGAACGCCTTGACGAAAATCTGGAGAGGATCTTCCTTGGTCTTCTCGGCGATGATTCCCAGCATATCGTAGAAGATCTGCTCGCTCACCGATTTCTTGCCGTCCCACATGAGACAGTTGATGAACTTGGTCACGGTCTTGTCGCCATATTTCGGGTCGGCCGTCACATCCCTCTTCAGACTTCCTCTCTTCTTTCTTGGCATGGTAAGAACCTCTTACTTTGGTCTCTTCGTTCCGTATTTCGATCTTCCCTGACGGCGCTCCTGCACACCCTCGGAGTCCATGACCCCCCGGATGATGTGGTATCTCACTCCGGGCAGGTCCTTCACTCGACCGCCCCTGATGAGCACCACGGAGTGTTCCTGCAGGTTGTGCCCCTCGCCCGGAATATAGGAGGTCACCTCGTATCCGTTGGTGAGCCTTATCCTGGCGACCTTTCGCAGAGCGGAGTTCGGCTTCTTCGGCGTCGTGGTGTACACGCGCACGCACACGCCTCGTTTCTGCGGGCATTCCTGCAGGGCCCTGGTCTTCTTCAGCTTCTGAATGTCTTTCCTGCCTTTTCGTACCAGTTGGTTAAGTGTAGGCATTCCTAAATCCCTTCTTTTCCTTCTAAAAATTGACGGGTTCCACCGCCAGAGTGGACCGCAGTCTTCTAACAACGGACGCCCTTTCTGTCAAGGGTTTTCTACAGGTCATCATCCAGGATATCCTCTTCTTCCACCTTGATATCCACCCGGTTATAAATAGGGAATCCGGTTCCCGCCGGGATGAGCCTGCCCATGATCACGTTCTCCTTCAGGCCGACCAGGTGATCCACCTTGCCCTCCACACTCGCCTCGGTCAGCACACGCGTGGTCTCCTGGAACGAAGCCGCCGAGATGAAGCTCTCGGTGTTCAGGCTCGCCTTGGTGATGCCCAGCAGAGACGGCTCGGCGATGGCCGGCTTTCCGCCAGCGCTGACGACCCGTTCGTTCTCCTCGCCGAACTCGTGCTTGTCGACGTACTCGCCCTCAAGATTCGCGGTATCGCCCGCGTCCTTGATGCGCACGCGCTTGAGCATCTGGCGCACGATCACCTCGATGTGCTTGTCGTTGATGCGCACGCCCTGGAGCCGGTAGACCTCCTGTACCTCGTTCACGAGATACCGGGCAAGGTCCTTCTCGCCGCTGATCCTCAGGATATCGTGCGGATCCACGGCGCCGTCCATGAGCGGCTCGCCCGCACGCACGAAGTCACCTTCGTGCACCGAGATGTGCTTGGTTTTGGGAATCATGTATTCCTTGGCCTGGCCTACCTCGGGGGTGATGATAACCTTGCGCTTTCCCTTGCTGTCCTTGCCGTAGGAAACCTCGCCGTCGATCTCGGTGACCGTTGCGGCCTCCTTGGGCCTGCGGGCTTCGAAGAGCTCCACGACCCTGGGCAGACCTCCGGTGATGTCCTTGGTCTTCGTGGTTTCCCGGGGGATTTTCACGAGAACGTCTCCGGCAAACACCTCGTCGCCTTCCTTGACGAAGAGGTTGGCGCCCACGGGAAGCGAGTAGCGGGCCGGATTTTTGCCGTCAGGCAGCTTGGCCAGCTTGCCGCTGTCATCCATGATCTGGATGCGCGGCCTGAGCTCGGGGTTCTTGGGCTCGATGATGACCGAACGGCTCAGGCCCGTCACCTCGTCGATATGCTCCTGCATGGTGATCTCTTCGACCAGATCGATGAAGCGCACCTTGCCTGCAACATCGGTGAGGATCGGGATGGTGTAGGGGTCCCACTCGGCGAGCATATCTCCGGGATTGACCCGTGCGCCGTCCTCCACCTTGATTCTGGCGCCGTACACGATGGGATATGTCTCGCGCTCACGCCCGTTCTCATCCTCCAGAGCGATCGTACCGTTGCGGTTCATGACCACGAGCTCATTGTCGCGCCCGCGGACGGTCTTGAGGTCCTTGTAGCGGACGATGCCCGCGTGATTGAACTTGATGTTCGACTGCTCCATGACGGTGGCCGTGCCGCCGATATGGAACGTTCTCATGGTGAGCTGAGTGCCCGGCTCGCCGATGGACTGGGCCGCGATGATGCCCACGGCCTCGCCGATGTTGACCATCCTGCCCCGGGCCAGGTCCTTGCCGTAGCACTTGGCGCATACACCGTGCTTCGACCTGCACGCAAGGGCCGAACGGATCACCACGTGTTCCAGGCCCACGTCCTCGATCCTGGCCACGTGAGACTCGTCGATCATGGTGTTCGCCGGAACCAGGACTTCTCCGGAATAGGGGTCGCGCACATCGTCGAGCGCCACCCTGCCCAGAATTCTCTCCCCCAGGGTCTGGATGATCTCGCCGCCTTCCACCAGGGCCTCCATCTCTATGCCGTCCAGGGTTCCGCAGTCCTCTTCGGTAATCACCACGTCATGGGCCACGTCCACGAGCCTCCTGGTGAGGTAGCCCGAGTTCGCGGTCTTCAGAGCGGTGTCCGCCAGACCCTTTCTCGCACCGTGGGTCGAGATGAAGTATTCCAGAACATCGAGTCCCTCACGGAAGTTCGACTCGATGGGTGTCTCGATGATTTCGCCGGAGGGCTTGGCCATCAGGCCTCTGATCCCGGCCAGCTGCCTGATCTGCTGCGCCGATCCCCTCGCTCCGGAGTCCGCCATCATGAAGATGGGGTTGAACGAGGGAATCTCCTCGCTGCGGCCGTCCGGATAGGTGACGGTGTCGGTCTTGATGGTGTCCATCATATCGGAAGCCACATGGTCCGTGACCTTGGTCCAGATGTCCACGATCTTGTTGTAGCGCTCGCCGTCGGTGATGAGGCCTTCGTTGTACTGGGTGATGATCTGGGCCACGTCTTCCTTGGCCTTTTCGATGATCTTTGCCTTCGAAGACGGGATGAGCATGTCCTCGATGCCGATCGAGATCCCGGCCTTGGTTGCGTAGAAGTATCCGAGGTCCTTGATCCTGTCCGCCAGCAGAACGGTGTTCTTGTCGCCGGCCACCCGGAAGCAGACGTCCACGAGGTCCGCCAGGGCCTTCTTGGTCATGGGCTTGTTGATAGTCTCGAAGGGGATCTCGTCGGGCACGATCTCGTTGAAGATGACCCGGCCCACCGTGGTGTCGTAGTACTTGCCTTCCATGCGCACCTTGATTTTTGCATGAATGGACACCACTCCCGCGTCATGGGCCGCCCTCACCTCTTCGGGCCCGAAGAAGATCATGCCCTCGCCCTTGGCCAGGGGCTTTTCCCTGGTCAGGTAGTACACGCCGAGCACGATATCCTGGGTGGGCACGATGATGGGCTTGCCGTGCGCCGGAGAAAGAATGTTGTTGGTGGACATCATGAGCACCCTGGCCTCGACCTGCGCCTCGACCGAAAGCGGCACGTGCACCGCCATCTGGTCGCCGTCGAAGTCGGCGTTGAAGGCTGGGCATACCAGCGGATGGAGCTGGATGGCCTTGCCCTCGATGAGAATCGGCTCGAAGGCCTGAATGCCGAGCCTGTGCAACGTGGGAGCGCGGTTGAGCATCACCGGGTACTCCTGGACCACTTCGGCCAGACATTCCCAGACCTCGGGCGTTTCCGCCTCAACGAGCCTCTTGGCGCTCTTGATCGTGCTTACGTATCCCTTGGTCTCCAGGCGGTTGTAGATGAACGGCTTGAAGAGCTCGATGGCCATCTTCTTGGGCAGGCCGCACTGATGCAGCCTCAAGTCCGGTCCGGCCGTAATGACCGAGCGCCCGGAGTAGTCCACGCGCTTGCCCAGCAGGTTCTGCCGGAAGCGTCCCTGCTTGCCTTTCAGCATGTCAGAGAGCGACTTCAAGGGCCTGCGGTTGGCGCCTGTGATGACCCTCCCCCTGCGGCCGTTGTCGAACAGCACGTCCACGGCCTCCTGGAGCATCCTCTTTTCGTTGCGCAGGATGATGTCGGGAGCATTGAGCTCCATGAGCCGTTTCAGCCGGTTGTTCCGGTTGATGACCCTGCGGTAGAGGTCGTTCAGGTCCGAGGTGGCGAACCGACCGCCGTCCAGGGGGACCAGCGGCCTCAGGTCGGGAGGCAGCACCGGGATGACTTTGAGGATCATCCATGAGGGGTCCTGCCAGGGTTTGAGGTGGTCGATCTCGTCGTGGGTGAGCCTGCGCGACTCCACGAGCCTCTCGATCACCTCGTTCACCTTGGGGATGATGGCCTTCTTCTCCGCATAGCTCGGGGCCTCCTCCCAACGCTTGCTGATCTTCCTGCATTCGGTGAGGATCTCTCCGAGAGTGCGCCTGAACTGCTCGTCCTTCTCCAGGTGGAACCGGTCCTCGATGAAGGTCATGAGATCGGCCGGGTCGATTCCCTTGAAAACGTTGACCATCCTTAAGCGGCGGCTCAGCTTCTTTTTCTTGGCCTCGCTCTTGGTGCTCTTGATCTCGTCTTTGAGCGTGACCGAGAGCTCGAGGATATCGAGATCCCTGATGAGGTCGTCGACCGCCTCGGCGCCCATCTTGGCGACGAAGCTGCCGATGCCGTGCTTGTCCACGCAGGCTCGGAACTTGTCTTCGGTCAGCAGCTCGGACTTGTGCAGCGGCGTGTCCTTCGGATCGGTAACGATGTAGCTCTCAAAGTACAGGACCCGCTCCAGCTCCTTGATGGAAAGATCGAGCAGGGCGCCGATCTTGCTGGGCAGGCTCTTCAGGAACCAGATATGCGCCACCGGAGTGGCCAGCTCGATGTGCCCGAGCCGCTCCCGGCGCACGCGGGAGTCGATCACCTCGACGTTGCACTTCTCGCACACGACGCCGCGGTGCTTCATGCGCTTATATTTTCCGCAGATACATTCGTAGCTCTTGATCGGCCCGAATATCCTGGAGCAGAAGAGGCCGTCCCTTTCGGGCTTGAACGTCCGGTAATTGATGGTCTCCGGCTTCTTGACCTCTCCGTACGACCACGCGAGGATCTTCTCAGGAGATGCGAGGCCGATGCGGACAGCCATGTAGTTGGAAGGATCTTTCGGTTTCTCGAAATAGCTGTATAAGTCTTCCAATCTTGTCTCCTTTGCTTAGTGCTGGCCCTGGCCCTCGATCAGTCCGATGTCCAGGCCAAGACTCTTGAGTTCTCTGGTGAGAACGTTGAATGATTCGGGAATGCCGGGCTCGAGCTCGTGCTGCCCTTTCACGATGGATTCGTACATCCTGGTTCTCCCGGCCACGTCGTCCGACTTCACGGTCAGGAACTCCTGCAGCGAATAGGCGGCGCCGTATGCCTCGATAGCCCACACCTCCATCTCTCCGAGCCTCTGGCCGCCGAACTGGGCCTTGCCGCCCAGCGGCTGCTGGGTCACCAGCGAGTAGGGGCCGATGGACCTGGCGTGGATCTTGTCATCCACCAGGTGGTGCAGCTTGAGCATGTACATCACGCCCACGCTCACCTTGCTGTCGAACGCCTCGCCGCTCCTGCCGTCGTACAGGACCACCCGACCGCCGTCGTCGATGCCGGCGATCTTCATCATGTCCTGAATCTCCTTCTCGGTGGCCGAGTCGAACACGGGCACGCCCACGGTCAGGCCCTCTTCCTGAATGTTCCGGGCGAACTCCAGCAGATCCTCCCTCGAGCACTTGTCCAGTATCTTGTGGATCTTCTTCGAGGTGTAGAACTTCTTGAGAATCGCCTTCAGCTCGCTGTTCGGCAGCTCTTTCTCGATCATCCGGTTGATGACGTCGCCGATGCCCTTCACGCCCCACCCCAGATGGGTCTCGAGGACCTGCCCCACATTCATACGGGAGGGAACGCCCAGGGGGTTGAGCACGATGTCCACGGGCCGGCCGTCAGCGAAGAACGGCATGTCCTCTTCCGGCAGAATGCGGGAGATGACACCCTTGTTCCCGTGCCTTCCGGCCATCTTGTCGCCCACCGAGAGCTTGCGCTTGATGGCCACGTAGACCTTCACCATCTTGTTGACTCCCGGCGGCAGGTCGTCGCCGGCGCTCAATTTTTCGATCTTCGAATCGTAGAAGTCGTTGATGAGCCGCTTCTGGTGATCGAGCCTCGAGATGATCTCCTCGATCTGGGCCTCGGTGTCTTCGCCGTCGGCGATGCGGATGTCCTTGAAGTCGTCGATGGAAAGCCCGGAGAGCATCTCGGGGGTTATGGCGGCCCCGCTCTTGGCGATGACGGTGTCGCCCAGGTGCGAAAGCAGAGGCCCTGCGAGCTTTTTGCCTGTCAGGAGCCTTTCGAGCCTGCTGCGCGCCGCATCGGTGATGATCGTGATCTCGTCTTCCTGATCTTTCTTGAAGTCGTCGATCTCCTTATTCTCGATCTCGAGCGTCCGCTCGTCCTTTTCCTGCCCCCTGCGGTTGAACACCCGGGCGTCGATCACGGTGCCCTCGATTCCGGGCGGTACCCTGAGCGAGCTGTCTTTCACCTCGCTGGCCTTTTCTCCGAAAATGGCCCGCAGGAGCTTTTCCTCGGGAGAAAGCTGGGTCTCTCCCTTGGGAGTGACCTTGCCCACGAGGATATCGCCGGGCTTCACCTCGGCTCCGATGCGCACGATGCCGGATTCGTCGAGGTCTTTCAGTGCTTCCTCGCCCGCGTTGGGGATGTCCCGGGTGATCTCTTCGCTGCCGAGCTTCACGTCCCGGGCCATGACCTCGAACTCCTCGATGTGCACCGAGGTGTAGAAGTCTTCCTTGACCACGCGTTCGCTGATCAGGATCGCGTCTTCATAGTTGTATCCGCCCCAGGGCATGAACGCCACGGTCAGGTTTCTTCCCAGGGCGAGCTCGCCTTCCTTGGTGGCTGGGCCGTCCGCGATGATCTCGCCCTTCTTCACCTTCTGGCCCTTCTTGACGATGGGCTTCTGGTTGAAGGACGTGTTCTGGTTGGCCCGCTTGAACTTGATGAGCCGGTAGATGTCGATGCCTGTGTCGTGCGGGTCTTCACCCACATCCTCGGCCATGACCACGATACGCTCGCTGTCGACATCCTGTACGACCCCGGAGCGCCGTGCCACAACACACACTCCCGAGTCGCGTGCGACCACCTGCTCCATGCCGGTGCCGATCATCGGCGGCTTGGGGAACAGGAGAGGCACTGCCTGACGCTGCATGTTGGCTCCCATGAGCGCGCGGTTCGCGTCGTCGTGCTCGAGGAACGGGATCATGGC